>CANKVM010000019.1 GCA_947487175.1 Flavobacteriales bacterium | reverse complement strand
TTGGTGGCAAAAAAATTCCAGAACTAATGCGTGGCCTTGGCCGTGGAGTTCGTGAATTTAATGACGCGAAATCAGGCATTAAGAGTGAGATTCAAAAAGGAATGAACGAAGAGAAAAACCCAGATTCAAATAATTGAAAACATACAATCGCATTTCCGAAGTTCGGTCAGACTTAAATTCGGGTGCGGTTTCATGTGTCCAACTTGTGAATCACTATCTTCAAAACATTGAAGATAAAAAGCATCTAAATGCTTTTTTAGAAGTGTGGGCCGATGAAGCTTTGTCACGTGCAACTTTGATCGATGAAAAGATAAAGCTAGGTACCGCTGGGCGCTTGGCTGGTGTAGTTGTTGCCCTGAAAGATGTACTCGCTTATAAAAATCACAAAGTAGGGTCTTCTTCGAAAATTTTGGAGGGATTCGAGTCGTTATATTCTGCTACCGTTGTTCAACGACTATTTGACGAAGATGCAATTTTTATTGGCAGAACCAATTGCGATGAATTTGCAATGGGTGCTTCGAATGAAAATAGCGCTTATGGACCAGTAAAAAACGCAGCCGACGAAAGTCGTGTTCCAGGAGGTTCTTCTGGAGGAAGCGCTGTTGCGGTGCAAGCCAACATGTGTCATTGCGCCTTAGGTTCAGATACTGGAGGTTCAATTCGTCAACCAAGTGCTTTTACAGGATCGTTTGGATTTAAACCTACCTATGGTTTGATTTCACGCTTCGGATTGTTGGCATATGCTTCAAGTTTTGATCAAATTGGACCAATGACAAAAAGTTTGGAAGACAATATGCTTCTAACCGAAATCATGGCGGGATTTGATCAGCACGACGCAACAATGCGTCAACAACCTGCCGATAAATATACCACTGCTGTGGCGCCTAAAAAGGCCAAGTTTGCAGTAATGAATGAAGCTATTCACCATCCAGGCGTTGCCGAAGAAGTGAAATCTTCCTTCAAAATATTAATAAAGAATTTAGAAAATGCGGGTCACGAAATTACCTATTTCGATTTCCCTCTATTAGAACAATTGGTTCCTGCTTATTACGTTTTAACAACGGCAGAAGCAAGTAGCAATTTGTCGAGATACACAGGAATGTTGTATGGCAAAAGAAGTGAAAATGCCCACGATTTAGAATCAACTTATACATTGAGTAGAACTGAAGGTTTTGGTCCTGAGGTAAAACGCAGAATTATGTTGGGTACCTTTGTTTTATCTAGCGATCATTATGATGCTTATTATAGCAAAGCGCAAAAAGTGAGACGTGTAATTCAAGACCAAACGAATTCAGTTTTGGAAAATGTAGATGCTATTTTAATACCAACTACAAGTACACCTGCATTTAAATTTGGCGAAAAAAGTAAAGATCCTATTGCCATGTATTTGGCTGATTTATTTACAGTTCAAGCAAATTTAGCTGGTAATCCTGCAATATCACTTCCGTTATTTGAAACTGAAGCTGGTTTGCCAATGGGAATTCAATTGATGGGTAAATCTTTCAAAGAGCAAGAATTATTTAATTTGTCTCAATTATTGATTGAAACGTGCAATTAATGAAGCAAGGATTTAAGTTTTTATTATTGGCTTCTCTTTTGTGGAGCGCATTGGGTGCGCAATCTGTAAAAGTTGAAAAGGAAATCAAAAAACTAGAAAGCAGGGGAGTTCCTTTTTTCTACAATCAAGAAATTGAACAAACCACCAAAGACTGGTTAATGAATGAAAACGGTGGAACTTCCATTGTTTTGGGTAGATATAAATATTACAGCACACACATTGATGCAGTTCGCAGAAAATACGATTTGCCTTGGTTTGTAGCAATGATTCCCGCGGGAAATACTGGTTTTGAAACAAGATACAAAGATGAATCTGGTTTTTCAGGAATGTGGCCTTTGTCGTATTTGATTGCAAAAAAATATGGCTTGGTGCAAATGGCGTTATACGATGAACGCAGAGATCCAAATGCCGCCGATGTTGCCGCTTGCCGCTATTTAAAAGACTTATATACGATTTATGGCGATTGGCTTAAAGTCATTACCGCTTTCAAAATTGGACCTGCACGATTAAATCAAGTTATTCATACTGCGGGTTCTTTAGATTTTAATAAAATTTATTTGTTGTTAGAACCTCAAGAAAGAATTCCTGTAATACAATTTTATTCGGCTATGGTTGCCTTAAATTATTGCATTGAAGAAGGTGAAATTAGAGAAACTGAATTTAAGCAAATTGTTTCAGACACAGTTTCTTCTGTAACTCAAATATTGCCTTTTACCGTAATCCAAGAGCATTTTGATGTTTCTGTAAATGATTTGAGAAATTTAAATCCCTCATTGAAAACAGACTATGTGCCTTATATGGGAAAAGCTTTTGTTTTTAGAATGCCGAAAAAAATGGTCTCTAAATTCAGGGCTAAAAAAGATTCAATTAATTATTGGTTAATAGTTAAACCGGTAAAACCTATTGAATATGATACCATGGTTGAGATTTTGGAAAACAATGACACTGTTACAATTTTGAAAACATCAGAGGAACCTCATGATGTTGAAAGTACAGTAATACCAAAACCGCTAGCAGACCGAAAAATTTGGGTTTATTATTCAGTGAAAAAGGGCGATGGCCTATTTACATTGACTGATATTTTTGACTGTACGCCAACGCAACTGCGCTCTTGGAACAGAATTCGTGGAAACGAATTGACTTTGGGCCGTTCGCTTAAATTTTATGTGTATGCCAGCAAAAAGGCTTTTTACACGAATTTGAATAGTTTAACTATTTTAGAAAAGCGAAATATTGCCGAACAGGATTAATGAAAAAGTTTGTTTTTTTTATCTTTGTTATATTCTTTTTCTGTGGGTTAAAAGCTCAGTATTCTGACAATCAAAAATCCAAACCACTTCAAGTTCATTTTATTCAAGAGCAAATTAAGGTTGATGGTGTTTTAAATGAAACCATTTGGAATGGCTTGAAAACAAGAACGGGTAATCATCGTTTTATACAGCATTACCCATATGATACTTCTGTATCACAAACGCAAACAAATTTCGAATTGGCATATGATGATAAGTTCATTTACGCTGCTTTCATCTGCGAGAATAAAAATAGCCATAAACCATTTGTAGTTCAGAGTTTAAAGCGAGATTTTAGTGTAATGACAAACGATGCAGTCATTTTAACTATTTCTCCCTTTTTAGATGGTCAGAATGGGTTTTCTTTTGGGGTGACTCCGCATAATGCTCAAAGAGAAGGAGCCATTGAGAACGGTGGTACCATGGGCGTTACAACTGCATGGGACCAGGTTTGGTTTAGTGAAACTAAAATTTCTGATAGTTTTTGGATTGCCGAAATGGCCATTCCCTTTTCGAGTATCAGGTTTACAACAGGCTCAAAAGTTTGGAGCTTTAATGTTTCAAGAATAGATTACAGAAACAATGAAATTAGCAGCTATGTGCGTGTTCCAAGGAATTTCAATATCAGTTCATTGGTATTTTCAGATTCTTTGATTTGGAGTAAACCGTTGCAAGTAAAAACGAAGAAGTTTGTACTTATTCCTTATGTTAGTGGTAATTTTCTTTCCACTGGACCTGGAGCCAGATTTACAAATTCACCGAAAATTGGAATGGATGCCAAAATTAGTGTTACATCGAGTTTGAATTTGGATATAACGGTGAATCCCGACTTTGCAAACGTAGATGTCGATGTGCAGCAATTAAATCTAACAAGGTATAGTTTATATTTTCCTGAACGCCGTCAGTTCTTTATTGAAAATAGTGATCTATTTGCCAACTTTGGTTTCAGGCAAATTAGACCGTTTTTCTCCAGGCGGATTGGATTAAATGATCAATATGATGGCAATATTCCAATATTGTATGGTTTACGCATTTCTGGGAAATATGGAAATGGTTTGAGACTGGGTGCAATGAATTTAACCACCGATGAAGTTGTTGGCAAACACAATACACCCATTAATCGTTCAAATTACACCGTCTTGGCATTTCAGAAGAAGGTATTTAATTCTTCAAATATTGGAATGATTTTCGTGAATGATGTTATTCTAGGAAAGAAATTTGCCGATTCTGGCAAGCTGAGCCAGAAGTCTGATTATAACAGCATTTTAGGTTTAGAGTATAATTTACTTACTAAGGGCAACACATGGGCAGGTAAGGGTTTTGTAATGAAGTCTTTTTATCCAGGGCTATCAAATGCAATGGGATATTCTCATGCAACCTGGCTTCTTCGTAAATCGCTAAATTGGATGTTCATGTGGAATCATGAATACGTGAGCAAACATTTTAAAGCAAGGAGTGGATTTGTTCCTAGGGTCGATAATTATGATCCCTCAACAAACAAAATCAAAAAGCTTGATTATTGGCGATTGGAACCTGAAGTTAAATACACCTATTATCCCCGTAACAATAAAACCATCAATAATATTTCTGTGGTGGTATATAATTCAAGTTATTACGATAGTATGTTTGATCCTACAGAGTCAAATTCAGAAATAGGTTTTGACTTTAATTTTCAAAATAGCGCAGTGATACATACGAGTTTGGATCACGAATATTATAGACTATTTTTGCCTTTTGCACCAGTAGACTTGCCAGGGGGTGGTTATTTTACTGGCCAATTTAATTGGCTTAACTGGCATACTGAGTTTACAACGAATAGTAGAAAGCCAATCACAGCTTCCGTTGAATTTACAACTGGTAAATATTTTATTGGTTATAAAAATGAATTTAATGCCACATTGAATTACCGTGTTCCTGGAATTGGGAAAAAGAAATTACCTAAGTGGTTTATTTCATCGAATTTCCAAAGAATTAGAATTGATTTGAGGGACAGTGGTTTGTACAATATTGATTTGGTTGGATTGAAAATTGAGCACAGCTTAAATACCACAATGTATGTTACTGGTTATTGGCAATTGAATGCTCAAAAAGAGCTTATGAATATGAACTTAAGATTCCAATGGCGTTATAGACCAATGAGTGATATCTTTATTGTATTCTCTCAAAATTGGAAACAATTTGCATTGACACCAAATGCACTCACCGAATCTTGGATGGCACAAGGCAGAAGCATTGCTGCAAAACTGGTTTACTGGTTTTAATTATCGAATATTTTTATCATTTGACGATTGTCTTTTTAATTTTCAAATTTTTTCTTCAAATTTGAAGATATATGATGAGCAATCACGAAATTGATTATTACATACACGGCGAAGAAATGCAGTGTGTAGAAATTGAGTTAGATCCTCAAGAAACGGTAATTGCAGAAAGTGGCAGTTTTATGTTTATGGATAATGGCATTGAAATGCAGACCATTTTTGGCGATGGAAGCCAGCAAAATTCAGGTGGCTTTTTCGACAAATTGATGGGCGCCGGAAAACGATTATTGGTGGGTGAAAGTTTGTTCATGACCGCTTTTACCAATAACGTTTACAACAAGCAGAAAGTAGCTTTTGCTGCACCTTATGCAGGTAAAATTGTCGCCCTTGATTTATCTCGATTGGGAAATAAAATCATTTGTCAAAAAGATGCATTTCTATGCGCAGCCAAAGGCGTTAGTGTGGGTATTGAATTTCAACGAAAACTTGGAACAGGCCTATTCGGTGGTGAAGGTTTTATCATGGAAAAGCTTGAAGGTGATGGAATGGCCTTTGTTCATGCAGGTGGATTTATTTTGGAACGCGATTTGGCTCCAGGAGAACAATTGAAAGTTGATACGGGTTGTATTGTAGCATTTACATCTACTGTAAACTACGACATTCAAATGGTAAAAGGAATTAAAAATGCGATTTTTGGTGGTGAGGGATTGTTTTTTGCTACCCTTTCCGGCCCAGGAAAAGTTTGGTTACAAAGTTTGCCTGTTAGCCGTTTGGCAAGTAGGATTTTAAGCTACGGACAACCAATGGGCGGTAGAAAAGAAGAAGGAAGTATTTTAGGTGGACTCGGAAATATGTTTGATGGAGATGGGTTTTAATCCAACTCCATCAAATTAAAATTAGTTCATTTTTTTGAGAGCCAATAGCGACATCTCACTATCCTCTTTTACAATGGTATTGCTCAAGTGACCCAAAGCTGTAATATCCATAGTAACAACATCGCCAGCTTGCAACCATTGTGGCTTAAAGCTAGGATCGTTTAATAAACCTGTACCGTTTAATTCTAGGAAGCAACCTGTTCCAACAGTACCTGATCCAATAACGTCTCCAGGAAAAATATCGGCACCGTATGCACATCGCTCAATGATTTCAGCAAATGTCCAATCCATGTCGCCAACGCTACCGCTACTCACTTGAATTCCATTTACATGGCAACTCATTTTAAGGTCGTAACTATTTCCAATATGTCCTGATTTTGCAGGGACTTTAAATGATTCCAATTCATCAGGTGTAACCAACCAAGGACCAATTACGGTGCTGAAGTCTTTTCCTTTTGCAGGTCCAAGATTCAATAACATCTCTTCCATTTGCAAGGTTCTTGCACTCATGTCGTTCATGATCATGAAACCAGCAATATATTGATCAGCATCAGCGGCTTTCACATTTCTGCCTCTTTTACCTAAAACAACAGCCACTTCCAATTCAAAGTCTAACTTTTGAAAATGATCGGGCATACAACGTATTTCACCAGGACCCATAATGGCATTGTGGTTTGTGAAATAGAAAATTGGATATTGATCGAACTCAGCAATCATAGGGACGTTTCTGTTTCTACGTGCTGCTGCTACGTGCTGTCTGAAGGCATAACCATCGCGGCAGCTGGTAGGATTTGGTACTGGAGCCAATAGGTTAGAACCTTCAAGAGAACTTGATAAAGTTTCGTGATTTCCAGTTAAAATTTGCGCTTCTACTTCTTTCGCTTTTACCATGTTGGCATCCCAATCGTTTAGAATATCAGACATTTGAGATGGAATGGAATTGTCAATTTTATTTACAGGGTAAATCTTTTCATTTACAATAATTCCAACTTCAGGAGTTTGTTGATTGATGTAGGTAACAAATTTCATGGCACAAAAATACGCAATCGTTTGAACTTTTGGGGGAAAACTCGATTTGCAGAATGAGAAATTCGATAAGACATTTGAAGGGAATTATAAAAAATGGCGTCGCAAGTTGTATTGGTAACCGGAAGTAATGGCCTTTTAGGCCAAAAACTTACAGATTTATATCTTCAAAAATCTGATATTACATTGATTGCCACAGGCAGAGGCGCAAACCGATATCCCTCAAAAGAAGGATATGTTTACCAAGAAATGGACATAGAAAACAAAGCACAAGTTGCCGAAGTTTTAGAAATGTATAAACCAGATGTTGTAATTCATACTGCGGCAATGACGCAAGTGGATGATTGTGAATTTGAAAAGGAAGCCTGTGTATCGTTGAATATTGAAGCTGTTAAAACATTGGCTCAATTGTCAACGGAAATGGATTTTCATTTGGTGCACTTAAGCACCGATTTCATATTTGATGGAACCAAACCGATGTACACCGAAACCGATGAGGCAAATCCATTGTCGTATTACGGTTGGAGTAAATTGGAGGCAGAAAAAATGGTGACTGAACATGCCAAAAGTTGGTCAATTTTAAGAACTGTTTTGGTGTATGGTCAAGTTGCCGATATGAGCCGTTCTAATATTATTCTTTGGGCTTACAACACATTGAAAGACAAAAAAGTAGCAAAGGTTGTTTTTGATCAGTTCAGAACCCCAACGTTGGCTGAAGATTTGGCTCAAGGTTGTTTTTTGGCAGCAAGTCAAAAAGCACAAGGAATTTATAATGTTGCCGGTGAAGATTATTTAAATATCTATGAATTGGTTGAAAAAGTTGCGGGGATGTTTAATTTCTCAATGGACAACCTTGAAAAGGTGAGTAGTACAACGTTGAATCAGCCTGCCAAACGTCCACCAATTACAGGATTAGACATTACCAAAGCGAGAAAAGAATTGGGATACACGCCGCATAGCTTAACTGAAGGCATTCAAATTGTGCTTGGTGGCAGAAACGATTTATAACAAGTGCTTATGGTGTTTCAAAGCTTCGCGTCGAGAAAGGGGCTTTAATTCGTTTGAATTTACAAAATCAACAACCCAATCTAAATCAGTTCTGGCGTATTGCCTCAAAGCCCAACCAATGGCTTTTTGATGGAAGAATTCTTTGGATTTGGTATGGGGTAATATTGATTTTTCTAACCAATTGGTTTGTGTGTTTTTACCATACTTCAATTGACAAATGATGGCGGTGCGGTTGATCCACATGTTGTCACTTGCAATCCATTTTGACATATTTGATTCAAATTGTTGAGGGAATTTTTTAAAAAATTCACCTACAATTGTTGCCGCGAGTGCATCTACGGTATCCCACCAACTTTTGGTAGCCACCATCCATTCAATAAAATTGATGTCTGATTCTAGCCACAATTTGCGGTACTTATAAAAGTGCTCCATGGCAACATATTGAAATTCTCGTTCATTAGAATTCCAAAGGAAGGTTATCCAATCGATGAGTTCTTGGTGATTTGCAGGTTTCCAAGCTTTGTTAAAAATGGCTAAGGCTTCTTTTCTATTTGGGGATGGGACGCTAATATATGAAAAAAGGTTTTTCATATATTTCTCCATTCCTTCCCTTTTTGAGGGAACGGCATAGGAATGCAACAAAGCGTGTAGCGCTTCGAACTGAGATTGCATGGGTATTATTTGTTTAATACAGCCAGTATTTCTTCTTTTGTATGAAAATCCTGAAGTACCGTAGTACCTTTTGCTGTAATCACTTTCAAATACGGAATTCCAGTAACACCAAGTGCTTTTACCAATTTGGGATTTTCGTCGTAATTAATTAAAACTACTTTCAATTTGCCTTTGTACTCATTTTGCAACTCAGGAATATAATCTTTGATTTTTTTGCATGGTGCACACCATGGCGCAAAGAAATCTACAAAAACTGCTGAGTCTTTTGCATTGATAAGTGCGTTGAATTGTTCAACTGACATGCCTCTTTCGCTTGCTCCTTCGGCAGTGATGGTGGGTTTGTTTTCGCCCGACCATTTTGAAATGCCGCCAAGCATATTATTTACAGTTTTAAATCCATTTTCGGCTAAAATATTAGATGCGTTTGCACTTCTTCCCCCAGAAAGACAATACACATAAACGGGTTGATCTTTATCTAATTTGGCAATTCTTTGGTTAAACTCCGCCGAACGAACATCCATATTTATAGAGCCGTCAATGTGGCTATTTGCAAATTCTTCGGGTGTGCGAACATCTAATATGATTTTCTTGTTTGAATTTTTCAAGGCTTCTACAAATTCATCTGTAGAAATGTTTTTAACGCCTTGTGCTGTGGTTGAATTGCATGATAAAAGGCTTAAAATGGTTAGCAAAAACACTGTTGAATAATATCTGAATTTCATATTATACGAAGTTAGTAATTATTTTACATCTTCTTATCGAACTATTAAAGATTTTGGAGGTTCAGGCATTATATTTGAAGTAATTGAATTCATGAAAAAACTGGTTATTTTCTCTTTAGCAGCAACTGTAATTTTTGCAGCTTGCGATGTATTGAAATCTGCTGCAACCAACGTAGCAAATGAGGCTTTAAGCAATGTAGCGAATGGCAAACCCGCTGTTCCTTCATTAACTGGCGATGAAGCCGCAGGAGGATTGAAAGAAGCATTAATCAACGGAGTTATTAATGGAACGGGCACTTTGGGCAAAGTGGGTGCGTTTGCAGCCAATCCATCAATAAAAATATTATTACCTGCTGAAATTCAAAACATTGAAAAGAAAATTCGCGACAACTATTTGTTGAATGCAGCAATTGGAAAAGAGTTAGACAAAACCATCGACGCAATGAATGCGGGTGCTGAAAAATCAATGCAATTGGCTGTGCCGGTGTTCAAAAAGGCAATTACAAATATGTCTTTTACTGATGCAATGAAAATATTGACAGGTGGACAAGGTGCTGCAACAAATTATTTGAAGAGTTCTTCGCAAGCTGAACTCCAACAATTGTTTATGCCAGAAGTGAAAAAAGCGCTAGACGAGGTAGCCGTGGCAAAAACATGGAATCCTGTGGTTACCAAAATCAATCAAAACAAGAAATTATTGGGATTAACTGCTGATATTCAACCTGATTTGAATTTATATGTAACTGAAAAAGCGACCGCAGCGTTGTTTACTCAAATTGAAACTGAAGAAAATAAAATTAGAAAAGACCCTGTTTCTAGAACTTCTGATTTGTTGAAGAAGGCATTTGATTACGCTGATAAACACTAAAAAAAGCGTATTTGCCTTATGAAATTAAGGATAGTTTTGATCATTTTGTTTGCGCAATTTACTGTGCTTTTTGGTCAAACCAATTCTTTAAATTCTCGTATTTCAATTTCTTATAGTGGCAACGATTTCGAGAAAATATTAAAGATTTTCGAACAGAAAACGGATTGCTATTTTCAATATGATGCTGCTTTAAAGCCAAAGAAAAAGCGTTTCGTAGTTAACTACCAAAATGAAATTGCCAAAGTTGCTTTAAGAGATTTTTTGCAGGGTTTGGGATTGAATTTTATATTATTGGGTGATAATTTTTTGGTTCTTCAACAATGGGAAGCCCCAATTGATGAACTTGTCATTTCAGGAAGAGTTTGGCATGCAGATTCAAAAGAAAGATTGGTAAACGCTATGATTTCGCTTGTGGGCAGGAATCAATCTACATTCACGAATGACCAAGGCATATTCCAGTTGAAAACTTCAAGCGGGAAATTAATTTATGCAGTTTCTTATCCGGGGTTTGAAACATTTTACGATACCATTGAAGATGAAAAACGAAATTATTTTATAGATATCCCATTGGTTCCTGATACTGCAGAAAGCATGGAAATTACCCTGGTAACTGCCGATTGGAATAAAAATTCGCCGAAGGTGGTTTCTGGGAAATCGGATGAATTTAACATTAATAGAGCCCAACTCGATAAAATACCTCATTTGATGGGAGAGCCAGATATTCTTAGGGTGATGAGCCTTAACCCCGGTGTTGTTTCAGGTAGCGAAGGAGTTTTTGGAATGTATGTTAGGGGTGGTGCATCTGACCAGAATTTGATATTATTAGACGAAGTACCAGTTTATAATGCCTACCACCTTTATGGTATGTTTGGCGTTTTCAATAGCGACGTGGTAAAAAATGCCAAGTTTTACAGGGGAGTTTTTCCCGCCGACAAAGGAGGCAGGTTGAGTAGCGTAATTGATGTTACCACCAAAGAAGGAAATGCTGAAAAATTTGGAGGATCTGTTTCTATTGGACTGTTATCGAGCCGATTATCATTAAACGGACCTATATTCAAAAAAAAGACATCCTTTTCAATGGCATTGAGAAGAAGTTTGTTTGATTATTTGGTTCAACCATTATCAAGTTTGGTACAATATCAAAATGGAAATTTTGCCAATCGATATTATTTTTATGATGTGAATTTTAAAATAACCCATCGTTTTAGTGAACGCAGTAGATTGTCGGTTTCTGGCTATTTGGGTATTGATTATGCTGGTTTACTAAATCGGAATATCACCTATAAGAATAATAATATTAGCCAAGATTTAAAACTAGACGATGTTTCGTCTTGGGGTAATCAATTGGCAAGTATCAAATGGGATTATATGTTGACTCCAAGTGCGAATTTTTCACTTAAAGCTTATGTTACCAATTACACATATTCTCATTCACATTTGTACTCTAATAAGCAAACTGATTTATTCGGAAATCAAAAATTAGAAAAATCACTTTATGTGATTTCGAATGGCTTGAGGGACATTGAATACTCTGCACACCTAAAAAAGCAGCTAACACATAAATTGGCCGCGAAAATTGGTATGGGTTATATTTTACATACCTTTATTCCAAATAAAAGGGTAATAACGTCTGAGACAGACAGTGTAAAAACAGAAATAGTGTATCAAGATAACTTATTAACCACACCGGAAATTTTTAGTTACTTGACATTAGAATATCACAATCCGAAGTGGGGATATTATGATTTTGGTATTCGCGGTGTTTATTATGGATTGGGCTATGGGCAATATTATATTCTTCCGGAGCCTCGTATAAGCATTCGATATGCGTTACCTGGTAATTTGTGGTTAAAAGTTGCCGTATCACAAACCCGTCAATTCTTCCATCAATTGAATAATTTAACCATGGGTTTGCCATCTGATTTATGGGTGCCCTCGAATACTATATTTAAACCTGCAAAAGCAACGCAAGGTTCAATAGGTTTAACCAAAGAATTGGATAATTTTCAATTCAGTATTGAAATGTTTCAAAAAGTTTTTGATGATATTCTAGAATATAATAACAATGCTGTTTATGTAACTTCTGGTCAGAATTGGGAAAATTCAGTATGTGCGGGAAGTGGATTAACAAAGGGAATTGAAGTTTTGGCTGAAAAAACAAAAGGCAAACTTACAGGTTGGATTTCCTATACTTGGATGACAAGCATAAGGAAGTTTGACCAATTGAATCAGGGAAATCCTTTCCCCTCAAGATATGATAGAAGGCATAATATTTATATTATGGCTTCGTATAAATTATCAAAACGAATCAATATCAGCGCTACTTGGGTATTTAATTCTGGCTTTGCCTATACCATGCCAATTGGGGTTTATCCGTCGTCTACAAACAATGATCCTTACAGAGATATTTACATTTACGGAGATCGGAACAACAATAGGGCAAAAGATAACCACAGGTTAGATTTGTCTATGACCATTTCTTCTAAGACTACAAAATATCCGCGTAATTTTTCGTTCGGCATTTATAATGTATACAACAGACATAATCCGTTTTTTTTAAATCTAGGCTTGGATTCAGATGGTTCTCGCAAATTATATCAAGTGAGTTTATTGCCAATTATTCCTTTTGCTAGTTATCAAATTTCATTCTAATGTTGAAGTATCTGAAATATTGCTTTTTATTTATCTGCTTGCAAAGCTGCATAGAAGAGGTGCCAATTGTTCAGATTAGTGCGAGTCCTAAAACGTTGGTTATACATAGCTTTATTCATCCTGATAGTTTTGTAAATGCAACAGTTTCTGAAGTGTCTCAAATAACCAGTGCATATAACTGGATCAATGATGCTAATTTGTCTATTCGTTCTAGATCAAAAGGTTTATTTACATTCAATTCTAACGGAATTGGCAAGTACAGTATGAATCAAAACTTCATGCCAAATGATAGTTTGTGGTTTCAAGTAAAACATTCATTGTTGAATGATAATGTACCTATTAAAATTCCCTCAAAAATATACATCAAACGCTTAGATACCTTGACAACCTTAATTTCGAATGTGGGCAAAACAAAGGCTTACCGCATTTATTTCAAGGATAGTGCTTACAATACCAATTACTATAGAATTTACGGAGTAAGACATTTTAAGAAATATACGATTGACGCTGTTTTGGGAAAGGTTGATAGCTTTTTATACGAAGACAAATTGCCCATTGGCGGCACGGAAGTTTGCTTTTCGAGAAATAGTTATAACAACTATACAACCAAGGAGATTCTTTTTAGCGATGAAATCATTAACGGAACAGAATCAAGATTAGAATTTTATGAAACATTGCCTAGGTCTGTTTCAAATTCGATTGTATTGTATCAGATTGACATTTATTTGGAGAATATTGATGTAAATATTTTTAATTATTTAAATTCCAGGAATGCCCATATTTGGCAACAGAATTCAATAACACAACTTCCAACAAATGTTATAGGAAATATCAAGAATGGATTTGGGGTGATTGGTGGTTACACCAATGATGTAATAAAAATCAAACTCAAAAATTAAAGGGCAATTTTCATTTCAACTTCTTCAATTTTAGCACCAACCATCTTTTTAATATGGAACTCAAATTGTTGGTAACGAATGGTTTCTCCAGTAAATGGTATTTTCTCTGAGCAATAAATGATGAATCCACCAAGGGTGTTATATTCGCCTTCTGGAATATTAAAATCGTACTTTTCGTTTAAATAATCTATTTCTAAACGGGAAGAAAAGTGATAGTGATTTTCACCAATTAGGTGTTCATTGGAATCTTCGGTATCAAATTCATCTTCAATTTCGCCAAATATCTCTTCAACTACGTCTTCAATTGTGGCAATACCCGCTGTCCCTCCAAATTCATCTACCACAATAGCCAAACTTTTTCTATTTTGAATGAAATTTCTGAGCATATCGTGTGCTTCTAAACTTTCGTTTGCAATTAACGTAGGTCGTAAGATATTTTCAATTTTTGAGGGATTATGAAACAGATCGCTATGATGAACAAATCCAATGATATTGTCAATGGTATCTCTAAAAATTAAGATTCTAGATAGTGAAGATTCGATAAATTTTTCTTTCAATTCATCAATACTCGAATCAATATCAATACCCACCAACTCTGTTCTAGGAACCATGAAATCTTTTACAACCACATCGCTAAAATCGAGGGCATTCCGGAAAGCTTCGGTATCTATTTCTTGGGATTCAGATGAGTTAGAATTTTCAATTGATGATATATAATTGTCTAAATCAACTTTTGAAAAAACGGGAGTTTGCTCTGTGATTTGGGTTTTGGTAAAAATTTTAAGTAAAAAAGAGGATGCACCTTTGGTGAATGCAATTAAAGGCCAAAGCATTAAATGCATCATTCTAAAGGGCAAAGCAAGCGCAAAAATGAGCGAATCAGCTTGCATTTTAAATATGGTTTTTGGAATAAATTCGGCAGTAACAAGAACCAACATGGTGCTTATTAAGGTAACAAATACATATTTAAGAATATTTGAATGAATATAAGCAGTTAAATAATATTCAAGAATATTGCCCATGGCAATACCATAAATTACCAAACTTAAATTGGTGGCTACCAAAACGGTACTAATAAATTCGCTTGGTTGCTTGATATATCTTGCCAGATGCTTAGCGCCGAAAATATTTTGTTTGCTGCGTAATTCTATTCTAAGTTTATTGGCAGAAATAAAAGCAATTTCCATTCCTGAGAAAAAAGCTATGGTTAAAAGGCAAATTAAGACAGTAATCCAACTTGAAAAAGTAGGGGCCTCTAACTGAGTTTGTAAAATTTGTACCGAGAGGGGGTCAGGCATATTTATTCGAATATACATAAATTGTATGATATTTTGATGAGATTTAGATGAATCTCAAAAATATTGCGACAATCTAAATTAACTTTGCAACAATGGATTCGAAAATTAAAGTCGGTATTATTGGGGGAGGTCAGTTGGGAATGATGATGTTGCAAGAGGCAAATTTCGATATTGCGTCTTACACAGTTTTAGAATCTTCTAGTGATTGTCCTGCTAGTCCTTATTGTCAGAATTTAATTATTGGTTCGTTAAATGATGCAAATGCCATTGAACAATTGGCGGCGGTATCTGATGTGTTAACTTGGGAAATTGAACATATCAATGTTGATGCGTTGATTCAATTAGAAGCACAAGGAAAAAACATAATCCCCAAACCTTTGGTGTTGAAAATGATCCAAGACAAAGGCGCACAAAAGTTATTTTTTCAAGCGAATAACATTCCAACAGCACCATTTGAATTGGTTGATTCAACCATGCTGGCAGCGGTTGACTTTTCGAAATTCCCTCAAAATAAAATAGTTGTTAAAACCAGAACAGGCGGTTATGATGGCAAGGGTGTGAGTATTTGCAATAAATCTGATGTTCAAAATGGCATTATCCCTTTTGAAGGTTCTGTTTTATTGGAACAATTTGTTGAAGATGTATTAGAGCTTGCAGTTATTGTAGCAGTTGATCAGCATGGCAATAAGAGTTCTTTTCCATCAATAGAAATGTATTTTAATGCCCAAAGCAATTTGGTTGAGTTTTTATATTCACCCGCTCAAATAGCAATTGACGTTGAAATCAAAGCGCGTGAAATTGCTGAAAGTGTAATTCAGGCTTTTCAATCGCCAGGATTGTTTGCAGTTGAGTTATTTTTAACCCGCAGCGGAGAAATCTTGGTGAATGAAATTGCACCTCGTCCACACAATAGCGGTCATCATACTATTGAGGGATGTGTTACAAGTCAGTTTGCACAATTAAACCGTATTTTGCTAGGACAAGAGTTGGGTAATTCAACGCTAAAGCAACCAAGTGCAATGTTGAATATTGTAGGACCTGAGAATCTTATAGGTGGGTATCAGTTAGAAAATGAAGACATGTGGAAACAACAAACAGATGTTTTCATTCACATGTATGGAAAAACAGAAAGCAGACCCAATAGAAAATTAGGACACGTTACTGTGATTGCAGATACTTTTGAAAAATTGATTGAAAGAGCAGAATATGTAAAAGAAAATATGACGATTATACCGTCATAATTTCTTTCTCTTTGTTAGTGAATAAATCGTCAGTTTTTTTGATATAATTATCAATTATTCTTTGAACGCTTTCTTCACCCGCTGCACACTCGTCTTCGCTGGTACCATCGCTTTTCAATTTCTTGATTCTTTCGTTGGCATCTTTACGTAAATTTCTAATTCCTACTTTAGAATTTTCACATTCAGATTTTGCACGTTTCACCAATTCTTTACGACGTTCTTCAGTTACTGGCGGAATGCTTATACGAATAAACTCACCATCGTTTTGAGGTGCAAAACCGAGGTTTGCATTGATGATTGCTGTTTCAATTGGGCGAATCAATGTTTTTTCCCAAGGTTGAATGCTAATTGTGCGTGCATCTGGTGTATTTACATTGGCAACTTGCGACAATGGTGTGGCAGCGCCATAATATTCAACCATTACACCATCTAGCATATCTGGAGATGCTTTACCGGCGCGTATTCTTGTGAATTCCACAGAAGTATGTGAAAGGTTTTTGTCGAGTTGTTCTTGTAGTTTACTGATAACTTCTTTAACTGTGCTCATAATTCGAATTAATGCAAATTTATTGAAATTGTTTGAAAATATTAATAAGCTCTTTCTTTTCGTCCCTCCATGTAATAAACAAAAGCGCGGTTGGCTACTTCTGTTCCTCCAGGAGTTGGGTAATTTCCGGTGAAATACCAATCGCCTAAATCGTTAGGGCAAGCTTGGTGCAATTTGTCAACGGTTTGGAAAAGAATATTAAATTCTGCTCTCAAGCCAACTGGTTTTACCATATCGGCAATTTTTTGAGAGATTTCTTCTTGGGTTAGTGGCTCGTATAATTCTTGAACGATACATTTTTGTTCTGTAGCAGGTTTTTTCAATTCTGCCACAGCCCTAACATAAAGGTCTTGCATGAGTGATTCCATTCCTTTGTCTTTCAACAAATCAACGGCTGCCCTGAATGCTGCAAAGTCGCCCATTTTGCTCATGTCAATTCCATAGCAATCGGGATAGCGAATTTGAGGCGCAGAACTCACCAAAATGATGCGTTTTGGTTCAAGTCGATCTAGGATTCTTAAAATACTTGTTTTTAACGTAGTTCCACGAACTACGCTATCGTCCATAATTACCAAAGTATCTTGCCAAGATTTCACAACGCCATAGGTAATGTCGTAAACATGCCCAACCAAATCTTCCCTGTCGGTATCATTGGTAATAAATGTGCGCATTTTAACATCCTTCACAAGAATTTTCTCGCGGCGTGGGCGCCAGCTCAAAATTTCTTTTACTTTTTCAGGATTGGTTTTGGCATCAATTTGAGAAAGGGCATCAATTTGAATATTCAAACGAATTTCATGGATACCGTCAATAAGTCCGTAAAAACTGGTAGAAGCGGTATTTGGAACGTAGCTAAATACGGTGTCTACCAAATCATTTCCAAGCATTTCCATAACTGGAGTAGCGAGTAAACGACCTAATTCTTTGCGTTCTGCGTAAATTTCTTGGTCGTTTCCACGGCTAAAATAAATACGTTCGAAGCTGCAACTTTTTCTTTCAACGGGTTCGTTGATATTGGTTTCAAAATGAGAACCATCTTTTTTAACGATCAGTGCATTTCCTGGACCAAGTTCAGAAATTTGTTCTGGGTAAAGGTTAAATGCGGTTTGGATTGCTGCTCTTTCGGAAGCAACCACCACAACTTCATCGTCTGAGTAATAGTGAGAAGGGCGAATTCCGGCTGGATCGCGAATAATGAAAGCATCGCCATGACCCAATAATCCAATCATATTATATCCCCCATCAACATTTTTAAAACTGCGTTTTAAGATATTGGGGATAGATATTTCTTCTTTAATTTTATCTGAAATTTCTTTATTGCTAAATCCTTGAGATTTTAGAATTCCGAAAAGACGTTGATTTTCTTCGTCAATAAAGTGCCCAATTTTTTCAAGCATCAACACATTGTCGCTTTTTTCTTTGGGTTGTTGACCAAGTTCAATCAGGTTTTCAAATAATTGTTCGGTATTGGTAATGTTATAATTACCTGCCAACATAAGATTTCTAGCCATCCAGTTATTTTGACGAAGGAAAGGATGAATATTTTCAATTGAATTCCCTCCATATGTGCCATAACGAAGATGTCCTAGTAATAATTCACCTGCATAAGCATAGTTTTTTCTTAAGAAATCGCCATCAAATTGTTTTTCTTTAGGGATATCTTTGAGGGCGGAAGCAACATCATCAAAAATATCGGAAAGTGCAGTTTTGGATGCACTTCTTTTTCTAGCGAGGTAACGTGCGCCGAAATCTGGGTCAAGTTTTACCACACCAATACCCGCACCATCTTGGCCTCGATTGAGTTGTTTGGTCATTAGAAACTGCAATTTATGCAGGCCGTACCAATATGTGCCGTACTTTTCGTAATAGTACTCGAGGGGTTTTTTCAAGCGAATGAATGCCACCCCACATTCGTGCTTTATTGCGTCACTCATGTATAATGGTGCAAATTTACGATATAAACTTTCAAAATGTGAGTACTAAAAAAAGAGATTCAATAAAATTGATTATTTTTGTATTAAAGCCAACCAAAATGTTGTCATGAATATTAGAAAACCTTTTAATTTACAAGAGTGGATTTCAGAGAATAAGCATCTTTTGAAACCACCTGTTGCCAATAAAAATATTTATCCGGAAGGATCAGATTACATTGTAATGGTTGTTGGTGGCCCGAATGCTAGAAAAGATTACCACTATAATGAAACCGAAGAATTGTTTTATCAATTGGAAGGTGAAATTACCATCAAAATTCAAGTAGATGGCATGAGGGAAGACGTGAAAATGAAGGCCGGTGATATGTATTTGTTGCCAGCAAAAGTGCCTCATTCTCCAGGAAGAACAGCAGGAAGCGTGGGTTTGGTTATTGAAAGGGTGAGAGTAGGCAAAGGATTTACAGATGGACTGTTGTGGTTTTGCGATAGCTGTAATCACAAATTGCATGAGGCCTACTTTGAACTAAAAAATATTGAAACAGATTTCTTAAATCATTTCAATGAATTTTATGATTCCGAACATTTGAGAACTTGTAAAAACTGCGGAGAGGTTTTGCAAAAACCTTAATTATGTACGAATTTCACGGCGATAAGCGTTATTATTTTGACATGACCCACAAGGTAACGGTGGGACATATTATACCATTTATTAAAGAGCAATATCAGTTTCCTAGCGAAATGCGCGTTTTGGAAATTGGTTGTGGTGAAGCCGGTGTTTTGAAGGCTTTCACAGATTTAGGATACAAATGTACTGGCATTGAATTGGAAGAATCACGATTGGAGTTTGCCAGAGAATTCATGAAAGATGAACTGGAAAATGGCAAAATTCAATTCCTAAACAAAGATATTTACGATGTAAATCCTGAGGTGGATTTGGGTACCAAATTTGATTTAATTATTTTGAAGGATGTGATAGAGCATATTCCAAATCAAGAGAAGTTTATGCCCCAATTACATCGTTTTTTGAATAAAGGGGGAGTGGTATTTTTTGCGTTTCCACCTTGGCAAATGCCTTATGGTGGCCACCAGCAAGTGCTGCCAGGTAAATTGGCTAGCAAAATGCCATATTATCATTTGCTCCCTGGTGGGTTATATCCGTCAGTTATGAAAATGTTTGGTGTGAATGAAAGCGGAATAAAAACCATGGAAGAAATTCGTGATACAGGTATTTCTATTGAAAGATTTGAGCGAATTTGTAAAGTTTCAGAATTTTTTGTGGTAAAAAAATCGAGTTATTTATTCAATCCAATTTATGAATATAAGTTTGGAATTAAACCGCGAAAACAACTGAATATCATTGCAAATATTCCTTTTTTACGTAACTATTTGGTTATGGGAATGTATTATTTAGTAAGGGGTTAAATTGCCTTTTTTTTACTTTTACATTGTTATTGTGCATAAAGTTAGGAAAAATAATACCGATTCGTTAAATTTGCCTAATACCATGATGACAAAAACCTTTAAATCTGGGATCATATTATTGTTCGCTTTGATGTTCGCATTTAAGTTGAACGCCCAGCCGAAACGTTTTAGGGGCAAACCTATTGAGGTTGGAATTACCCTAGGTGCTTCTAACTATATGGGTGACTTGACCCCATTGGTTGCATTGAACGAATCCCATCCAATGGGTGGTATTATTTGTCGTTTTAATTATTCTGACTTTTTAACCTTGCGTGGTAATGCGGTTTTTGGTCAAATAAGTGGAAACGATCAAAACTACAGCAGCGATGCAGCATATCGCAAAAGAAATTTGAGTTTTAAAAGCAATATCATGGAGTTCAGTGGAACTTTAGAATGGAATATTTTTGGTTTTGGCGAAACACAAAGAACAAATCCTGGTACTCCTTTCTTGTTTGCTGGAATTGGTGTTTTCAAATTTAACCCAATGGCGCAATTCAAATATATTCCTGGATTGTACGACCCTGCAGATTACGGAGATTTGTCAAAGTACGATGGCAAATGGATTGAGTTACAACCATTGAGCACTGAAGGTCAAGAAACAACCAAATATAACAGCCGCAAAAGATATTCATTGACTCAAGTATCAATTCCAATTGGAGTTGGGTACAAAAAACAATTTAGTGAAATTTGGGCTTGGGGTGTTGAATTTGGTTTGCGTAAAACATTTACAGATTACCTAGATGATGTGAGTTTAACTTATGTTGATGCTCAAATTACAACCGGTGCAAATACTGGCTTAAGTTCAGCTTTTGCAGATAGAACTCCTGAATTACAAGATCCATCTTTGGGAATAAACGATGTAGGAACCAACGAAACGTTGGGTGCTCCTCGTGGTGATGCCTCTCAAAATAAAGATTGGTATATGTTTTTTAACTTTACATTGACAAGGAAGATAGTGGGTGGAAAGCAAACTTGTTTTCAATTTTAATCCTGTTACCAAAAGATTTTTGATAATGTGCGCTGCTTTTGTGGCGCATTTTCATGTTTACGGACAAAAATATTTTTCTGGCAGAAATGAGTTTGGTGTAGTTTATGGCGTGAGTAATTATTATGGTGATTTATCTCAAGGACAAAACTTAAAACAGTTTCATCCGTCATATGGAGTCTATCAACGTTATAATTTGAGCAGCTATTTTTCACTAAGGAACCAACTGAGCTATTTGAAAATTTCAGGTACTACAGAAGGGAATATTAATTATCAAGTACAAAATTTAAATTTCAAATCTGATATTTATGAGTTTGCAAGTATGCTTTCGTTAGATTTTCATTCATTTGGAACCAACATTAGAAATGGAAGCGAAACCCCATATGCAGTAATTGGTTTGTCTGCCTTTTATTTTAATCCTTCAAGACTAGAAAATAGCGACATTGATTTACGCGTTTTGAATACTGAAAACCGATCTGCCACTTACAGCCCATTGCAATTGGCTGTGCCAATTGGCATAGGTTATAAAACCATGAGTTCTGTGAGAAGACATAAAGGGGCCTGGGTTTTTGGTGTAGAGGCAATATGGCGTAAAACATTCATTGACTTTCTAGACGATGTTGACGATGTTTATCCAGATTATAGTAAAATGAAAAATGATAAGGGTATTGGGAATGCGCAGTATAGCCAAGCACAAACGTTAAATGGAGGTAAAGCTTTTAATGCGGGAACCTTTCGTGGTGACGTTCATCTAAAAGACTGGTATTATTTCTATGGATTTAACCTATCTTACCGATTTACACCCTTTATTTGCAGATAATTTCAATTTAAGTGGAACAGATTACAAATTACCCTCAAATTCAAGCCAATAGAATCCCTAAACATGTTGCTATTATTATGGATGGCAACGGTCGATGGGCCAAAAAGCAAGGCTTAATGAGAATTTTTGGGCATAGAAGGGGTGTGGATGCAGTGCGAGGAGCGATCGAATTTGCAGCAGAAGTGGGTATTGAGTATGTAACCATGTATGCTTTTTCTACCGAGAATTGGAATAGACCTGCCATAGAAGTCAATGCACTCATGCAATTGTTGGTAGATTCAATTGAAAAAGAACTACCTGCTCTCATGAAGAATGGAGTTCGATTGAAAACCTTGGGCAATATTGCTGAGCTTCCAGTTAACTGTAAAGACCAATTAAAAAAGGCGGAAGAGAAAACCAAAGACAATGCAAAAACTACTTTGATTTTGGCTCTGAGCTATAGTGGTCGTTGGGATATTATTGAAGCAATGAAAAAAATAGGCAACGACATAAAAGATGGGAAAATTCAGCCAAATGAGGTAGATGACACTATTGTGAGCGCTGCTTTAAATACAGCACAATATCCTGATCCAGATTTATTGATTCGTACCAGTGGCGAACAACGCATAAGTAACTTTTTACTTTGGGAAATTGCATATTCTGAAGTATATTTTACAGATGTGCTTTGGCCTGATTTTACAAAAAATCACTTTTTAGACGCTATTTTAGATTATCAAAGTCGTGAAAGACGATTTGGAAAAACTACTGAGCAAATTACAAAATAATTCATGAGAATATTCTTTTTAATATTGTGTTTAAGTATTGCAGGTTTGGGTTATTCTCAAATAAATGATAGTGCCTTCCAAAGTGCGCCTTCTATTGAGTATAATTTCATTGAGCCAGCAGTTTATAAAATAAAAAATATTCAAGTTGCTGAGGTAAATGGCAAGCAAGTTCAAAAAGCCATGGTCATTTTATACTCAGGTTTGTCAATTGGTCAGGAAATTAAAGTTCCTGGAAATGATATTTCAAAGGCAATTGAGAATATTTGGCGTCAAGATTATTTTAGCGATGTGCAAGTGTATTTTCAAATTGTTGGCGGTAACAATGTGGTTGTGCAGTTTATTGTGCAAGAACAGCCCCGTTTGAATGGACATCGATTTAACAATATATCAAATGCCCAGTCAAAAACTTTGAAAGATGAAATCGGTTTA
Source organism: Flavobacteriales bacterium (assembly GCA_947487175.1). GTDB lineage: Bacteria > Bacteroidota > Bacteroidia > NS11-12g > UBA955 > VMCP01. Next base: position 13,788 of record CANKVM010000019.1, on the reverse strand, counting down.
AAAAGGGGAATGTATATTACTCCTAATTTGGTGAATCGATCAGTTCAGAAAATCGAAAAGTACTATCAAGATAAAGGTTTTTACAACATAAGTGTAAAAGTTGTTCGTTTGCCCGCAAAGAATAAAGATGGAAAGCCAATGTTAGGTTTTGAAAACTTTGATTTTGAAATTACCAAAGGACCAAAAGTAAAGGTTTATGATTTTGATTTTGAGGGAAATTTTGCCATAGCTGATAAAGATTTACGCGCTTCTATCAAGAAAATTAAACGTTCGTACCTCAAATGGAACATTTTTGGAAGTTCTAAATTTACCGAGTCGCAATTTGAAGAAGAAAAGTCAAACCTAATTCAACAGTATCATGCAAAAGGTTATAGAGACGCAAGAATTTTATCAGATAGCATTTCTATGTTTCGCAGCGATAGAATTATTGTTCACATAAAATTAATTGAGGGAAATTTATACCGCTTTAGAAACATTTCTTGGAAAGGGAACTTAAAGTATAGAACCACTTTATTAGATACCCTTCTTGGAATTAAAAGGGGTGATATTTTCAACCAATCCCTCCTAGACGAGCGTTTGTTTAGCAATCCAGGTGGATTTGATATACAAAGTTTATACATGGATGCAGGTTACTTGTTTTTTAACATGATGCCTGTTGAAGTGGGTGTTTCAAATGATAGTATTGACATGGAAGTTCGTATTTCTGAGGGACCTCAAGCGGTAATTGGACATGTTACATGGTCTGGCAATACAAAAACTACCGACAGGGTAATTTTAAGAGAGCTTCGAACCAAACCAGGAAATACTTTCTCTAGAACCGATATCCAACGTACCATGCGAGATTTGGCTGCAATAGGTTTATTCGATCCAGAACAAATGAAAGTAGATCCAAAACCAAATGCTTCTGATGGAACGGTTGATATTGCCTATAAATTGGTAGAAAAACCTTCAGATCAAATTGAATTGTCTGGTGGTTGGGGTGGAAACGGTTATAGTACCACACCAACTTTAATAGGAACTGCCGGTGTTGTTTTAAATAACTTTAGCGCAAGAAAATTGTTTCATCCTAAGTTGTGGAACCCAGTTCCAGTTGGTGATGGACAAAAATTATCCTTAAGAGCGCAAAGTAACGGTGCCAATTATCAAGGTTATACATTCTCATTTACCGAACCTTGGTTGGGTGGACATAAACCAAATTCATTATCGGTTTCTATATTCCACACAGTAAATAGCTTCGATTATCGTCAAACATCTGATCCATTGCATAAAGCATTTTTCAATACGGGTATGAATGTGAGTTTGGGTAAAAGATTGAAATGGCCAGATGATTTCTTTAATATTCAATATTTGTTGAGTTTCCAACAATATAGAATGCAAAATATGGATGGTGCTTACTATGGTTTTCCAACTGGTTTTCAGGGGATTTCTTATAACCCATCATTGCAAATTACATTATCTAGAAACTCGGTTAGTGATCCAATTTATCCAACTTCAGGAAGTAATTTTACCACATCCATACAAGCAACTCCTCCATTAAGTTTCTTTAATGATAAAGATTATACCAAAATGGCATTGACTGAAAAATACAAATGGGCAGAGTTTTATAAGTTCAAGTTTGACGCGGAGTGGTATACCCCAATTTACAAGAAATTGGTATTGATGTGCAAAACGAGATTCGGATTTTTAGGTTATTACAATCCTAAAATTGGACCTACTTTCTTTGAAAGATTCCAAGTAGGTGGCGCAGGTATTTTTGGTTTCAACATTGCAGCAACTGAAATTATTTCACAGCGTGGGTACGACAATTACACCATTTCACAAACTGCCATGGGTGGTTCTGCGGGTGCTCCAATTTTTAACAAATTTACCATGGAGTTGCGTCAAGCAATTACAACGGGTCAAACTGCAACTGTGTATGCCTTGGCTTTCATTGAAGCAGGAGATGCATGGTCTAGCATACAAAAATACAATCCTTTCCAATTGAAGCGTTCTGCCGGTGTTGGTATTCGTTTGTTTATGCCAATGTTTGGACTTATTGGATTAGATTACGCTTGGGGCTTCGATTATAGAGATGTACCTAAGAGCGGTCAACCAACTCAAGTCCACTTCTTTATTGGACAACAGTTTTAACAGGAATAATTTTTAATCATAAAAAAATCCCTCAAAGTTATTGAGGGATTTTTTGTTTATACTTTTGATAAGATTTACAAATCAAATTTAATACCCTGTGCCAATGGCAAGGTTTTTCCATAGTTGATTGTATTGGTTTGACGTCGCATGTAGGCTTTCCATGAATCGGAACCGCTTTCTCTTCCGCCACCTGTTTCTTTTTCGCCACCAAAAGCTCCGCCAATTTCAGCACCCGATGTACCAATGTTTACATTGGCAATTCCACAGTCTGATCCAACTGCCGATAAAAAGGTTTCTGCTTCTTGAAGGTTGTCTGTGAAAATGGCACTTGATAAACCTTGTTTTACTCCGTTTTGAATGGCAATGGCTTCTTCTAGCGTTGAATATTGTAACAAATATAAAATAGGGGCAAATGTTTCGTCCTGAATAATTTGATAATTAGGTTGACCCTCACAAATGGTTGGAGCAACGTAACATCCAGACTCAAACCCATGTCCCTCAAAAACTTTATTGCCACATAACACGCTGCCACCTTCATTTTGCAATTTCTCAATTGCATTAAGATAGTTTGATACAGCATCTTTGTCAATCAATGGACCAACGTGATTATTGGAATCTAATGGATTTCCAATTCGCAATTGACCATATGCTTTCACCAATTTTTCTTTGAAAGACTCATATATAGATTCGTGAATAATCAATCTTCTTGTTGAGGTACAACGCTGACCTGCAGTGCCCACTGCGCCAAACAACACCGCAATTAAGGTAATATCTAAATTGGCTTGATCAGAAACTATAATGGCATTGTTACCGCCCAATTCCAATATGGTTTTACCCAATCTTGCGCCAACAATTTCACCCACTTTTTTGCCCATTCTGGTGCTTCCCGTAGCACTAATCAACGGAATATTACGATCGTTGGTTAACCATTCGCCAACTTTACTTCCACCTTGGATAACACAAAATAATCCCTCAGGAATTTGATTTTCTTTTAAAACATCAGCCAAAATATGCTGCACTGCCTGCGCAGTTGCAGGTGTTTTTTCGCTAGGTTTCCAAATTGAAGCATTTCCACAAATGGCCGCAATCATGGCGTTCCAACTCCAAACTGCCACAGGGAAGTTGAACGCAGAAATAATTCCCACAATTCCCACAGGATGCCATTGTTCGTACATTCTGTGGTTAGGACGTTCACTGTGCATGGTTAAGCCATATAACTGACGACTCATACCCACGGCAAAGTCGCAAATGTCAATCATTTCTTGAACCTCGCCCAAGCCTTCTTGAAGGCTTTTGCCCATTTCATAGCTCACCAACGAACCCAAATCATCCTTATTTTTTCTAAGTGCATCACCAATTTGACGCACAACCTCTCCACGCTTAGGTGCCGGCCACTGGCGCCAAACTATTTGAGCCTCAAGTGCTTTTGCAACAACCGCATTGTAAGTATCTAAATCACATTCCGTTACATTCGTAATGATTTGATTATCTACGGGACTAAAATCAACAAACGTGGAGGTATCCTTGCAGGTTATATGATTCAATCCGGTACTTGCACTCGGAATGGTTTCGTTAATTTGTAATTGCGTTAGAAATGATTGTTTTGTCATGGCAACACAAAAATAGGTTGTCACTTTTAACAATTTATCATGAAAGAATTATTTATTATTCTTTTCGCATGATCAAATAGACTGCTCCCAAAAGAAATCCAAGTCCAATAAAAATGTTCCACGACAATACTTCTTGGTCCATCAATCCCCACATAACTGCGGTTACCGGTATTACAAAAGTATTGGTTGAGGCAACCAATGCCGAAGTATGCAATATGAGATAATTAAAGAGCACCATGCTCACAGCGCTTCCTACAAAACCCAAAATGAGTAAATATTTAAAACTCGACCAAACGATTTCTGGTTTGTTTACCCAAACACTGGCAATGTCTGATTTCCAAATGATAAAAATATAGATTACCGCAATAAATACAAAGGGATAGGCTGTTTTGACCATAGAGGGCAAATGACTTAATTTATGCTTGATAATGTTAATGTTATAGCCATACATAAGTGCAGCCATTAATGGCAAACATGCGCCAATTGGGTCGATTTTAAATCCGCCCTTAAAAAGGCTAGGCCCAAATAGAAAAAATGCACCAACCAAACCAGCAACAACGCCCCAAATGCCATTTTTTGTGAGTTTGTCTTTGAAAAACCAAATACCCAAAAGTAGCGTAAACATTGGCGTAAATGCATTTAAAATACCACTTAATCCTGATGGAATTCTTTGTCCCGCCATTGCAAAAAGATAGGCAGGAATTGCATTTCCAATTACACCACTTACAAACAAGAAAAAGTAATCTTTTGGTTGAACTACCAACACTTTTGAATGTTGATCGGGGTGTAAATGTTCATTGATAAATGGTTTGTGATAAGGTTTAAAAACACTGTATTTCAAGAACCAAGGTAGTAAAAATGCGCCAGCCATTGACAAACGCAAACCTGCTACTTGAATTGGGCTAAATGCTTCTAGTCCTCTCTTGATCATGATAAATGAGCTACCCCAAATACAACCTAACAAAATAATTAAGAAAACGGGCAACCATTTATATTTCACCTTACAAAGTAAGCGCTTTTTATTGGCGCATTGAAATGTGTCCGTAAAATTTACGTACTTTGTAACTATGCGAATGAAAATTATTGCGATTTTGTGTTTTCTGCAATTTGGAAATTTACTCTCTCAAGTAAATGAGGACTTGATATGTGCGGAAAAAAACAGAATTATCAATCGCATTCAAAAACGTGGTATATCAACTATCCATCATGGGTTTGAAATTAATTATCACCGTTGTCATTGGTATTTAAATCCAATAAAGAATGCCTATTTGAAAGGAAAGGTTTTGTTTCAATTTAGGGTTGTTGACAATGAAGATTCGCTTGGGTTTGATATGATTTCGGGGCTCAAAATCAATTCAATTAGTTATCATGGAACAAATATGTCATACAGCCGGGATGGCGACGCTGTTTATGTTAAAAAAGCAGGTGGTTGGCTATCCAATGAACAAGATTCTTTTGAAGTTGATTATGAGGGATATCCAGCAAACAACAACGGGTTTGGTGCGTTCATATACGACAATCATAAAACCGGACCTGTAATTCATACCTTAAGTGAGCCTTATGGCGCTTTGTCGTGGTGGCCATGCAAACAAACTTTGCATGATAAAATTGATTCGATAGACATTTATGTTCACACCGATAAAAGTTTAAAAGCAGGCTCGAATGGTTTATTGGTTGAAACTATACAGGAAGGGGATACCAATCATATTTACCATTGGAAACATAGATATCCAATTGTGAATTATTTGGTTGCAATGGTTGTAACAAACTACGACGAGTTTACCCAGTATGCGCATTTGGTTGGAAGAACAGATTCATTACCTGTTTTGAATTATGTTTTCCCACAGTTTACGGCATCGGCGTATAAAGAAATTCAACAGGTATTGCCCATGCTGAGATTATTCGACAGCTTGTTTGTACGATATCCATTTGTTAAGGAAAAGTATGGTCATGCTCAGTTTACTTGGGGTGGTGGAATGGAACACCAAACCATGAGTTTCATGGTGAATTTTAGTTTTGATTTAATGGCCCACGAATTGGCCCACCAATGGTTTGGCGACATGGTTACATGCGGTACCTGGCAAGATTTGTGGCTTAATGAGGGATTCGCAACCTATTTAACTTGTTTGGCGTTTGAGTATTTGAAGGGACCTGAGTCGGCAAAAGATAGATTGCGTGGCATGAGAAATGACATAACAGGCGATCCAAACGGGGCAGTTTGTCCTGCAGATACATCAAAAGTCAATGTTCTTTTCAATGGCAGATTAACGTATAACAAAGGTGCTTGGGTATTGCATCAATTGAGAAAAACCATCGGCGATAGTGCCTTTTTTGCAGGATGTAGGAACTATTTAAGCGGTGCAAACGCTTATGGTTTTGGGAATACGATTGGGCTTAAAAATTACATGGAACAGGCTTCTGGAATGAACTTGGCGGTATATTTTCAGAGATGGTTTTATGGTGAAGGATTCCCTTATTTAAAAATCAATTGGAAACAGCGGGGAAGTAAGGTTTCGGTTTCGGTGGAGCAAACGCCTTCGAATATGATGGTTCCTATTTGGTATGTGAAAGTTCCTATTTTGTTTAAGAATAAAATGGAAAGCCAATTGTTTGTTTGGGAACCTCAAAATTTGAAGGAGAATTATGAAGTTGAATTGCCATTTTCAGCCGATACTGCAATATTTGACCCAAATGTGACAGTACTTGCTAAAGCCAGTGTTGGGGGTATAAATGTAGACCTTGTTCAACCTGAAGAAATTGTAATTACACCTAACCCTGGAACGGATATAGCATCGGTGTTTTGCAGGAATTCGAACTTGACAAAAATTCAAGTATTTAATAGTTTAGGACAAGATATCTTTAGTGTTGATTATGGAAATCAAGGGCAGAAATTTGTTGATTTAAGCACCTCAAAATGGTCAACAGGCACCTACAACATTAGGATTTATGCAGGTAATTTAGTATATTCGAAGAAATGGTTAAAGTATTAAAATCGGTTTTGTTCCTTTCGGTAATTGCAATTGGCACTTTTATGGTGTCTTGCGAAACTGAAAAAACACCAGTAGTTGATACCACCCCAAAAAATGGCGTGGTTCTGAACTTTGTTGGTTTGATAAATGGTAATAATTTGGCGAGTAGTACAAAAATGCATGGTAAATTTGGTGGTGAATTATTTTCGGTAACCAATTGGTCGATTTTGGTTTCTCATTTGGCATTGGTTAAAGAAAATGGCGACACGGTGCAACTTGGGGATGGTTATCAATGGGTAAATTTTACAGATGGACGCACTACATTTAAATATTTGAATATTCCTGAAGGAAATTATAAAGCAATATCTTTTTTATTGGGTTTAGATTCTTTAATTAACCATGGTGATCCTAACAAATGGCCTGCAAATCACCCGTTAAATGCTTTTACAACTGGATTGCATTGGGGTTGGTCTGGTGGGTATATTTTCCAAGCTTTAGATGGAAATTACGCCAAAGATTCTGTTACTTCTTCAACCAATGGATTTAGTTTCCATGCTGCAACTGATCAGATGAAAACCATGTTCAATTTGCCATTCAATTATACAATTGATAAAACTGTTAAAACTGCAACCATTGAATGTGCCGTTGAAAAAATGTTTGAATCTCCAAATCCAATTGTATTAAAAAATACTGCTGTGAGTCATTCCGAAAGCGCTGCCGAGATTATTCTAATGAAGGCTATTTTGGAAAACGCTAAGAACGTATACAAAATTACCAAAGTTCAATAAATTATTTATCAAGGTCATGAAGCGGGTTAGATTAAAAATCTTATGTACATCTTTATTTGCTGTTGTCTTGTTTTTTGCTTCATGCAAAAAGGAAGATGATAATGCAAAATACAATTCTAAAGGTACATATATCCCCACAAAAATAGACCCATTTTCAATATTTCCAGCGGAATTGGGAATGCCTTCATTGCCATCTGATAACCCTTTTACTATTGAAGGTGTCTATTTGGGAAGGATGCTGTTTTACGATCCTATTTTATCTTACGATAGCAGCATTAGCTGTGCATCTTGTCATAAGCAAGAATTTGCCTTTAGTGATCCTGTAGCATTTTCTCCAGGAGCGTTTGGATTAAAAACAAAACGCAATGCACCACCCTTGTATAACATGGCATACAGCAAGCATTTCTTTTGGGATGGAAGGGCGAATAATTTGCGAGATTTGGTTTTTGAGCCCATTCAAGCCCATAATGAAATGGCAATGACATTGCCAAAATTAGAAGGGAAATTAAAGAATGCAACACGCTATATCGATTATTTCAACAAAGCTTTTGGGCACGAACCAAACCTTGTAGATATGTCGAAAGCTATTGAGCAATTCATGTTAACCATTGTAAGTAATGGGTCTCGCTTTAATAGGTTTTTCCCCGGTGATAGTATTCAACTATTCAATATGTCTGAATTAAGGGGAGCCCAAGTTTTTAATGGTTTGGTGCATTTCGATCCTGTAACAAAGTTTACACCAGGAGCAGATTGTTTTCACTGCCATGGAGGAGAATTGGTGCAACAACAGAATTTCAATATGGGTGGTCTTGCCAATAATGGATTAGATGATGTGCTCACAGATTTGGGTTATGGAGGAATTGTTAATGATCCTAAAAAATACGGAACATTCAAAGCTCCTTCATTGTTGAACATTGCTTTGACAGCTCCTTACATGCATGACGGCAGATTCAACACTCTTGATGAAGTTATTGAGCACTATTCAGATAAAATGAAATTTAATTCGCCAAATATCCATACATTGATTAGTTCGCATGGTGGATTTCAATTGAATTTAACTACAGAACAAAAGGCAAATCTGAAGGCATACTTAATGACAATGACCGACAATAAGTTAATTACAAACCCGGCCTACAGCAATCCATTTAAGAAGTAATTAATATCCCAAAACGGGGCTCAACCAACGCTCAATTTCTTTTACTGTCATTCCTTTTCTCTCGGCATAATTTTCAACCTGATCTTTTCCTATTTTACCTAATCCAAAATACTTGGAGTTTTCATTGGCAAAATAGAATCCACTTACACTTGCAGCTGGCATCATCGCCATACTTTCGGTAAGAGAAATATTCAAGTTAAACTCAGAATCAAAAAGGTTGAACAATGTCGATTTTTCAGTATGATCTGGACAAGCAGGATAACCTGGTGCAGGTCTAATTCCTACATACTTCTCGTGAATGAGTTCGTCGTTTGATAGGTTTTCATTCGTTGCATAACCCCAAAACTCAGTTCTTACTCTTGCATGTAAATATTCAGCCAAGCTCTCAGCCAATCTATCGGCCAATGATTTGGCCATGATGCTATTATAATCGTCAAGATTTGCTTCAAATGCTTTTACTATTGGGTCAAGGTTTAAACCTGCAGTAACCGCAAATCCCCCCATAAAATCAATTTCAATTGGAGAAAGGAAATCGGCAAGTGATAAATTTGGAACACCCATTGACATTTTACGTTGTTGGCGCAAGAAATGGAATTGGCTAATTTGTTCAGTTCCTTCTGCATTCAAAACCACAACATCGTCGTTTGTGCGTTTTACTGGCAATATAAAATAGGTTGCTTCACAAGAAATAGGTTGGGTATTTTCCCAATCATTTAACATTTCCTGTGCATCATGGAAAAGTTTGGTTGATTCAACACCAACTACTTCATCGGTTAAAATATCTGGATAACGTCCTGCAAGTTCCCAAGTTTGAAAAAATGGTGTCCAGTCAATTGTTTCCCTCAAAGCCTTTAAATCAATGTCTTTCAATTGAAAGAAACCAACATTTTTTGGTTTTGCAACAATACCGTTATGTGGCATTTGGTTTGCCAAAGCATTGGCATAAGGAATAATGTCTTTGTTTAATTGGCGTTTGGCATGCGATTCAGCCAACTCAGTATATTCTTGACGAAGCTTTTCCGAGAAAATATGATACGTATCTGGGCTTAACAATTGCCCAGCAACTGGTACAGAACGACTTGCATCCAAAACGTGAATAATTGGGTATTGATATTGCGGAGCAATTTTCACAGCGGTATGCACACGAGAAGTTGTGGCACCACCAATGAGCAATGGCTGTTTCATACCCAAGCGCTGCATTTCAGATGCAACGTGTACCATTTCATCTAAACTTGGAGTAATTAATCCACTAAGACCAATAATGTCGGCGCCCCATTCTTTGGCACGCGCCAATATTTTATCGGCAGGAACCATTACACCCATGTCTTCAATATCGTAATTGTTACAGGCCAATACAACCCCTACAATATTCTTTCCAATATCGTGAACATCACCTTTTACAGTTGCCAACAAGATTTTACCTTGTGCGCGTGCGTTGGGATTGTTTAATTTTTGTGCTTCCAAAAACGGTTGCAAATAGGCAACTGATTTTTTCATTACACGGGCAGATTTTACCACTTGTGGTAAAAACATTTTACCTGCGCCAAAAAGATCTCCCACATAGTTCATTCCAGCCATCAAAGGTCCCTCAATAACCCCCAAAGGATCATCAAGTTTGTCTAATGCTTCTTGGGTATCTAGGTCAATAAATTCAGTAATTCCTCTTACAAGGCTATGTTTTAAGCGTTCTTCAACAGTGAATCCTCTCCATTCTTGCTCTTCAATCTTTTCAACTTTTTTACCTTTTACAGTTTCTGCAAATGTCACTAGTCGTTCTGTCGCATCGTCTCTGCGATTTAACAATACGTCTTCAACATGGGTAAGGAGGTCTTTTGGAATTTCTTCGTAAACCTCAATCATTCCCGCGTTTACTATTCCCATATCCAATCCTGCTTGGATGGCATGGTAAAGGAAAGCGGAGTGCATGGCTTCTCTTACAGGGTCATTGCCTCTGAAAGAAAAAGAAATATTAGAAATACCACCACTTACTTTTGCCCCAGGAAGATTTTGCTTAATCCAACGGGTGGCATTGATAAAGTCAACGGCATAATTGTTATGTTCGTCAATACCGGTTGCAACGGTTAATATATTTGGATCGAAAATGATGTCGTTGGGATTGAAGTTTGCTTTACCAACCAACAAATCATAACAGCGTTTGCACACAGCAATTTTTCTTTCAAAAGAATCGGCTTGTCCAGTTTCATCAAAGGCCATTACCACAACTGCGGCACCATAGCGTTTCACGAGAGACGCTTTTTTCAAGAAGGCCTCTTCTCCGTCTTTGAGGGATATTGAGTTTACAATACCTTTCCCTTGCAAACACTTAAGTCCCGCCACAATCACATCCCATTTACTGCTATCTATCATGATAGGTACACGAGATATATCTGGCTCAGAGGCAATTAAATTCACGAATGTTGTCATGGCCTGAGCGCCATCTAACATTCCTTCATCCATGTTTATATCAATAATTTGAGCGCCATTTTCAACTTGTTGACGCGCAATATCTAACCCTGCATTATAGTCGCCATTTAGAATAAGTTTGGCAAACTTTTTACTTCCAGTAACATTGGTTCTTTCACCAATATTCACAAAGTTAATGTCAGGAGTTAATGTAAATGGTTCGAGACCACTTAATCTAAGATAAGGATGTATAACAGTTTTTGTCACTTGATTTTAAAATAGGGTAGGCCATTTTGTAGGATTTGATTCGTGCATCAATTGATACACAGAGGCAAAAACTTCGTCGGCACTCGGTTTAGAAAAATAATCACCATCACTACCATAAGCAGGTCTATGTGCTTTAGCTGTAATTGTTAAAGGTTTGCTATCTAAATACTTATAAGCTTCTTGATTTTCTAAAACTTGTTGCATCATGAAAGCAGAAGCGCCACCTGGTACGTCTTCATCTAAGAAAACAACGCGATTTGTATGTTTAATGCTTTCAACAATTGAGTGGTTAATATCAAAAGGCAATAAGGTTTGTACATCAATAATTTCTAAGCGAATACCAACTTCCGCAAGCATATCGGCTGCTTCCGTTGCAATGCGGCAACATGAACCGTAGGTTACCAAAGTAACATCTTCACCAAAGCGAAGGGTGTCTGGTTTTCCTAAAGGAACAGTAAAGTCTGCAATGTTCGTAGGCATTTTTTCTTTGATACGGTAACCGTTCAAACATTCAATAACCAATGCTGGATCATCAGACTTCAATAGGGTATTATACATACCAGAAGCTTGGGTCATGTTACGTGGAACACAAACGTGCATTCCTCTTACCGCATTGATAATCATTCCCATTGGAGAACCACTGTGCCAAATACCTTCCAAACGATGTCCTCTGGTTCTCACAATAACTGGAGATTTTTGTCCACCTTTGGTTCTGTATTGCAAAGTTGCCAAATCGTCGCTCATTGGTTCTAAGGCATATAACAAATAATCGAGGTATTGAATTTCGGCAATTGGTCTTAGTCCACGCATAGCGGCACCAATTCCTTCACCCAATATACTCCATTCACGAATCCCTTTGTCGGTGACGCGTAATTCGCCAAATTTTTCTTGTAATCCTGAAAATCCTTGGTTTACATCACCAATTTTACCTACGTCTTCACCAAAAGCAAAGATTCTAGGGTTGCGGTCCATGTTTGCTTCAAAACATGCACGAACCACTTGGTATCCATCAACAATTTCATCAGAATAAGTTGCAGGAATTTCTTGAACGTCAAGTGCATTGTGTTTGCTTTCACTAGTTAAGTGAGAGCTATAACGGTTGCCATTTAACTCGTTAAATTTCAATAAGTAATCTAGCAACGGTTGACGGGCTGCAGGATTATAACCAACAGTAATTCTCAAACATTTATGAAGTGCATTTCCAATATCGCGGCGAATAGGGTCTTTGATATTTTGGACGCCCAATGAGATTTGTTCAATTGCTTCGCGTTCAATGTTGTTCACCATCATGGTATTCATGACGGTAATAAATTCAGCAGTTTCACTTTTGATAGAAGTTGAAAAATCTGACCAAGCACTTTTTTGCGCATTTTTCACATATTCAGTTGCAGTTTTTTCTAACTCTTCTAGGGTAGCGTCATTTGCAAATTGATTGTCCAAAATCCATTTACGCATCTGGGTAATACAATCGAAATCGATTTCCCATTGCAAACGTTCTTTGGATTTATAACGCTCATGGCTTCCGCTAGTTGAATGTCCTTGAGGTTGAGTTACTTCAGTAACGTGTACCAAAGCGGGAGTGTGTTTGGTTCTACAAACATCGGCAGCTTGTTTATAAGCATTGCAGAGTTCAGCGTAGTTCCAACCCCTTGCATGAAATATTTCCATACCCGTACCATTTTTATCGGTTTCAAAACCTTTTAAAATGGTAGAGATGTTTTCTTTAGTTGTTTGATATTTTGCAGGAACAGAAATTCCATATCCATCGTCCCAAACGCTCATAAGCATAGGAACTTGCATTACGCAAGCGGCGTTCAATACTTCCCAAAAAACACCTTCCGAAGTTGAAGCGTTTCCAATGGTACCAAAAGCGATTTCATTTCCTTTATTCGAAAAATCAGTAAACTGATGTAAGTCTTTGTTCTCTCTGTATAGTTTTGAAGCAACTGCCAATCCAAGTAATCTCGGCATTTGTCCTGCAGTAGGAGAAATATCGGCACTCACGTTGAAACGGTCAGATTGGCTAAGCCATTCGCCTTTGTCATCGAGCAAACGGGTTGCAAAGTGCCCGTTCATACTTCGACCACCGCTGGCTGGTTCTTTTTCTACGGATGGATCTGCATAGAGTTGTGCAAAAAATTGTTGCACATTGGAAAGACCTTTTGCAAACATAAAAGTTTGATCGCGGTAATAGCCACTGCGCCAATCGCCAAGTTCAAAAACTTTAGCCATTGCCAATTGGGCAACTTCTTTGCCATCGCCGAATATTCCAAATTTTGCTTTGCCTGTAAGTACTTCTTTTCTTCCTGTAAGTGAAGTCTGTCTACTTTCAAAGGCAATGCGATAATCGTCAAGAACTTGATTTATAAATGCATCTTTGCTTAGTTCTTCTGGTTTTTTTACTACCTCTTGCATTACTGCAAAGATACGCAAATAAATTTGATTGGAATTGCCCAAAATGGCAA
>CANKVM010000018.1 GCA_947487175.1 Flavobacteriales bacterium | reverse complement strand
AAGATGATTTTAAAAATTCTTAAGAAAAGGTTTGAGATTGTAAAATAAAATGTTATTTTTGCAACCCAATTTTGGACCAAAGTCATGAACTCGATTGTAAATAGCATCTCGCAAGAATTTTTAAGAAAAGACCTTCCTAATTTCAAGGCGGGCGATCGTATTACCGTTCACTATAAGATTAAAGAAGGAAACAAAGAACGTATTCAGCAGTACCAAGGCGATGTTATTCAACGTCGTAATTCAGGTATTGATGAAACTTTCACTGTTCGTAAAATTTCTAATGGTGTAGGTGTAGAACGTATTTTCCCATTCAATAGCCCATTCATCGATAAAATCGATATTAACCGTAGAGGTAAAGTACGTCGTGCACGTATTTTCTATCTACGCGACCAAATTGGTAAAGCTGCCCGTATTAAAGAACTACGTCGTAGATAATATTTACGCAAAACATATTAAAAAAGACCTTCGAGAGAAGGTCTTTTTTTGTTTATAAAAGTTTATAAGGGTTTTTGAAAGTTTATGAGGGTTGTTTTTTGGGAATACCTAAATAAAACAAACAGCCTAAGGCGTAAACTTTTGAGGTTAGACAGGTTAGACAGATATTCTAGGTTAGCTACTTGAAATTAAACAGCGAAGCGTCAACAGGCGCAGCCGTCAACAGCGAAGCGTCAACAGGCGCAGCCGTCAACAGCGAAGCGTCAACAGGCGCAGCCGTCAACAGCCAAAGGCGTCAACAGCCAAAGGCGTCAACAGGCGCAGCCGTAAACAGCCAAGTCATAAACTTTAAACAATAGCATAACAATAACTTAATATTCAAGAGTATACAAAATTGTACACTTTTTTCGCTATTCACATCCAATGTCTTAAACTTTCAAATGCCAAATGATACATATAAAACAAAATGCATTCATCTTCGCAGTACCAACCACAAAATAATGAATGTTACTAAGCTAAAAGTAAAAGAAGAAAAAATGCAAAAGGCTGAAGTTTCAATTAACTTCCAACGCCTTGATGATTTTCAACTTGTTTCTTATTTTTCAAAAGCAGAACATGTTGAATCAGCATTCAGAGAATTAATAAGACGTTTCCAATTGCCTTTATATAACCATGTTCGCACTATGCTCGAAAGTCATACTGCAGCTGATGATGTAATCCAAAATATATTTGTTAAAATATGGGAAGGATTAAATTCATTTAGAACCGAAAATTTAAAGGCCGATCTTTATCGAATTTCCTCAAACGAAACAATTGGGTATCTGAGGAAAAAATACCCTCAAATTGATTTTGATGAAGCGCAACCAGAATTTGCTGATTTTTTAAATGCCGATGAATTTCTTTCAAGTAATTCTGACGAATTGAAATTTCAGAAAGCCATGTGCTATTTGACCTATAAACAGAAATTGGTTTTTACATTGAATTATTTTGATGGATTATCTTTTGATGAAATTGCTGAATTAACCCAAACTACAGAATCTAGTATAGTAGCAACTTTTCAGCATGCGGTTAAAAAATTGGAAATTTATATTAAAGTTTTAGGATAAATAGGAGGTAAATATGGATTTTCAATCAAACAAAATTAATCAGCCTTTCAATCCTAGTCCTAATTATTTCCAAGGATTATCAAACAACATACAAAACCGCGTAGGTATTGAAGTGAAAAATGTTGTAGAAGCAAAATCTCCCAAAATAGAATTTAATAAAAAGCAGAAGCCAATTCAGCTAACTGTTGAATTTGGTTTTCCATTAACTGCTGAAAAAAACAATGCAGTTGATTCAATGCAAAATAATATTTTAGAGAATGTAGAATCGAACAATATATCTAATGAAATCAATGACACACCAACTAATCTGGTAAAAGATGATGAAATTGGACAAATACATATTGAACCTATTCAATTGTCAGCCAATCCAAATCCTTACTGGCACAATTTTAATTCAGATGATGAGTTAGAAGGTTTGGTTTTAGATTCTGAGGGACAAGAGATGTCTGACATCACGATAAACGGAGATGCAATGTTTGATATCGATCAACATTTCTTGCAAAAAGACAAATTAGAAATCGTTGTAAACGAAGTTCCAACTGTTATCGATGATATAATTGAAACATCGCCTGTATCGAATGAACTAGATATCGTTGCGAGTGAAGCATCATCAATTGAAATAGAAAATACATCTTTAGTTGTAATTGGTGAAGAATTACCACAAAATGATATAGTAACAGTTGTAAATGATACTGAAGTTGTTATAAATGATATATCAAACGTTGTAGAAGTAAATCAAAATGAAGAAGCTTTTTTCAGTTTTTCATTTACACCTGAAATTGAATCGATAGTAGAAGTTGCACCCATAGTAAGTGAAATAGAATCAGTCGAAGTTGCATCTATAGTAAGTGAAATAGAATCAATTGAAGTTGCACCCATTGTAAATGAAGTTATTTCTGAGGTATCCAATGAAATTTCAGATTTGACGATTGAACTTCCCTCAATAACAGAAAACAACCAAGAGGTTGAATATTCATTTAGTGATGCGGATTTAGACAATTTACACGAGCAATTGTCGCAACAGCTTGAAGCGGTTCAACCAAAACAATCAGTTGAAATAGAAACCCATGCAATCACATTTGTTGAATTTAGTACAAATGAAATTGTATTTGATCCAGAAAGAGAATATACAGATGCTGAACTTGATTTATTGCATGAGCAATTGTCGAAAGAAATAGAGGCTTCTAAACCAAGAGTTTCTGAACCAGCCGTGATTGCTAATAATGTTGTAGAAACGAATGTTCACATAGAATCCGCAACTTCAAGTTACGAACCCGTTATTGAGGCTAAGGCTTCAATCATGGAAATGATACCTTGGTCAAGTGTGTTTGGTATAGTTGCATCTTTAATGGCCGTTGCTTCGGCTTGGTTTATATGGAATAGCATCCAAAAACCAATTGCAATTGATGAATTTATTGATAGCAAAATTACACCAATGGTGAGTCAAGTAAAGGCTCCTGTTTCTGTTGATAATGTAGATAAAACTTTATCGTTGGCGCCTGCAGACTTTATTGCAAACGAAATTTTAGCAGAAGTAGAAAATCCTTCTGCAGTAGAAAACAATTTCAACTTTGTGAATTTGACAGAACAGTCTAAAATTAGCGCTGTAGTTTTAGAAAACAATGGATTAACAACATTGGAGTTAGAAGATGGTTTTTTTGAAGATTTAGGAATATAATGATGAAAGCTATATTGAAATTCTTCGTAATTGTTATTATCGTATTTTCTCAAAGTCAAATACATGCTCAAACTTTAGATTCTGCTAGAGAAGCTCAAATTGATGCGCTAAAGGAATATAGAGAGGATTTGTTCGTTGAAAAGTTAAAACTTAGTGCTGTTGAGTCAAACGCATTTTTTCCAGTTTACGATTTATATATTAGTGAGCTGAAAAAAGCCAAGAAGGTTTTTAGAAACAAATGGAAAAAAACCACAGTTGAAACATTAACAGAAGCAGAAGCTTTAGAATATTATAATGATGCTATTGCACTTCAGCAGAAAGAAATTGACTTATTTAAAGATGCATGTGAAAAATTAAAATTGGCAATGCCAATGACAAAAATAGTTTTAATTTCAAAAGCGGAAAGAGAAATAAGATTGAAGCTAATTGAAAAAGCCGATAAAATGAAGGTGAAGAGGGTGAAGCCAAAACCAAAAGTCGAAAGTGAACCAAATATTAAGTAATTGTTAAATAAATATCTAATCAATGATCGTTGTCTTTCAAAGTGAATGATCAATGACAAAAAAATGACGCTGTGGTTGGCGTCTTTTTTTGTTTTATATAATACTGAATTTTAATTACTTGTAAATTTTTGATATGTTTGTAGTCGCTTTAATTCTCTGTGAAAATGTTGATTTTCAAATAATTTAGGACATAAACTAAGGGTTAAGAGAATAAAGGTTGGTATTTTAAGTTTTAATTATTGAAGTCGAATTAATGTATCCACTTGCAATTGATGGAATAGGGCCGTATTATTGCAACATTTTTTAGACATATTTACAACATAGAAACATTTTATTATGAGCAATAACACAAAACAATCAGGAAACAGCGTTTTCAAGGCTTATTTCGCTGGGGCATCATTATTATTTGCCTTACTAACAGGAGTATTAATTTACAATTTGGTGATGGGAGACCCTGCAAACTTTGAAGGTGCGGGATTAAAACCGGAAGAAATTGTTGAAAAAGGTCATCCAAAAAACATTTTAGGTATCATTCACAAAGGTGGATTTATTGTTCCTTTGTTGATTGCAGTAAACATTTCTGTAATTTTAATTAGTTTGGAGCGTTTTATCACATTGGCCGCTGCAAATGGTAAAGGCAATGCAGAGACTTTCGTAAGAAATATGCAAGGAATGTTAACCAAAGGTGATTTCGACGGTGCTATCAAAGCATGTGATGTTCAACAAGGTTCTTTGGCAAACGTTGTAAAAAGTGGATTGGTTCGTTACAAATCAGTAACTGGAAATGACAACTTAAGTCGTGATGAGAAAAAAGCAGCGATTGAAAAGGAATTAGAAGAAGCAACTGGATTAGAGTTGCCTATGATGTCTAAAAATTTAGTTATTGTTTCTACAATGGCTTCTATTGGTACATTGGTAGGTTTGATCGGAACAGTATTGGGTATGATTAAAGCGTTCGCTGCATTGGCAAATGCGGGTGCTCCGGATACAGCTGCCTTGGCAACAGGTATTTCTGAAGCCTTGGTAAATACTGCATTTGGTATCATTGGTTCTACTTTAGCAATTATCAGTTATAACTATTTTTCGAATAGAATTGATAGCATGACTCATGCAATGGATGAGGCTAGCTATTCAATTGTTTCAAATTTCCAATCAACCCACGCATAATTCATTTACTTTTTAAATTGAATGCGTATTAAAACTTACAAAACGTTATGCCAAAAGTAAAAATGCCTCGCTCAACGCCTGCATTGGATATGACTCCAATGGTGGATTTGGCGTTTCTATTGGTAACGTTTTTCATGTTAACCTCTAGTTTCAGGTCACCAGAACCTGTAATTGTAGATCCACCGTCTTCTACAACTGAAATTCAAATACCAAAACAAACTTTTTTGGTAAATATTGATTCAAGTGGTAGAACATTTATTGACATTACAAACAATGCTGTAAAAATTAAAGTATTGAAAAAAATGTTGAAAATATATAATGTTCCCATGTTGTCTGAAGAAGATTGCAAGAAATTTGCAGGTATTGGTTCTATTGGAATCAGCGTTAGAGAAATTCCACAGTTTATGGAACTTGAATCTAATGAAAGAACTGCTTATTTGCAAAAAGGCATTCCTAAAGATTCTACAAAAGGAGGTTCTCCAAGTGAATTGTATAACTGGGCTTACAATACCCGTATTGAAGCGCATAACGATTACAAAGCGCGAGAGGAAGAGGCTAAGATGAAAAACATGGAATTTGACAAAACCAATTATATTCAATTTGCAATTAAGGCTGAAGCCGGTGCAAAATATAACGTTGTTAAATCTGTTATCCAAGTCTTTAGAGATGCTAAAGAAAAGAAGTTTCAAATGATTACCGGGCTTGAAAAAAGTCCTTCAAATTAAGAAAGGAAAAAGAAATGGCAGAATTAAACACAGGTGGTGACGGCGGTAAAGGCGGTAAAAAAAGGGCCAAAAAACAGAGTACCAGGGTAGATATGACTCCCTTGGTAGATTTGGCTTTCTTACTACTTACCTTCTTCGTCTTAACCTCAACATTTTCAAAACCTAAGGTTTTGCGTATGATTTTTCCAGAAAAAATTAAGGATTTAAGTAAAATTGATCAGCCTGAAGTGAAAAATGGTTTGACAATACTTATTACCGAAAATAATAGAATTTTCTATTACAACGGTGCCCTTAATAATAAAACTGTTTTGGAAGAAACCGATTTTACAAAAGATGGATTGCGCAAAATTTTAATTGAGCGCAACTCTCCTCTATTAAAAGAACTAAGCGCACTTCAAATGGAATTGTCGAAAATTCCAGATAGAGATACCGCAGCGAAAAATAAAGTATTGAATGAAGTAAATGAAGCTCAAACAAAAGCATCACTCGTGGTGCTTGTTAAAGCCGATGAAAAAGCTACTTATGCCAATATGATCGATGTAATGGATGAGTTTTTAATTACTCAAATTGCAAAATACTTCCCAATTGATGAAGGTATGATGCCACTTGAGAAAAAACTTGTTGCTGATAAACTTAAATTGTAAACGCTATGGATAATTCATTTAAACAATTAGCAAACAGTTGGAACCAACCTGAATCTGAATCAAGAATTGAGTTGGTATTTAACGACCGATTTAAGGAGTATGGTGCTTATCAAATTAGAAAAAGCTACCGTTCTCGTATCATTACAGCAACTATTATTGCATGCGTTTTCTCTTTGTTTTTATCTTCGTTGCCAATTATTTTGGATAAAGTAGGTAAAGATACCAAACCAAAGAAAAAGCTGGTCTTTGTAGTTGAAAACATCGACGATATTAAAGATCCGGAAGAAGAAATTGAAAAACCAAAAGATCTTCCAAAACCAAAAGAGCCTGAAATGCAACAAGATGCTTACGTAGCTCCAAGAATTAATCCTGAAGCTACCAAAGAAGCAGATATTTTGCCTCCAGATTTGATCGATAACCCTAGCGATAAAAACGTGAAAGGTGATAAAGATCCTACGTTCCCAGATCCAAATGAATCTGGTGGACCAACTGGCGGGGATGACGATAAAGGCGAGCCTAAAACAGCTCAAGTAAAAGCGACTTTCCCAGGTGGTGAAACGAAGTTTAGAGAATATGTTCAACGTGAATTCCAATATCCTGTTCGTTGTCAAGATGAAGGTATTAATGGATCCGTTGTTCTGAGATTTATTGTGGATTCAAAGGGTAAAATTTCTGATATCAAAGTAATTGAAGATACCAGAACATGTCCGGAATTTACAACTGAAGCAATTCGTATTCTTCAAAAATCTCCAAGATGGGTGCCCGGTCAAAACAACGGCCGTTTCATCAAATCTTATAGAGAGATTCCAATTAAATTATCTGTTCAAGAATAATTCATAGAAAAGGGTGGCTTGCCACCCTTTTTTTATGTAACATTGCAATGTAATGAGCCTTCAGCCCATCATTCAAATAAACAAACTGCGGATTCAAGCTAATAACAAAACGCTTCTGTATATTGAAAGCCTTTGTTGCAATGCTGGAGAAATCCATTCCATTATTGGCGAAAGTGGAAGTGGCAAATCGTTAACACTACTTACCATTATTGGATTACTTCCTAAAAATCTCATAGTTTCAGGAGAAGTTTTGTTGTGGCATAACAACACGTTTATTGATTTACTAAAACTTTCCAATAAAGATTTTCAAGCGTATAGAGGAAAATTAATTGGAATGGTTTTCCAAGAACCTATGTCGGCCTTAAATCCTCAAATGACATGCGGCAAGCAATTGCTTGAATCATATTTGGTACATGGAACAAAAAACGAAGCAATTAAGTTAATCACTGAGAAGTTAGTTAAAGTGGGATTGGGGCAAATGATTGATAGGGTAATGGAATCATTCCCGCATCAATTAAGTGGAGGTCAACGTCAACGGGTAATGATTGCCATGGCTTCATTGCACAATCCATTGGTATTGTTAGCCGACGAACCCACCACCGCACTCGATTCATTTTCAAGAAATCAGGTGATGGAAGATTTTACCCGACTTGCGAAAGAAATGAACTGTGCGCTTATTTGGGTAAGCCATGAACTTGATTTGGTTGCCAAGTTTGCAAATCAGATAACTGTCCTTAAAAAAGGTGAACTTATTGAACAGGGTAACGCCAATTCACTGATAAATAATCCCCAACATCCATATGTAGTTGAATTATTAGAAGCAGTACCAAAGCCTAAAGAACAAAGAAATATCCCTCAAAATCATGTTTTAATTGTAAAAAATGTATTTAAATATTACGGCAAAGGTAAAAATCAGGTAAACGCGCTGAATAATTATTCGGTGAGCTTGTCACCGGGTGAAACCTTGGCTGTGATTGGAACCTCTGGTTCAGGAAAATCAACTTTAGCCAAGTTATTGGTAGCACTTGAGAAATCAAGCAGTGGTGAAATTCAGTTACACGGAAACAATATTCCCTCAAAACCTCCAACGGGAATTCAAATGGTGTTTCAAGATCCATTTGCATCGTTAAACAGAAATCACACTGCGGTGTATGCGGTTTCTGAAATTATTGAACTCAAAAATCCAGAAATAAAAGAGATTGAAATCAATCAACGGGCTTTAAAAGTATTGAATGATGTTGGATTTGATGAAAGATTAATGAATGCAAAACCCGATCAAATGAGCGGGGGGCAACGTCAGCGATTGTGCATTGCAAAAGCGCTTTGCACCAATCCGGAAGTTCTTATTTTAGATGAAGCGGTTGCCGCATTAGATCCTCTAATACAAAAACAAATTTTAGATTTATTGAGGGACATTCAATTGGCTAGACAACTGATATATATCTTTATCACCCATAATTTAGACGTTGCAAAATCTTTGGCCGATAAGTGGTGCTATTTGGATGGAGGAGTTGAAAAGGAGATTCCGGTGGAGTGGCTCATTCAGGGTTAGACAGATTAGACGGGTTAGACAGATGGATTGTAAAGGGTTTATAAAAGTTTAGACAGATTATCCCGAAAGCTTTCGGGATAACCTGTCTAATCCGTCTAATCTATTTTATTATACACCCCTTGACTTGTGGAAATCACTATATAAATAGCACTTATCATCTTCGTATTTTTGAGTATGAAGTTTTTTGCATTTATCGCTGTTTTTGCGGTTAGCAGTGTTGCTAGCGCTCAAGTCAATGTAGCTAAGCCAGCTACATCGTCTGATACCCTTGGATTAACCCTTTTGCACAAGGTTAAAAAAGGGGAAACAGTCTATAAAATTGCAAAAATGTATAAGATGTCCGTGCCACAAATTCAAGCGCTTAATCCACAAATGACAGTAATTAAGCCTGGAATGACAATTCACGTGGTTCGTCATATGCCCGTTGGTAGTAACAGAAATAATACGGTAAATGTCCCTACCCAAAACACAGTAGATCATGTTATTGTAAAAGGAGAAACGTTATACAGCATTGCAAAGAAATACCATACTTCGGTTGATATTATTCGCAAATGGAATAATCTTGGTGACGCCGGTTTAACACTGGGTCAAACCATTAAAGTTCCAGTGGTAAATCCTCTTGGAGATATTAATGATGCCAATCCTTCAAACGGAAAAGTAGAGCCAATCAAGGTGATAGAAAATGCGCCAGTCAAACCAACTGAAGAGAAACCTAAAATTGAAACCAAACCAGTAGATGCGAATGGCGATAGCAAAGGCGGAACAGCTGCAGTTCCTGTAAAAACAACCTTAATTAAGGTTGAAGACAAAGGAAAAGACCAAGGTGGTATGCCCGAGAAATTAGTGAAACCAAATGCTGAAACAGGATTAAAGGAAAATGAAAAAAAGGGAGTTTTGGTTTTGGCATCAGATCAGTTTATTGAACCAGGAAGTGAAGATAGGGCTTGGGTTTTATTCAACGACGCCCAAGAAAACGAAGTAGTTGCAGTAGTGAATACAAAAAACAATAATTTGGTTTGGTGCGTAGTAAAAGGCAAAAACAAAAACGGCACCTCTGCTGTAGGAGTTTCTAAATTTGTTGCTGATAAATTAGGCATTTTCGATGAAAAAACCGTTGTTCGCGTAAAGTATGCAACAGCAAAGTAATAAAATAAATAGCATTAGAAATTCCATTTTCATTGGAAGCTTGGCAGTTTATTTAGGTGCCATTCATTTTTCACCAAGTATTGCATCCATTTCTTCAATTTTGTTGCTAATTAATGCCGCTTGGCACTTCAATGAAAATATTCACATAAAATCATTATCAATAGCGCAGACACTGTTCATCAGTGTCTTTTTTGTTTCAATAGGTATTTCTGTGGCACACGGTTGTGCGTTGAATCAGTTGATGCCAAAATTGCTCGTTCGTTTGCCAGTGGTTTTTCTTCCTTCTTTAATGTCATTTGTCAAACATAGAAACATCGTGCTTTCCAAGTATTGGTATGTATTTGCTTTACCCATTTTTTGGTTGGCAATTGCCAGTGTTTGTAATTATGCAATGCATTATAATTTCTTGTCGCAAATGGTTTTAGAAAGCAAGCCGCTACCCATTTACAGCAAGGTATATCACATTGAATTTAGTGTCATTATTTCGTTGGTTTTATTGGTTTTGCTCAGTTGGAAGCTTGAAGATCACGAATTGAAAATGGGAGGGTATAATTTCTTCTTTTATTTGATTTTTGGGGGATTATTTATCGCCCTGCACATTTTATCGGCTAGAACTGGATTATTAGGCTTTTGGTCAGGGGTCATGTTCATGGCTTGGAATTATAGACGTAAATTGTCGCTCAAATATATATTGTTGGTTGCTGTAGTAATGGTGGCCATTGTATTCGTTCCCTCGGTAAAAAACAGAATTGTAAATACCCTCGAAGATTTGCGCGCAGTAACGCACAAAGAAGATTTAAACGACAAAAGCTTCGGTCAACGCTGGGAAGCATGGGGAGCCATTGTTCATGCGGGCAAAAAAACGCCTTTATTTGGCGTAGGACAGTGCAATATTGAAAATACCATGCGGACATCATTTAGTGATTTAAAGTCTGATTTGGATGCTGAAAATAGAATTTCACCACACAATCAGTATTTGCAATGGTTTATTGAACTTGGATTGATAGGAATGGTACTTTGGATTGTTGCAATGGCAATTACAATAGCAACTTCGAGGATGTGGGAGGTAAGTAAATTCGTATTTTCTATTATATTGGCAATTGTTATGAGTATAATATTTGAGAGTTTATTCGAAAGACAGGCGGGAATACTCGCAATTATCGTATCTTTGTGCTTGATTTCGAGTAATAAATTAATAACTAACACCAAATCGGATGCATAAGAATTATTTTTTAATGATTTTTTGCAAAACGTTTGGATTTAAATAAATAAAAATCTATATTTGCAACCCCAAAAACTATGTCTCGCGTTTGTGATTTAACCGGAAAAAAGGCCTTAAAAGGAAATAGAGTTTCGCATTCTAACAAGAAAACGAAACGCAGATTTTATCCTAACCTTCAAACAAAGAAGTTCTTCATTGCTGAAACTGGAGAATGGATAACTTTGAAAGTTGCGGCGTCAACTATTAAGACCATCGATAAAAAAGGCATCACTGCATGCATCAACAATTTGTTTAAGAAAGGAAAAATCTAATCATGGCAAAAAAAGGTAATCGTGTTCAAGTAATTCTTGAATGCATAGAACAAAAAGGTTCTGGAGTAGCTGGAATGAGTCGTTACATTACGACAAAAAACAAAAAAAACACCGCTGAAAGAATTGAATTGAAAAAATACAATCCTTACATGCGCAAAGTAACTTTACATAAGGAGATTAAATAATGGCTAAGAAGGTTGTTGCAACATTGAAAAAAGAAGGCGCTGGTAACGAAATAGTAAAAGTTATCAGAAGTGTAAAATCACCAAAAACTGGTGCTTATAGCTTCAAAGAGGAAATCGTTCCTGCTGACAGAGTAAAAGACGTATTAGCTAAGTAATACTTTTGAAAATATTTTAAATAGCCCCATTAGGGGCTTTTTTTTTATATATTAGGAATTAAAATTAAACAAATCAACATTTTATTATTCCATTCGGTATATTCAATTTATCTTTACACTATAATTTAACTATGGCATTTTTTAATTGGTTTAACAAGAAAAATAACGTTCCAGAAGAACAACTTCAGGAAACAAAATCGGCCTTGGGTAAAACCAGAGAGAATATTTTCTCTAAACTAAGTCGTATTGTAGCAGGTAAACGTGAAATAGATGCCGCATTTCTTGATGAAATTGAAGAAGCACTATTAACATCCGACGTTGGTGTTGATACAACAATTGAAATTATTAATGCACTTGAAGCCAAAGCAAAAGAAACTGGCTTTTTAAATATCGAAGAATTGAATAGTTGGTTGGCTGAAGTTATTGCCAATTTAATGCCTGAAATTACCGCTCCAGTTGCCCCTGATTTTACGCTTGAAGGAATACCTCGCCCTTATGTGGTTTTGGTAGTTGGTGTGAATGGTGTGGGTAAAACAACAACAATTGGCAAGATGGCTTACCAATATGCGCAAGCAGGACATAAAGTGATTCTTGGGGCAGCAGATACCTTTCGTGCAGCAGCGGTTGATCAATTGAATATTTGGAAAGATAGGGCAGGCGTTGAAATTGTTTCTCACGGAATGAATGCAGATCCAGCTTCTGTGGCTTTTGATGCTGTGAAACAAGGGGTAGAGCAAAATGCAGATGTGATCATCATCGATACCGCGGGCAGATTGCACAACAAAGTAGGATTGATGAATGAACTTGCTAAGATTAACCGCGTTATTCAGAAATTCAAAGCCGATGCACCCAACGAAATTATATTGGTCATTGATGCAACTACAGGGCAAAACGCTTTTGAGCAAGCAAAGGAATTTACTTTCGCTACCAAAGTGAATGCGTTGGCAGTTACAAAATTAGACGGTACCGCCAAAGGGGGTGTTGTTATTGGAGTGAGTCACTCACAAAATATTCCAGTAAAATATATAGGTATAGGTGAACAAGCCAAAGACCTTAAATTATTTGATAAATATTCATTTATAGAATCTATTTTCCAGTCATGAGAACCAAATCAATTCATACCCCTAAAGTAAATGTGATTACTTTGGGTTGTAGCAAGAATACTGTCGATTCAGAAGTGCTAATGGCGCAATTGCAGGCAAGTAAGTTTGATGTTGCTCATGAAAGCAAAACCGAAGATTCTGATATTGTTATTATCAATACTTGTGGGTTTATTGAAAATGCAAAACAAGAAAGTATAGATACCATTTTGCGTTTTGCCGATGCTAAAGCAAATGGTCAAATTGAAAAATTATATGTAACAGGTTGCTTGTCTCATCGTTATAAAGACGATTTGATGGGTGAAATTCCTGAGGTAGATGCATGGTTTGGTACATTAGAGTTGCCAAACTTATTAAAAACTGTAGGAGCCGATTATAAACACAACCTTTTGGGTGAGCGTTTACAAACAACTCCCAAGCATTATGCCTATTTGAAAATTGCCGAAGGATGTAACCGTCCTTGTTCTTTTTGTGCTATTCCACTTATGCGTGGCAATCACGTGAGTAAGTCAATTGAATTTTTGGTTCAAGAAACCAAAAACTTGGTTAAAAATGGTACCAAAGAAATCATGCTTATTGCCCAAGATTTAACCTATTACGGATTAGATAATTACGGGGAAAGAAAACTTGCCGATTTGTTGAGGAATTTGAGTGATATTGAGGGATTAGAATGGATTCGTTTGCATTATGCTTATCCTTCGCAATTTCCAATGGATGCCATCAAAGTAATGGCTGAAAGAAGCAATATTTGCAAATATCTAGATATGCCTATTCAGCATATTTCAGACAATATGTTAAAAGCGATGCGCCGTGGAATTACCCGTCGCAGAACAATTGAGGTAATCAACGAAATACGTCAAATGGTGCCTGAAATTGCACTAAGAACAACAATGCTTGTGGGTCACCCTGGTGAAACGGAAGAAGATATTGTTGACTTGTTAAATGCGTTGGATGAGATTAAGTTTCAACGTTTAGGCGTATTCACATATTCGCATGAGGATAACACCCATGCGTATACCTTAGAAGATATTATCCCTCAAGAAGAAAAACAAGAACGCGCCAATAGGGTCATGGAAAAGCAAATGGATATCAGTTGGGCTTATAACCAATCGTTGGTTGGAACTACCCAAAAGGTTCTGTTTGACAGACTTGAAAATGATCATTTTGTGGGAAGAACCCAATATGATAGCCCAGAGGTTGACAATGAAGTTTGGGTTCCAATAGATGGCAATTACGTGCGTATGGGTGATTTTGCGAACGTTTTAATTACGGAGGCTACGCATTACGATTTAAACGGCAAATTGGTTTAATATGAATGTCACAGTTTCCGATTATCCTGTTAATTTTTTATCGGAAAGGCTGATCAATATTGCTTGGGGAAAAGAAATTACCCATCTATATCCTTTTACAGGTACTTCTTCGAGCATTGCTGCCAGTGAGAATAATATACGCAATTTTTTTGACAATTCCAAACGCAAGAAATTGCATGATATTATCTTAAGTCAATATGTAAGCCTTGAGTTGTCAAAGCTGCAAAAACAAAATATTGCATTTATCCTTCAAGAAAATACATTTACAGTTACCACAGGTCAACAAATTCATGTTGGATTGGGACCTATGTACGTTTGGAATAAAATTGAATCTGTATTAAATACAGTTTCTGTTTTAAAGTCGGAGAATCAGGCTTGTAATTACGTTCCTGTATTTTGGATGGCAACGGAAGACCATGACTTTGAAGAAATCAAAGATGTGGTTCTTTTTGGAGAAAAATATACTTGGAATACCTATCAAAAAGGTCCTGTTGGTGGATTTGAAACAAGAGAATTAAAAGCGGTTTTCGATTCTATAAAATTGAAGTTTTCGAATGATATAGAAGCGTTGGGCAGATTGAAAATTGTTGAAGACATCTACTTGAAAGAGAAAATGACTTTGGCTCATGCCACCCGATTATTGGTTCAATTTATCTATGGCGAAACCGGATTGTTGGTTTTAGATCCAAACGATGCGCAATTCAAGTCATTGAGTAAAGATATATGGCAAAAAGATATTTTAAAGAGAAGTGTTTATCCCGCTTATTTAGAACAGAATAACCAATTACAAAAGGCCGGATATACAACCCCAGCATACGCCAGAGAAATTAACTGTTTTTATATTGATAAGGGACAAAGGGAGCGCATAGAATATTCAAATGAGATTTTTACATTGGTAGATTCTAATAGAGAATTTACTGTTTTAGAAATGCAACAACTTATAGAAAATTCACCGGAGCATATAAGTCCCAATGTGTTATTGCGTCCTCTTTATCAGCAAAGTATTTTACCCAATGTGGTTTATATCGGAGGACCTGCTGAATTTGCTTATTGGATGCAGTGTTCAAAAGCTTTTGAAGTTTGTGGTATTCCGGCACCAAGAATTCAATTAAGATTCAGTAGCGTTTATCTTTCACCGGCTGTTTTTAAAAAGCTTCACAAATTAAACCTAACCACAAATGACATGTGGCAATCTTGGGATGAAATTGAATCGAAGATCATTCAACAACAGGAAGAAAAATTTACATTAGACAATCATATTGAAAAACTAAATGAAAGTTTTGAAAATGTACGTCAATCGCTTTATGAAATCAAATCACCTCAGTTAAAGTACATCAAAAAGCAACAAGATGAGATGTTAAAAGGATTGAATAAGATTTCTGTGGAATTCAAAAACAGTGCTGAAAATAGCAGTCAGCTTTCAAAAGATTTATTAACCGCCAAAAATCTAAAAAACGATTATTTCGATATACAAAATGCACAAGAAAGAAGGTTGTTTTGGTTGGAATTGTATTTAAATGGATTTGATTATAATGAAATAATTTCGAAAACTGAAATTATTTCATTCATTCAGTTTACGGGAGGTTTAACTTAACTTATTTTAGATTCATTCATCGAAAAAAGGTGTTAGTTTGTTTGATCTGTTATAAATTTGCAATATGACTAAAAATAACTTGAGTAAAGACATTCCTGCTTCATTGGTTGTGTTTTTGGTTGCCTTGCCCTTGTGTATGGGTGTAGCCATGGCCTCTGGAGGAAATGTAATTCAGGGTATTTTGGCGGGTGTAATTGGTGGTATTGTTGTAGGGTTTATAAGTGGCTCGAGTGTGAGTGTATCTGGACCTGCAGCAGGCTTGATAACCATAGTAATTGCGGCAATTAGCGATTTGAAAGTAATGTCCCCAGAGCATTATTTTGGCGCATTTGCTTTAACAATATTCTTAGCCGGTATCATACAATTATTGATGGGGGTGTTGAAATTGGGCGTCATTGCAGATTTTATTCCAGTATCGGTAATTAAGGGGATGTTGGCAGCCATTGGTATGATCATGATATTAAAACAAATTCCACATTTGGTGGGCTATGATAAAGATGCAATGGGAGAGGAAGAGTTTTTGCAAAATGATGGACACAATACATTTTCAGAAATCTTTTTTTCATTTGAACAATTGAGTATCTTGGCATTAATTGTTGGTTTTTTAGGAATTTTGATTCATATATTTTGGGATACTAAATTCATTAAAAACAACAAGATATTTTCTTTCATACCTGCCTCTTTGGTAACTGTTGTATGTGGTGTGTTGATTAATGAAATAACCACAAGCATAAATCCAATTTACGCTATAAAAGCAGAGCATATGGTTAGGGTCCCAATTTTTTCATCCACTGGCAATATCTCTGAATCATTTGTAGGATTGTTTCATTCATTTACCTTTCCTGATTTTAGTTTTATAACTTCACCCTTAGTATGGAAAATTGCGGTAGTCATTGCAATCGTTGCAAGTATTGAATCTTTACTAAGTTTAGAAGCGGGCGATAAAATAGATCCGGAAAAGCGTACATCACCTGCAAATAGAGAAATGTATGCACAAGGTGTTGGAAATGTAATTGCGGGTTTAGTTGGAGCTTTGCCGGTTACAGCTGTAATTGTGAGAACATCGGCAAATGTTAATGCAGGTTCTAAAACCAAAATGAGTGCGATTTTTCATGGCTTTTGGCTTTTAGCATTTGTATTATTTGCACCGCAGTTAATCAATAAAATTCCATTATCGGCATTGGCTGCAGTCTTGATTTTCGTAGGTTATAAGTTGGCAAAACCTAGCTTGTTTATTGAACAAAAGAAGAAAGGAAATATTGCGTTTTATCCTTTTGTATTTACAATCATTGCCATTTTGTTGACAGATTTATTAATCGGTATTACAATTGGTATGCTCCTAGGATTTTACTTTGTCATAAAATCTAATTTTCATAAATCATTTATTATTGTACGAGAAGAAAATAATGTGCTGGTTAGGTTCCATCATCAAGCGACTTTTTTAAACAAGTCGGTTTTGAAGAATAAGTTAACTTCCATTGAACACGGGGATTCGGTTTTGTTAGATTTTACAAATTGCACTTTCATGGATGCCGACATTATAGATATATTAAATGATTTTCTCATACATTCATCAATAAATCATATAAAGGTTGAAATGCAATTTGTAAGTGAAACTCAAGAATTAACAATATTGAAAAATTTATATATACCATAAATTATGGAAGATAAAATTAAATTAATGCTCAGTAACCGTGCATGGGCCAAAGAGAAATTGGATGTAGATAACGACTATTTCATCAATCTTGCCAAAGATCAACAGCCTGATTATTTATGGATAGGTTGCAGTGATAGCCGTGTTCCAGCGAATGAAATCATTGGTGCTCAGCCAGGGGAATTGTTTGTACATAGAAATATTGCCAATTTAGTGGTTCATTCAGATTTAAATCTGTTGAGTGTTCTCGAATACGCTGTGACTCATTTGGGGGTGAAGCATATCATTGTTTGCGGTCATACAGGCTGTGGAGGGGTGAAAGCATCAATGACTCAAACAAACTTTGATTTGCTGAATAAATGGTTGCGTTATTTAAAGGATATTTATTTTCACCATAGAGCTGAACTTGATGCAATTGAGAATGAAATTGATAGGGTGAATAAATTGGTTGAAATAAACGTGGTTGAACAGGTGAATAATTTAGTTAAAACAAGTGTTGTTCAAAAGGCATGGAACCATCGTCAAGGGCCTAAAATTCACGGTTGGGTTTATGATATGCAAACCGGATTATTAAACTCCGTTGTAGAGTTAAATCATGAAAGTCCAATTGATGAAACTTATAAATTCATAGACTTGTAGCGTAATAAAATTGAAACTACCTGATAAAGCATAAAGGAAACTAACCTTTTGTTTTCTAAATGTTTGTTTAAAAACAAATCATGAAAAACTTGAATACAGTTTTATTCAGGTCGTTTAGCTGATTTTTTATCTATTCGTAAGTTTATTAATTCAATTCCGAATGAAAATGCCATAGCAAAGTAAATATATCCTTTGTTCATGTGCTGATGGAATCCTTCCGCAAATAGCGACATACCAATCATTACAAGGAAAGAAAGAGCAAGGATTTTTATGGATGGATTGTTGTTTACAAAATCTGAAATTGGTTTGCTTGCAAGGAGCATAATGAACATAGAAATAACCACAGCAGCAATCATTACCCAAAGATCTTTCGCCATACCAACCGCTGTAATTACGCTATCTAAGCTAAACACAACGTTTATTAGAATCATTTGTAATATAATTTCAGACCAGCCTTTTGCTGATGTTCTGTCCTTGATTTCTTCTTGAACACCTTTCATTTTTTCATGAATTTCATGAACACTTTGATACATTAAGAATAAACCGCCTGCAATCAGTAATAGATCCTTGCCACTAATGCCATTGTTGAAAATGGTAAATAATGGTTTGTCTTGTTGTTGAATGAAATTCAATCCGAACAATAAAACAATACGCACAACCATACCTAACATAAGGCCATAGTTTCTAGCTTTGCGTTGATCATTCGCTGGTACTTTCGCTGCTAAAATAGAAATGAAAATGATGTTATCAATTCCCAATACAATTTCTAAAATTGTTAGGGTGAATAAACTAATTAGTGCTTCGTTCATTGTGTGGCAAAGATAGTATGAATTGGTTGTTTTGGCGAAATCCAATTAGATGAAAATTGGTTTTTAAACCATGTAATTTGTCTTTTGGCGTAATTTCTTGTATGTTGTTTGATGTTTTCTATCGCTTTGTCTTGGCTACAGAGGTTATTGAAACTTTCAAATAACTCAGAATATCCTACAGTTTGAAGTGCTTTTAATTCCTTAAATGGAATTAATTCTCTCACTTCATCAATCAAACCATCCGAAACCATTTTGTCAACCCGTTCATTTATTCTGCGGTATAAATTTTCCCTCGGATAATCAATGCAATAGAAGTTAACTTTGGCATCGCTTGGAATTATGCTCGTTTTTTTGTATATTACACTAAGTGGTTTGCCGCAAAGCAAAACCAATTCTAACGCTCTTTTTACTCTTGAGGGATTGTCGAGCTTTACAAAATCTGCAGCGTTGGGGTCAATGGCTAAGAGTTGCTCTTTTAATCCCCACAAACCAATTTCTTTGAATTTTACTTCAATGGAATCTCTGAGTTCTTTGTCTGTTTCAGGGAGTTCATCAAGTCCCTCCAATAAAGCCTTCATATACAAACCCGTTCCTCCACAAATTACCGCAGATCCATAATTATCTAGCAATTGATTGAGAACAAGTTGTCCTTGCTTTTGAAAGTCTCCCGCATTGAAATGCTCGTGAATAGAAGTACAAGAAACAAAATGATGTTTCACTTCATTCAGCTCATTTACAGTGGGTTTGGCTACGCCAATGTTCAATTCTTTGTAAATTTGACGGCTATCGGCATTGATAATTTCAGTGCCTAATTTTTTAGCAACCTCAATGGCAAGTTGTGTTTTTCCAGAGGCTGTTGCACCTCCAATAACAATAATTTGCCTATTCGCAGACATTATGGTTGTTTGTCTTCAACAAAGCCATCCATGTCCATTTCATCGGTGCTGTCACCGTATGATTTGAAGCCCAATTCATCTTCGTCCTCATCATCACTGTCGTCTTCATCAACTTCAAGTTCACTCAATTCGGCAGTTAGCTCATTTTTGATTCCTTTTGTAGCCAATATTTTAGCAGCCAAGGCATCGAATTCATTGTCGTCGAGTAATTTGAATTTACTGTCTTCTCTTTGACGCGGTGCTTTTCCCTCAGATTTGAATAAATTAGGGTAGGTAAGCTTAGGGTCTGAATCAGCAATCGATAATAATTCAATGTTCAGAGTCCAATTTGCCAAATAATCGGTAACGTAAATAAACCTTTGGTGTGGGTCGTTTACATACTCTCTCAATTTTGCATTGTGCATCAATACTACAGGTATTTCATCTTCTGAACCCTCATTGTCACTCATGTCTTCTAACATGATTTCAAACAATCGTTTCCATTTGGCATCGCTTACATAGAAACTCGCAAGTTCTTTTTTGTCGAAACCAATTGCATCTTGAATAGCATTATGAAAGTCAATAAAAGTAGTAGATGGTTTTGCGTCAATCCATCTAATGATATCTTCTTGGTTTTCAAACCAAATTTTAAAGCGATAAACCATTTCATGCAAAATTAGTTATTCCGATTGAATTTTACCCGAAATATCACAGATTTCACTTATTTTCGTGTGTTTATATGAAAAAATGGTTGGTGGTTTTGGTGTTCATAGGCTTGTGTGGCCAATTGAGCGCGCAAAAAAGTGCTGAAAATAAGGAAGAGGTATATTATGGTGATGTGCGTGGATTCATTTATAATGAACAAAGTGGAGACCGTATGCCAGGAGCAACTGTTTATATTGTTGAAGCCAACCGTGCTGCCATTTCTGACCAAGATGGATTTTATGCCCTAACCAATATCAAAACAGGAAACGTTCATGTAATTTGTTACGCAGCTGGATTTGATACCATTTTAATTCCAAATTTGACCGTTTTTCCGGGATCAAACGTAAAGAAAGATTTCTTTTTAAGTCCCTCCGATAAAGAAGGAAATATTGGCAAAATTGACCAAGTAGATATCATTGCCAAAGGGAAAAATAAAAATCCCAATATTTCCGTTCAATCGGTTGATGCCAAAACCATTTACAAAATGCCTGCGGTAGGTGCCGAGCCCGATATTATTCAATATCTGCAAGTTTTGCCTGGAGTCGTTTTTAGCGGTGATCAGGGTGGTCAACTCTATATTAGAGGAGGTTCTCCAGTAATGAACAAAGTGATGCTCGATGGTATGACCATCTATAACCCGTTTCACTCAATTGGTTTGTTTTCGGTATTTGAAACCGATTTGATTCAAACAGCAGATGTTTATTCTGCAGGATTTGGCGCTGAATACGGTGGCAGAATTTCTGCTGTAGTTGATATTAAAACCCGCGATGGTGATAAAAAGAAATTTAAAGGAAAAGTTGGTTTGAGTACGTTTTCAACCAAAATGTTGCTTGAATTTCCCTTGAAAAAATTTAAAGCCGGCGAAGACAACAGCACATTGGTTGTGTCATACAAGAATTCTTTCTTGAAACAATCATCAAGATTGTTTTATAATTATGCAAATCCAAGCAAGTTGCCTTACACCTTTGGTGATTTATTTGTAAAATACGGATCAAACTCAGCAAGTGGAGGTTATACCAAATTGTATGCGTTTAATTTTAGCGACAATGTTGATTTCCCAACATCAACCAGCTACGCTTGGAACTCTTATGGTTTCGGAGGGAAGTTTTTGGTAGTACCCGAGCAATCTAAAACCAAAGTAGACGGATACTTCCTATACAGCAATTACGATATAGAGCAAAAAGAGCTTGATGGCAAACCAAGAAGCAGCAGCATTGGTGGATTTAATATGGGTATGAATTTTTCATACAATTTCAAGAAAGATGAATTGAAATTTGGAATGGAAATCAATGGATTTAGAACCATTTTCTCAATCTATAATTCAAACGATCGTTTTATTTCTCAAGATGAAAGCACAACTGAAATCAATGGTTTTGCCAATTACAAGTTTGTTAGAAAGCGTTTCGTAGCCAATTTGGGATTAAGAGGTCAATACTATGCTTCTTTGAGCAATCAGAGTTTGGAGCCTCGTTTTCAAATCAGATATAACCCTTTTGGTGGTTTCGGAATCAAGCTAGCAGCAGGTCAGTATTCGCAAAATTTATTATCGGCAATTAGCGATAGGGACGTTGTGAACTTATTCTATGGATTCTTGTCTGGTCCAGATAATTTGCCAAAATCTTTCAATGGTCAAGATTTAACCCATAAGCTTCAAACGGCAAATCATTTTGTTTTTGGATT
This sequence comes from Flavobacteriales bacterium, assembly GCA_947487175.1. Taxonomy (GTDB): domain Bacteria; phylum Bacteroidota; class Bacteroidia; order NS11-12g; family UBA955; genus VMCP01. The sequence continues at coordinate 16,009 of CANKVM010000018.1, read as the reverse complement.
TGATTATGTGCACAAAAAACACTCTACGTTCAATTCTGAAATCTTTTTAAAGGATTTTACCCAAATTACAAATATCAACCGCGACAAATTGTTTGACAATGATGAGTTTAACCTGGATAAAGCTGCCAATTTGCGTGAGGATTTTGTGGTAGAAACTGGAAAAGCATACGGTGGTGACATTTCCTACAAATACAGCAATAAGGGTTGGTATGTTTGGATGGTTTACTCTTTAACTTGGGTTACACGTTTTGATGGAGTAAATACCTATCAGCCTACGTTTGATCGCCGTCACAATGCCAATGCTATGGTTTCTTACGAGTTTGATAAGAAAAACCCAACAGAAGTATCGTTGCGTTGGAATTTTGGTTCTGGATTTCCGTTTACCCAAACCCAGGGATATTACGAAAAGAATTCTTTTTCTGGTGGAATTAGTACCGACTATACCTCTGGGAATGGTAGCCTAGGAATTGTATATGCAGGTTTGAATCAAGGTCGTTTGCCTTATTACCATCGTTTAGATTTCTCTATAAAAAGAACCTGGAAATTGGTAGATAAGCGTGAATTCAATTTGATTTTCAGCATTACCAATGTCTATAACCGTAGCAATATCTTCTATTACGACCGAATCAAAAATATTCGTGTTGACCAATTGCCAATTCTACCTGCAATGGGTGTGAATTATAGTTTCTAATAAATTTCATTTAATTGCAAATGTAATTACAATGTAATAACTTTGTAATTATGGTGGTTGTGAAAATTATTCAAATTGGCAATTCAAAAGGCATTAGAATTCCCAAACAAGTATTGGAAGAATTTGATTTAGATGAAAACTCCGAAATTGAATTGGATACCAAAGATGGTAACATCATTTTAAAACCCAAAAATTACCCAAGAATCAATTGGATCGCTCAATTCCAAGAAGCGCAAGCCGTTTATGAAAAGCCTGAAGTTCACAAAGATGAGTTTATTGAACTTTCCAACGAATTTGATGAGCAGGAGTGGACATGGTAGTTCAGCGATTCGAAATTTGGTGGGTGAATTTAGATCCTACAATTGGTAGTGAAGTAAAAAAGATTAGACCTTGCTTGGTAGTTTCTCCCAATGAAGTGAATCAGTATTTAAATACGGTTACCGTGATTCCTCTTACTTCAACGTTGAAGTTATATCCCACAAGATTAAATTGCATCATCCAAGGCAAACAAAGTCAATTGGTTATTGATCAAGTGAGAAGTATAGACAAGTTGAGACTAAAATCGAAAATGATAGATTTGCCAATTGAATATAAAGTCCCAATCACAACTATGATTTTAGAATATTTCAAGCTTTAACTTATTCAACTACCTTTTTCATGTTCTGAAGCTTCAATAACGCTTCAACAGGCGTAATGGCATTGATGTCAATTTGTTTCAATAATTTCTTAAGTTCAATAAATATTGGGTCTTCAGTTTGGAACATATTCATTTGATAAACGGGTTTGGACTCCATTTGTTTAAATGATTGGCGTTGATTTTGCTGGGTTCTTGATTTTTCTAACTCTAGCAAAATTTCACTGGCCCTGATTAAAACAGGATTGGGAATCCCCGCCAATTGTGCAACGTGAATACCAAAGCTATGCTCGCTGCCACCTCGTTTGAGTTTTCTTAAGAAAACAATTTGGTTTCCTTGCTCCCTGATTTCAATATGGAAGTTTTTTATCCCCTCCAATTTACCTTCTAATTCATTTAATTCATGGTAATGGGTAGCAAATAATGTTTTCGGTTTAAAACTATGGCTTTGCAAATATTCTGCAATGCTCCATGCCAAACTCACACCATCGTAGGTGCTGGTTCCTCGGCCAATTTCATCGAGAAGCACTAAACTGCGTTCGCTTATGTTATTCAAAATGCTTGCAGTTTCACTCATTTCAACCATAAAGGTACTTTCTCCCAAGCTAATGTTATCGCTGGCACCAACCCTGGTATAGATTTTATCTACCAAACCAATTTCGGCTTTCGAGCAAGGTACAAAACATCCAATTTGTGCAAGCAAAACAGACAAAGCAGTTTGACGTAAAATTGCACTTTTACCACTCATATTTGGGCCCGTGAGAATGACCATGCGTTGGTCGTTGTTGTTCAAAGAAATATCATTGGGAATATAACTTTGGTCAGGAGGCATTTGACTTTCAATTACCGGATGTCTAGAATTCTTCAATTCTAAGCCAAGTCCCTCATGAATAACAGGTTTGCAATAATTTCTATCAACAGCCAATTGCGCAAAACCTACCAAAACATCCCATTCTGCAACAATTTGTGCATCATTTTGGATAGGTTGCACCATGGATGAAATATTTTCAATTAATGCTTCCCAAAGCTGCGCTTCAAGGGCAAGAGATTTATCTTCGGCAGATAGGATTTTCTCTTCGTAAGTTTTTAATTCAGGAGTAATGTAACGCTCTGCATTACTCAAGGTTTGTTTTCTGATCCACGTTTCTGGCACTTTGTCTTTGTGCACATTGGTTACTTCCAAATAATATCCAAACACATTGTTAAATCCAATTTTGAGGGACTGGATACCGGTTTCCTCACTTTCACGGTGTTGAATTTCGATCAGTTTGTCTTTTCCGTTTGTGGTAAGGTCACGCAATTCTGACAATTCTTCGTTTACAGACGACAAGAAAACACCGCCTTTGCTGAGCACCATGGGTGCATCGGGTGAAATTTGGCTATCAATGATATGGCGCAACGTGCTGTGGTCGGAGATTTTTTGTGCCGCTTCGGCCAACGCGGGGAACCCACTTTCTAAAAAAGATTCCTTTAAATTTGTGACTGCCGCCATGCTTCGCGACAAATGCAGCAACTCTCTGGCATTGACACGTTTGAGTGCTACTTTAGAAATCAAGCGCTGTAAATCGCCAATGTCTTTTAGTTTGTTGGCACTATGCAACAATAATTTCTGATTTTTAACAAAGGTTTCAACCAGGTTTAATCGATTCTCAATGGCTTTTTGGGTTTTCAAAGGCAACAATACCCAATTTCTTAGTAGCCTTGCACCCATTGGGGTTGAGGTTTGATCAATGATTTCCATCAAACTCTTTCCCTCAGGATAAATAGGGCGAACCAATTCTAAATTGCGAATGGTAAATCCATCAAGCCAAACATAATTCGACTCATCTAAACGAGAAATCTTTTGAATATGCCCAGTGTGGTGATGGTGGGTAATATCGAGGTATTGCAATGCAGCACCTGCCGATAGTATGGCGCTTGGCAAATCGGCAATTCCAAAACCTTTTAAAGTCTTTGTATTGAACTGTCTGTTCAGTTTTTCTTCGCAGTATTCTGATTGGTAAACCCAATCTTCTAAATATTGAAAGGAACTTGGTTTTCCAAATGTATCAAATGCATCTTGGCTGATTTTTTTAGGTAAAACCCATTCTGCAGGTCTAAATCCCGATAACATTTTTTGAATAAACATCGGATCTCCTTGTGTGCACTGAAAATCACCGGTGCTAATGTCTAGCAATGATAAACCCCAAACATCATTTACCCTTGAAATAGAAGCCAAATAGTTACTCTCTTTAGATTCAAGAACTTTGTCGTTATAGCTAACTCCAGGAGTTACAAGTTCTGTAACTCCACGTTTTACAATGGTTTTAGTGGCTTTGGGATCTTCGAGTTGATCGCAAACGGCTACGCGATAGCCTGCTTTTACCAATTTTGGCAAATATGTATCAATAGAATGGTGCGGAAAACCAGCAAGCTCCATTTCTGAAGCCGAACCATTGCTTCTTTTGGTAAGAATAATTCCCAAAACCTTACTTGCAATTTTTGCATCATCGCTAAAGGTTTCGTAAAAATCACCCACTCTAAACAACAAAATAGCACCCGGATATTGGGCTTTAATTTGGTTGTATTGTTTCATCAACGGGGTTTCTTTATCAGAGGCAGTTTTTCCAGACATATAAAATACGAAAATAATACCGGAAGTTAGATGAAAAACAATCAGTTTTCCCCCTTTATTCAACAAATTTCCATCCGTATATTTGCAATTATGCGAAAACTAAAAACCACAGAGCTGGGTAGAATGTCAGTAACCGAGTTTAAGACAGCCGAAAAATGGCCTATCTGCTTGGTTTTAGACAATATACGCAGCATGAATAATGTTGGATCAATGTTTCGCACTTCAGATGCATTTTTGGTAAAAACCATGTATTTGTGCGGAATAACCGCTTGTCCTCCGCACCGCGATATCACCAAAACAGCAATAGGCGCTGAAAATTCAGTTCATTGGGAATACCATAAAAATACCATGGATGTAATTCAGCAACTCAAAAGTGAAGGATATTTTATTTATGCCATAGAACAAGCAATTGGTTCAGTTTCATTGAAAGACATTGAATATCCGAATCAACCCATTGCATTTGTAATGGGAAATGAAATTGATGGGGTACAACAAGAAGTGATTGACAATTGCCATGCGTGCTTGGAAATTCCTCAGCTAGGAACCAAACATTCTTTTAATGTTGCCGTTACTTGTGGAATGATTTTGTGGGATTATGCGAAAGCAAAACAATTATAAATGAGAATTTTCATGGCAATATTGGTTTTGATTTTTGTGGGATGTGATTCTAACAAGAGCTACCAATATCCCTCAGAATTCAACCGTATTTTAGATAAAAAACCATTTACAGTGGTGGTCACGTATTCCGTTGATTGTCCCGTTTGTCAATTATATACATCAGTTTTGAAGGATATTTCAGCGTCTTTGCCTAATGATAGCTTTCAATGTATTTTGTTAAAAGTCAATGCGCAAGAAAACTGGGATATCAATTTGCCTAGGTTTTTGGTGGTAGATACTGGATCTTTAGATATTGCAAAAGGCATTGGAATGGAAGTGTTTCCTGAAGTTGCAATTGTAAATTCAACGGGAACAGTACTTTATAAAGGTGCTATTGACGGACGTGTAAAGGAAATTGGCAACACGCATTTTAGGCCCTTGCCAAATGAAATGTATTTGAACAACGCGCTTACGCAACTTCGACAAAAACAGCAAATCAAAATGTCGTCAACAATTTCAAAAGGCTGTTTTATTGAATACAATAAAAAACCTTAATTTTGAGCAAATGAAACGGGTATTTTTTGCACTCACACTTCTTATTGGATTGTTTGCATGTTCGCAAAGCAACCAAGTGAATGAACTCGATTCAGTTGATGTACCTAATTTTGCCCAACATATTGCGCCAATCATTGCAAACCATTGTGTGCGATGCCATAGAAATGGAGGAGGAGCTCCTTTCGAATTGACATCTTACAGCAAAGTTAAAGGCAAGGCCAAAACCATTGCAAAAGTAACATCCATGCGCATCATGCCGCCGTGGCCCGCCGATCCTAACTATTCTCATTTTATCGACGAAAATATCTTATCGCAATCTCAAATTGATGCCATTTCTCGTTGGGTGAAAAATGATTGTCCTGAAGGTGGATCATCTGAAAAAATATTTGCAAATGTATCATCTGAAAAAAGCAATATAGGCAAACCTGATATGGTTTTATCGTTAGATACCGTTTTATTAAGTGAGGGAGATATTGATAGATTTTTCTTTTCGAAAGTTAATTGTACTGTCCCTCATGGAAAATACATTCGGGCCATTGAGTTTATTCCTGGTCAGCCCAAACTTTTGCATCATTTCAATGGGCATTTGATTAATTATTACGGAAATACAAAGCCTAACCTTGAATCAAGTCCCTCAAAAATAGAAATTTCACCCAAAGAGGGCGTTGACAATCCGCGTGAAACCAAATTGGCAGTTGATTTTCAAAAAAGTTTGTTGAATAACGATGGAAGTTTGCCAGAGCGATGGCATTCGGTGGTGAATTATTTGCCTGGGGTAAAAGGAGTGATGTATCCCGATGGAATTGGAACGTATGCGGTAGCCGAAAATTTTAGCATTATTGGAAACGATGTTCATTATGGTCCGTCACGCAAAACATTAATAGATAATAGTAAAATCAATATTTTCTTCACCAATACCCCTCCCAAAAGAGGAACAGCTGAAATTATGTTGGGCACAAATGGGGTAAGTAAAATTGTTCCTCCGTTGGTTATTCCAGCGAATCAAAAGACCAAACATGTTACCCAATTTACAGTTTCTGCGGATATTTCGGTATTAACCATCAATCCGCATTTGCATTTGCTAGGGAAATCCTTTTTGGCATATGCAATTAAACCTAACGGAGATACAATCAATTTGATACACATTCCAAAGTGGAACTTTCGTTGGCAGTATTTTTATACGTTTAAAAAGATGGTTCATATTCCTAGGGGAAGCACCATTTATGCCAATGCGGAATTCGACAATACTGTAAACAATCCGAATAATCCGAACAATCCACCGAAGCAAGTGGCTGAGCGACTTGAGTATGGCGGGTCGAGCATGCGCGCTACGGATGAGATGTTTCAATTTATCATTACCTATGTTGGGTATCAACCCGGCGATGAAGAACTTTCTTTAGAACATGGAAATAATTAAAATTAGTAGTAGCAATTCCAATCAGGTTAATCAATTCCATGAATTGGTAAAAAAAGTATATCAATTTGATAAGCATTATATTATGCCAATTATTGATGATGTTGAGGCTGTTTTTGATCCCTCAAAAAATAAAAAATTCGCATCGGGAAATGCCGAAAGATGGTTGTTGTTTGATAACCATGACTGTGTTGGAAGAATTGCCGCTTTTTATGAAAATAAAAACGGAAAAATTAGCGGTGCATGGGGATTTTTTGAAGTTTTAGAAAATGCAGAATATTCCCAAATGCTCATTGAAACGGCCGAAGCATGGTTGATTGAACAAGGATGTAATAAAATTCAGGCACCTGTAAATTTTGGTGACAAGGATAGTTTTTGGGGATTGTTTGTAACCGGAGTAAGAAATCCGTCGTATTTAGAGAATTATAATCCGCCATATTATCAGCAATTCATTGAGGGACAAGGGTATGAGCGGGAGATTGAGCAAACCACGTACGATCTTATTTTGGATGAATTTAATTATGATCGTTTTAGTGCCATCTCAAAGAGAGCTTTGGGTAATTCAGATTATCGATTTGAATACATGGATTTTGGACAACTGGATAAATATGCTAGTGATTTTGTGCGCATATACAACGAAGCTTGGGCATTCCACGATGATTTTATTGCTTTGAACAAAGAAGTATTACTGAAGCGCTTTAAATCGATGAAAATGGCCATGCATCCGGAGTTTGCGGTATTCGCTTATTGCAAAGAACGTCCAATTGGTTTTTTTGTAAGCATATTAGAATTGAATCATCTTTTTAAAGATTTCGGGGGGAAGTTAAATCTGTGGAATAAGATTCGATTTTTACTCGGAAGGGGAAGGATTACAAAAGCGAAGGTAATTATATTTGGAATAGTGCCTGATTTTCAAAAAATGGCAATAGATACGGGTTTAATTATGAAAGGTTATGAAGGGATGCGAAAATATAAAAATATTGATTCACTTGAATTGGCATGGATTGGCGACTTTAATCCAAAGATGTTAAGCATGTTAAAGTCGATGGGGGCGCGTCACACCAAAACACACCATACATATTTCAAAAATTTATTTTGAAAACTACTTGTAAAAGTAAATAATATCCTTAATTTTGCACCCACGTTTGAAACAAGGCACACGCTGAATGTCAAACAAACAAGATTCCGTAGCTCAGCTGGTAGAGCAATACACTTTTAATGTATGGGTCCTGGGTTCGAATCCCAGCGGGATCACTAGAAAACCTTCGGGTTTCGTTTAAAACCCTCAGAATCAACACTCTGAGGGTTTTTTTATTTCGCGATTTTTCGGGTTATTTCGCGGAAAATCCCTCAGTGGTTTCATTTAGAAAACGAGGAAAAGAATACATATGATTCTATCTAAATACTTGGTTCAATTTCTTTAGGTTCTTCTTTGAATAAGAAGATAAAGAGAATGGTTACAACGGCAGCATAAGCTGCAAAAACAAGCCAGATATCATGCCAGTTCTTTACATTGTTTTCAGTGAAATAAAGTTCTATGACTTTACCACTAATTAAGCTTCCTAAAACAGCTCCAACACCATTGACCATCATGGTAAATAATCCTTGTGCCGAAGAGCGAATGCCCTGATTTGTTGAAGTTTCAATGAACAATGAACCTGAGATGTTGAAAAAGTCGAACGCCATACCATAAATAATGCACGACAAAACAATCAACCAAAGCCCTGCACCTGGATCACCATAGGCAAAAAGGGCAAACCTTAACACCCAAGCAACCATGCTAAAAATCATGACTTGCTTGATACCAAAACGTTTCATAAAGAATGGAATGGTTAAAATAAACAATGTTTCACTGATTTGTGAAATACTCATGATAATCGCAGGATATTTTACGGCCAACAGGTCCTTATATTGATCTTGGAATTTGAAGTCTTGTAAAAATGTATCGCCATATGCATTTGTGAGTTGGAGTGCAGCTCCAAGAAACATTGCAAAGATGAAAAAAATTGCGAAATGTGATTTTTTAAATAATTTAAATGCATCTAATCCTAGACGATTGGATAGGGATTTTGATTCTGATTTTTTACCCATAGGTGGGCAACTAGGCAAAGTAAATGCATAAGCTGACAGTACTAGAGAAACGACCGATGCGAGGTAAAATTGGAAAGCTGAAGTTTCGTTTTCAGTGAGGCTAACGATCCATAATGCAACAATAAATCCAATTGTCCCCCAAACTCTTATTGGAGGGTAGTTTTTAACAATATCTAAATTATGATTTGACAATATACTGTAAGCAACGGTATTCGATAATGAGATTGTTGGCATATAAAACACCATGGTGATTAGAATACTCCAAAACATTTGGTCAGGAGTTTGGGTATTCGGAATGAAGAATAAGCTAATTCCACCCAATAGGTGCAAAATACCATAGAGTTTTTCAGCATTCATTACCCTATCAGCCAGAATGCCAACAATAGGGGGCATGAACAAAGCTGAAATTCCCATGGTGGAGAAGATAACTCCAAAATCTCCGGGACTCCAATGCTTGGTGTTAAAACAATAGCTACCAATGGTGATGAGCCAACATCCCCAAATAAAAAATTGAAGGAAACTAAGTGTGGTTAATCGTAATTTTATCATTTTATCAAAGAAAAGTTATGCAATATGCATCATTTTCTCAATTGTGTCTATAATGTAATGGATAATTTTGATATGAATTTCTTGCGCTCGATCTGCAAATTCTGATTTTGGAGCTATGAAGATGATTCAGACGACGGCGATCTTGTGATTTATTACGACCCAAATGTTTGAACTCACGTTTTACTTTATCATTTTGGCGCATCGTTAAAAGATTTAGGTAATAAATGTTTTGCATTTAGTAGCAAGGATGACTTGATATTGGATATAAAAATAATATTGAGGTAATATTTTAAAAATGAGTGTGCTGTTTTTTTGTAGTTAAAATCAACTAACTCTAATATGAAAAAACACATTTTACTAATCATTGTAATGCTTTGCGCTTTAGGAATTAATGCGCAGGTTACTACTTCTTCATTGTCTGGTACTGTTTTAAATGCAAACAGTTCAGTAGACAATGCATCAATCAAGGTGCAATTAACCACTACCAATGCGGAATATAATACTGTATCGCGTAGTGATGGATCTTATGATATTTTCAATATGACTGCTGGTGGTCCTTACATTGTTGTTGTGAGTGCTACTGGTTTACAAACAGTAACTATTGAAAATGTTTATTTAACTTTAGGTGAAAACTACAAACTAGATGTTGATTTTTCAAACAATATCACAAAACTTGATGCTGTTTTTATCTCTCGTAGTAAATTAAACAGTGGTACAAAAACAGGTAGTGCAACAAATATCAATGCCCAAACATTGAATAATATGCCTACTATTAACCGTTCATTGAGCGATTTTACACGTTTAACACCTCAAGCAGGTGGCAACAGCTCATTCAATGGTAGAGATGGCAGAATGAACAACATCACCATTGATGGTGCCAACTTTAATAATAATTTTGGTTTGAGTACCAATAACATGCCGGGTGGTGACGCTCAACCAATCTCGTTAGATGCCTTAGAGGCAGTTCAAGTAAACGTTACACCATTTGATGTACGTCAAAGTAATTTTACTGGTGCAGGTGTAAATGCTATTACTAAAAGTGGTTCTAACAATCTTTCAGCTTCCGTTTACAGTTATTACAGAAACGAAAAAATGAATGGTACTAAGGTTGGTGTTACTGAATTGACAAACATCCCTCAATCATCTTCACAAATTTTAGGATTTCGTGTGGGTGGTGCACTAAAAAAGGATAAAGTATTCTATTTTGCAAGTTTTGAATCTGAGAATAAATCTTATCCTGGTTTGTCTTATTATCCAACCAAAGATGGTGTAGCTCCAAATTCTACAGATCCAAATCAATCTCGCGTTTTAGAAAGTGATTTAATTGCGGTTCAAAAATATTTGAAAAGTAAACACAACTATGAAACAGGTGACTTTACAAACTTGGGAAATTTTTCAACTCAAAATGTTAAATTTTTAGGTCGCTTAGATTGGAATATCAATGCAAAACATAAATTTTCAGTACGCTATAATTATGTTCAAAACACAAACGACCAAATTCTAAATGGTACTTCAGCACCAAATCCTAGATCGGCTTCAAACCGTTGGAGTGCAAATGCAATGAGTTATGAAAATTCAAATTATTCTTTCTTGAATACAGTAGGTTCATTGTCTTTAGAATTGAAGTCTAATTTAAATTCTAGAATGAGTAATCAGTTTTTGGTTACCGCTACAATGGTTGAAGATACACGTAAAACAGGTAGTTCACCATTCCCATTCGTTGATATTAAAAAAGGGGGAGATCAGTATATAAGTTTTGGTTATGAATTGTTTTCATACAACAATAATGTTGTAAACAATACATATTCACTTATTGATAATTTTACATATAACTTAAACAATAAACATACAATTACAGCAGGTATTGCGTATGATCAAATGTATGTAGGAAACAGTTTCTTACGTTACGGTACTAGCTATTATCGTTATGATTCACTAAGTCAATTCTTGAATAATCAAGCACCAAGTGCATATGCGGTAACTTATGGCTACAATGGCAATAAAAATCCAATTGCAGAATTAGGATTTGGTCAGTTGGCTGCTTATGTTCAAGACGAATTTAAAGTTAATAAAAATTTAAAAATTGTTGCTGGTGTTCGTGCTGATCAACCAATTTATTTGACTACACCTTTGGCAAATATTGGGTTTGATACAGCAACTGCGCTTAAGAAATTATCTAACCCTGATGGATCAGCAATAGATTATGATCCATCAACTTGGCCAAGTGCTGGTCCATTATTTTCACCAAGAATCGGATTTAATTATGATTTGAAAGGTGATAAATCTTTGGTTATTCGCGGAGGTACAGGTATTTTTACAGGTAGATTGCCATTTGTTTGGTATACAAACCAACCTACCAATGCCTATGGATTACAAGCAACAATTGAATATACAGCTGCAGCTGATTTAAAAAAGTTCCAAATTACTCAATTCAATCCTGATGTGAACGCATATGTAGCTAATTTGCCACAACAAGCGGGTAAATTACCGAGTGGCGGTTCTTTTGCATTGGTTGATAAAGCATTCAATTTCCCTCAAGTTTGGAGAACAAGTTTGGGTATTGATGCTAAATTACCATTAGGTATTGAAATGACTACTGATGTAATTTTCTCTAAATCTTTGAATGATATTTATCAATATGATGCAAACATGCGTCCTTCAGATACCGTTTATTTCGCTGGTACTGATTTCGAACGTGCTGCATTTAAGAAAGCCGCCTCTAGAAAATATGTTTCAACAGTAAACAATGCAATGGTACTTTCTAACACGAATGAAGGTTACGGAATGAGTGTTGCTGTTACATTGTCGAAGAATTTCAAAAACGGCTTTTCTGCGGCATTGAGTTATTCGTATAACAATACAATGGATATCACTGCAAATCCAGGTTCTCAAGCAAGTTCTGCATGGTCAAATAACACAATGGCGCCAACTGCAATTGGTCAGAATCAGAATACTCCAGAGTTATCATATTCTCAGTATTCTACACCAAACAGATTGGTTGGATCTATCGCATATAAATTCGAATACGCAAAGAATTTTGCAACTACAATCTCTTTGGTTTATGAAGGATATAATCAAGGTCGATATAATTATGTTTATAGTTCTGATATCAATAATGACGGATTGACAGGTAACGATTTGGTTTTTGTACACAAATCTTCTGATATTAAATTTACTGATTTAAAATCAGGAACTACTGTTATAGCTACTGCAGATGAGCAAGCAAAAGCTTGGGATGCATATGTATCTCAAGATGCATATTTAAGCGCAAACGTGGGCAAATTCACTGAAAGATTCGCTGCAAAAATGCCTTGGTTAAATCAATTTGATTTGGCTATCAACCAAGATATTATGAAAAATATTGGCAAGAACAATCACAAATTGCAGTTAAGTTTGAACATTATCAATGTTGGAAATTTGATAAACTCTGAATGGGGTGTAAGACAGCAATTAACTGTGAGTAATGGAGCGGTATTGAGATATAACAACACTACAAATTCTTATAATTTCAATGCAGTAAATGGCAAATTACCGACTAGCAGTTTCACAAACATCTTGAATACTACGAATGTTTGGGGAATGCAAATTGGCGCAAGATACACATTCTAAATTCTTTGGAAATAAAACAAAAAAACCGCAGCAATGCGGTTTTTTTGTTTTAGGGCTAAAATATTGATTAAAATTTCTAAATAATTCAAATTAACATACCTTCGCTATTAAGCCATGAATCTAAAAGAAATTCCTTTTGCTAAATTACTTGCTATTTCAGAAAGTACTTCCGAATTCTTGTTTGAATTATCGGATGATGAAAAGTATACCAACCATCTGGGAACAGTAGCTGCCGCTGCGCAATTTTCGTTGGCAGAATTCGCCTCGGGACAATGGCTGATTCATGCGTTTCCTGAGTACGCATCACAAGTGATTCCTGTTCTACGCAAATCGGAAGTTAAATTCAGAAAACCAGCCATAGGTAGGGTTCGCGCTCGAGCTTTCGTGAATGAAGAAACCCGTATTCAATTTTTAACAGATCTTACCCAGCGTAAACGTGCTTTGGTTGCAATTCTTATTGAATTGGTGAATGATGATTTGGAAGTGGTAATGAGCGGAACTTACGAATGGTTTATTCAGCTTAAGAATTCATAATTCTCGTTTAAATCATTACGGCAATTTCTGTAAAAAGGACTTTTAAGAAACATATCTCACCTGAAATTCAAGTAGCGGATTTTCGTTGAAGATGTACATTTGTTTGCCAAATGTTTGCCAATCGATTCAATTAATTTATTAACGCACTTATTAAAGCATATATCAATCCAATAATTGCTACCAATAAAAATAAAAACCCAACAAATATTGGAAGGAGTAAGTTCATACTGCCCGCGCCACCCGGGTCCATGCCCAATCTCATTCCACCGCCCTTGTTCTTTTTTTGAGATTTTTGTTTTGAAACAATACTCTTTATTTGAGCAATTGGATTTGTAATTATTAAATTTCTTTATTGATAATTTTTTATTATAATTGTATTCTTGATCATTTGAGAATGATATAGTAATTTATTTGACTTTATAATACTAAATAGATTCGATAAATTTATAATGAACAATTTATGAGCGTAAAACTAAAAAACTAAACTAAACTTAAAATAAAAAATGGAAGCACAAAAAGTCGATATGTTTATCATGTCAAACGGAAAATTTTTAGAGGGTCATCAAATGAATATGATTAGAGAAAGACTACTTGATCTTGATGATTCAAAATGGGCTATGTTATCAACTATTCAATTCAAAGACCCAACGACACTTTTAATTGTTTCATTACTTGCTGGCAGCTTGGGAATTGACAGGTTTATGCTTGGTGATAGCGGGTTAGGAGTAGGTAAATTATTAACTTGTGGTGGATTAGGTATATGGACAATTGTAGATTGGTTCCAAATTCAAAAATCAACCAGGGAAAAGAATTTGCAGAAATTACAACAATTCTTGTATTAATGAATTTAAGCAGGAATAGGCTATACATAACAATTTTATTAGCTTGTTTAGCAGGGTATGTTTGGATTTATTTTGGCATTTTTCAGGGTATTTATCAAAATAAGTATTTAGAAACTTGCTTTTTAAAGCGCTTAACAAATGTACCTTGCCCTTCCTGTGGAACAACACGTTCTGTTGCAGCTATTATTTTCGGAAATTTTGGACAGGCATTTTTATTGAATCCTTTCGGATTTGTTGTTGCCTCAATCATGTTGATTTCCCCTGTTTTGATAATGATTGATTACACATTTAAAAAGAAATCTTTTTTTGATCTTTATAAATCAATGGAACACAAAATAAATAAACCCTTAAATGCTACGATATTTATATCAATAGTTTTGATAAATTGGGTTTGGAATATTACTAAGCACTTATGATAAACAAAACTCAATTTGCATACGAGCCTGGAGAACACGAAGCAGAATCTGCTTCTCATAGTTATATAATGTCTTTGATTGCCATCATAGCTGGTGTTCCTTTACCAATATTGAATTTAATTGCAACGTTGATTTTCTATTTGGGAAATCGGAAATCGACATATTTCGTTCGTTGGCATTGTACCCAAGCATTGTTGTCGCAATTATCTATGTTATTTATCAATAGCTACGGATTTTGGTGGACAATATCCATCATTTTTACAGATGAAAAAATCACAAATCATTATATTTCTTATATGGTAGCCATTGTGGTTTTTAATTTAATTGAATTTATTACAACCATTTATACCGCAATACAAGTTGGCAAAGGAAAACATGTATCATGGTGGTTTTATGGTACTTTGACTAACATGATTTGTAAGCCATAAAAATGAAAAAATTATTATTCCAAGGTGCCATTATTATCATTGTATTCCTATGCTCATGGTTTTGCTTTACACAAATTAATTGGGTTAAAATTTTCCATGTTCAACAACTTACCGATGAAACAGAAAAGAAACTAGGTGACGTGTTATTGGATGTGGTTTTGAAAAGTGAAGATGAAATTAAAACGCCTCAGGTAAACAACGCTATTGATAGTATCGTTAATCATATCTGCATTAAAAACAATATTGATCGGGGACAAATTAAAATTCACGTAGTTGAAAAAGATGAAATTAATGCTTTTGCAATGCCAAATGGTCATTTAATTGTGTATTCGGGACTAATTCAAAATTCAGAAAATCAAGAAGAGCTAACAGGTGTTTTATGCCATGAAATTGCGCATATTCAATTAAACCATGTAATGAAAAAGCTGTTAAGTGAAATGGGACTTTCTGTTTTGATTACACTATCTTCAGGCAACGGTTCTCCTATAATTATAAAGGAAGCCTTGAAAAAGTTGTCGTCTTTAACCTATGAAAGAGGTCTTGAAAAAGAAGCAGACTTAAAAGCTGTTGATTATATGATAAAAGCCAATGTAAATCCTTCCTCATTTGCAAATTTCCTATTTAGGCAATCGCTGAATGAAAATGAATCTTCCAAATATTTGCAATGGGCAAGTTCTCATCCAGATTCGAAAGATAGATCTGTTTACATCAATGAATACACTAAGAATAAATCCATCAAGTCAGTTTCTGTATTGAGCGTAAAAGGGTGGGAGGATTTGAAAAAAGAATTCGTGCAGTAATTCATTTTTTGAGGGATATATCTGGTCTAATTTATTTTTTATTAAGGCAATAAATTATCAATCTCATTTTTAACCAAACGTGGATTATCAATATTGATCAATTCAAATGATGATAGAGTTCCCGTAACTTTAATATTTCCATAATTAAAAATCCTACCCCAAAGAGATTGTTTGTATTCTACAGTTTCAATTTTATTTAATCTCATTTCTTGTATTTCACGCGAAATGATTCCAC
>CANKVM010000017.1 GCA_947487175.1 Flavobacteriales bacterium | reverse complement strand
CCAAGGTCATTATCCCTCAAAATAGAAGTTTGTATCAAATTGGTGAAACGTATGGAAGTCCGGAATTAATTGGATCATATTTGGGGTCTGGACTTTTGGATGCTCAATTTGATTTTAACTTGTACGATGCAGCTGTTTCTGTATTTAAAGACACCAAAGGTGGTTGTGTTAACCTGGCACAGGTTTTAAACGATAGCAAAAAGACGTATGGTTCACACCATACGATGGGAAATATTACTGGGAATCAAGATAGACCTAGGTTCATTTCGTTGGCTGATGGAAGTTTGAAAGAAGGGGAGAATATGAAGCAGGCTGGTTGGGATAGAAATATTGTAGCGCAAATTACTGGATATAACAGATTGCAAAATTTGATGGCGTTTATGGTAGCAATTCCAGGTATTCCAGTAGTTTATTATGGAGATGAAATTGGAATGGCCGGAGCCAATGATCCGGATAGCCGTAGAATGATGAGATTTAAGGAGGATGGCGACAGTATTTCTTTACAGGAATTAAACAACAAATTGACTGTAGCGCTTTTGCTTAAATTTCGTTCTGGATCAATGCCGTTGTTGTATGGAGATTGCAAAGTAGCAGCACTTTCTGAAAATCAATTGATTGTAGAAAGAAATTATTTCGGTAAGAAAGTAATATTTCTGTTTAATACCTCATCCACAGATACTGAATTTGATTTAACAAATTTGGTTGGTAATAACAGCAAATTGGATGGGGTAGATTTAAATAATAATAGTCTTTATCCTTTAAAATTAAATATCTATCAAACCAATGGCAACTTAATATCAAAAAAGCTTTTGGTAAAAAAAGAGCATTTTGTAATTCTGGCTCAGGAATAATTAATTTCCTCCGTTTGTTTTAGTATCTATTTTCTTTTGGAATAATCTGAATCGTCTCTTTTTTCAATTTTTCAGCAAATGGCATCCAATTTGAATTCGAAAACGCATTGATTCTTTGACAAACTTTTTCTGTTTCATTCTTGGCATTTTTAATTGCATTGAATGCATTTTGATCAACGCTTAATCCCTGACTTATAAGGCTATTTGCATTGCTCAATAGGTCATTTAGCCTAACCGTTGATTCCTCGTAATAGGTAATTTCATCGGGCATCATGAATAAATTTTTCAAAACTGAAATACTATCAGAAAGTGGTTTTTTCATTTTCTCAATATATTTTTTGATGCTGTCATTTTCCCATTTGTAATCGTTTAAAGAATTCAAAGTTTTTTCAATTTGTTTGATTCCTTCAAAGGCATCATAGGCTCTTTTTACGATAGGCTTAAATTCATTAAAGGCAGTAGTTTGCTGCGCATTTAACTTTGTATCAAATTCGTAATTAGGGTAAATCACTTCCACAAACGCACTGTCTTTATTATTGCTCTTATCAGATATAACCAATTTGTATTTACCAGGTTCAACAGTTCTGCCAGAAGGCAAAGTTTCATCCGCTTTGGGAGTTTGATTTGTAGGGAAATAAAATCCATCCTCAATCATTCTCCATGAAATTCTATAGAATCCCGTACTGTCAAAACTGAATTTATGGGTTCTTATTAATTGATTTTTTGAGTTATACACCGTTCCTGTTAATTCAATTTTTTTATCGTCCGTTTTCTTGTTCAAATACATATTTACGTTGCAACCATAGGGTTTATTTGGTGCACTCCAAACTGCATCGGCTCCAAAACGCATTCCATTGGGTTGGTTGTAATCAAAGATATATCCATGACTAGTACCTAAAATTTGAATGTTTTTATTGTAAGTGATTTCATTTGTTAATTTCCTTAACGCCGAAATATCATCCATAATCCAAATCCCTCTTCCAAATGTTCCAATAACCAGATCATTTTCTATTGTTTGGATTTTTAAATCTTGAACAGGGCATGAAGGGAATTTCTTCCATTTTTTCCATGAGGTTCCTCCATTAAAGCTAACATAAAGCCCTTGGTCGGTGCCCAAAAATACCAATTGATGGTTTTTAGGATCAACTACTATTGATAAACAATGGCCTTTTACAACTGGGGTAATCATAGACTGCCAAGTTGTGCCACCATCATTTGACCTAAATAAATAAGGGTTCCAATCGTTTTGGCGGTAATTATTTGCTACTACCCAAATATTGATTTTTGTATCAAGAAAGATAACTGGGATCCACGCATTTTTTGGTAATCCTTTAATATTTCCAGTTAAATTCGACCAGCTCTTGCCACCATCAATTGTTTGTTGAACTTGTCCGTCATCAGTACCTACAATAATTTCTTTTTCAGGATTTACTGGATTTGGTGCGATACTAATAATTGTGCAATAATTTTCAGCACCAGTAGCGTCAATCGTTAATCCCCCGCTTTGGGCCTGGTGCAATTTGGCAGTATCGTTGGTTGTTAAATCTGGAGAAATGATTTCCCAAGTTGCACCTTTATTATGACTTACATGTAAAAATTGACTTCCATAATAAAGTGAATTTGGTTTTTGAGGGATAAGACTCAGCGCCGCATTCCAATTGAATCTTAGGTTAATGCCATTCGGGTGAACAGGTTTTATAAACGAAGTTTTTTGAGTTTTCAAATTATAATGAAAGAAATTGCCACTCTGATACATAGCATAACCCTCATTGGAGTTATTTTCAATTGGGGCAACATCAAATCCATCTCCATAGAGTAATTCTTGCCAATCATGATTTTGAATTCCCCCATTTTTGAATAAAAACCCAGGACCAATCCAACTTCCATTATCTTGTAAACCTCCATAAACATTGTAAGGAATCTGATTGTCTACATTGACATGATAAAATTGACCTACAGGAATGTTTTCTGCAAATCGCCAAGTTTGTCCTCCATCATAAGAAATATTTAAGCCTCCATCGTTGCCATTAATCATGAAATTAGGATCGTCGGGGTGAACAAAAAATGCGTGGTGATCTGGATGAATATGTCCCCAATCTGCCAATATTTCCCAGTTTTTCCCTCCGTCTTCACTTTTTGAAATTTGACTCCAAATACTGAAAACACGATTTTCATTTTTAGGATCTACATATATTTCTGAATAATAAAACGGTCTGTTTCCAATATTTGGATTTTGTGAAGTTTTAAACCAATTTGTACCTCCATCATTGCTACGATAAAAGGCTGTATTTTTTGATTCTATTAAGGCATATATTGGTGAACAAAAAATGCGTGGTGATCTGGATGGATATGTCCCCAGTCTGCCAATATTTCCCAGTTTTTCCCTCCGTCTTCACTTTTTGAAATTTGACTCCAAATACTAAATACACGGTTTTCATTTTTAGGATCCACATATATTTCTGAGTAATAAAATGGTCTGTTTCCAATATTTGGATTTTGTGAAGTTTTAAACCAATTTGTACCTCCATCATTGCTACGATAAAAGGCTGTATTTTTTGATTCAATCAAGGCATATATCCTATCTGGATTAGACGATGACATTGCAATTCCTATTCTACCTAAATTGCCTTCAGGCAGTCCATTTTTAGATGATAATTTTGTCCAATTACTTCCACCATCATTTGAAACATAAAGTCCACCACCATTGCCACCACTTCTATATGTATATGGTTTTCTTTGAAAATCATACATATTGGCAATGATTTTATTTGGATTATTTATGTCGAGAATCAATTCTGCGCATCCTGTTGTTGAATTTGTATAAAGAACCTTTTGCCAAGTTTGTCCGCCGTCATTGCTTTTGAAAACTCCACGATCTTCATTTGGGCCCCAAACACTACCCATTGCAGCCACATAAATTTGATTTGAGTTTAAAGGATTAATTACAATTCTATGAATTGTTTTTGTTGCTTCTAATCCTATGCATTTCCAGGTTTTACCAGCATCTAAACTTTTATAAATGCCCTTTCCACTGTTGTGGCTATTTCTAGGATTTCCTTCTCCAGTGCCCACATAAATGATATTGGCATTGTTTGGATCAATGGCAATTGAACCTATACTTTGAATATCTTGTTCATCAAAAATTGGATTCCATGAAATACCCGCGTTAGTGCTTTTCCAAACTCCGCCGCTTGCTGCACCAATATAAATTGTGTTTTTAAAATTGATTGTGGCGGTATTTCTTGGCACCGCAATTGCGGTAATTCTGCCACTCATTGCAGCAGGTCCAATATTTCTAATTGGATAGTTATCTATAATTTTATCAATTTGAGCTGATAATGTAAGCGTTGCGAAAAGTGCAAATACAAATCCGAATATTCGTTGCATAACTTCAAAAATATTGAAAAAATCTCAAGGATTTGATTTTAACTAACATTTTTCATTTTTTGACGATGAACATCATTATTCAAAGTTGATTCATGTAATTTTGCATGCAATGTTAAAGAGCAAATTATTCGGTCCTATAACTTTCTTCTTAATTTTCATTGGAATAGACTTATACGTTTGGCAAGGAATTAAATTTCTGATGCGAAACGCAAGTCCCTCCAAAATAAAAAAGGCTAAAATCATTTATTGGGGATATTCAATATTGATGTATTTAGTTTTCGTTTGTGTAAGGCTCATTCACTTACAACCATCGTTATTTATGAAGATCTTTGGGGCATTTGTACTTATCATATTTATTGTAAAATTGATTTGGGTAATTTTCTTGTTGATTGACGATTTGATAAGACTATTTCGTTGGGCTATTCAATATGCTACGAAAAAGGATATCATTCAGAACACAACCAACGATGGGATTTCACGTTTGAAATTTTTGAATTACATGGCTTTAGGAATTGGTTCTTTATTTATCAGTTCTGCAGTTTGGGGGATTTTCAAAGGAGCTCATAATTATATTGTGAGACGGAGAACTTTAAAAATTGATGGCTTGCCAGAAGCATTCAAAGGATTGAAAATTGTGCAAATTTCAGATATTCATTCAGGTAGTTTTTGGGATAAGGAAGCGGTAAAGCGAGGTGTAAGTTTAATTATGAATGAAAAGGCCGATTTGATTTTCTTTACTGGTGATTTGGTGAATGACACATCAAAAGAGGCTGAAGCTTGGATAGATGTGTTCAAAGAAATTAAAGCACCAATGGGTGTTTATTCAACACTTGGGAATCACGATTATGGTGATTATGTTCAATGGGAAACACCTGAAGCCAAGCAACAGAATTTCTTAGATATCTTGCAACATCATAAATCTATGGGTTGGGATTTATTGATGGATGAACACCGCGTCATAGAAAAAGACGGTGATAAAATTGCCATTTTAGGTATTCAAAATTGGAGTAATTTGGGTAAGTTCCCGAAATATGGTAGTTTAGAAAAAGCATATAAAGGTTCTGAAGATATTCCGGTGAAATTATTATTGAGCCATGATCCAACACATTGGCGTCAACAGGTTTTGAATTTCAAACCCGATATTAAAGCGAGTTTTGCTGGTCATACACATGGTTTACAATTTGGGGTGGATACTGCATTTTATAGATGGAGTCCTGCTAAGTATATTTACAACGAATGGATGGATTTGTATACAGAAAACAACCAGCATTTATATGTAAATAGGGGATTTGGATATTTAGGTTACCCAGGAAGAATGGGAATTTATCCTGAAATTTCTGTTTTTACGTTGGTTTAAAATACATAGAAACAAAAAAGGGTTGGTGTATACCAACCCTTTTTTTGTGTAACTAAACGAGTTTATAATAATTGTTTTGCTTTAAGAATAAAACGCTCAAGTGCTTCCCCTTTTAATTGTTGCTTTTCTAGTAAAGCCAAATCAATGCAATATTGAATTGATTCTTTTTGCTCCAATTCACTCTTTTGCAATATCTTGCTAGCAATTGGGTTATTAGAATTGATTACCATGGTTTGTTTTTTTAATCCTAGGTCACCAAATGGCATTGATTGTCCCATTTTGGCATATTCATCCATTCTGCGTTCCCATTCACTTCTATGAATTGAAATGAACTCTTGTTGCGGTGGCATTGATTCCATTTTAACGTCAAATGCAACTTCGTTGATGATTGATTTTACTTGTTTTTCAATCTCTTCTTGTTGTTCTTTGGTTAATACAGATTCGATGGTAACATCTTTTTCAATAAGCTGATCCATTGGACCTCCATCAACACATCTAAATTTGGTTTTTTCAAATTTACCTTCAGCAAAACCTGCAAAGTGAACATCCAATTGTCCATCAAGAACAACTACTTCGTAGCCCATATCTTTTGCATTTTTCACACTCATATGTTGAGCACTTAAATCAGTTGCATACAAAACAACGGTTTCGCCATTCTTATCGGTTTGATTTAGTTTACAATGGTCAATCCATTCTTGAATTGTATGTAATTTCCCTTCGGTTGTTTTAACCAAACAGAAATCTTTCATTCTTTCAGCGAATTTTTCATCTGAAAGCATACCATATTTAGTAATGAGGTCTAAATATTCCCATTTACTTTCATAATCGGCTCTGTCTAAATTGAAAATTTCTTGAAGTTTGTCACTTACTTTTTTAGAAATATGCGAAGTGATTTTCTTTACGTTAAGATCACTTTGCAACGCGCTTCTACTTACGTTTAAAGGGATATCTGGAGAGTCAATTACACCTTGTAACAACACCAAATATTCAGGCAACACATCTTTTACGTCTTCAGTAACAAATACTTGGTTGCAATAAAGTTGAACCCTGTCTTTTCTATTATCTAAAGCTTGATTGATTTTTGGAAAATACAATACACCTGTTAAATTAAAAGGATAATCTGTATTGATGTGTATTTGAAACAATGGCGCTTCCTGCATAGGATAAAGTTCTTGGTAGAACTTTTTATAATCTTCGTCAGTTAATTCACCTGGTTTTTTTGTCCAAATAGGATTTGTATTATTAATTACTTCTCCCTCAAATTCAACGGGAATTGGAAGAAAGCGGCAATATTTACGCAATAATTCTTTTACTTTCCATTGAGATAAATATGCTTCTGCATCTTCGTCTGTTAAATGTAAAATGATATCGGTACCGCGTTTTTTACGTTTTCCTTTATCTAAAGTATAAGTAGTGGAACCATCGCAATTCCATTCAACTGCTTCTGAACCTTTTTGAAATGATTTGGTCTGAATGGTTACATTTTTTGCAACCATGAATGCTGAATAAAATCCCAAACCAAAATGACCAATCATTTGATCTGGTTCTTTGTCTTTCCATTTTTCAACGAATTCTGTTGCACCAGAAAAAGCCAACTGAGTAATATACTTTTCAACTTCTTCTTCGGTCATTCCTATACCGCTATCGGAAATGGTAATGGTTTTTTTCTTTTCGTCAATTTTAACCTCAACTTTACAATTGTCGATATTGTCTTCAAATTCACCAACCCTAGAAAGCGTAGAAAGTTTTTTGGTAGCATCAACTGCATTACTTACCAATTCTCTTAAAAATATTTCTTGATCGGTATAAAGAAACTTTTTAATAATAGGAAAAATGTTTTCTGATTGTACTGATATTTGTCCGGTTTTCATAACTAACTATCATCTATCAATCGGTATTCCAAACTGAATAGGCTGAAAAAGTGTCAGTTTGATATCGCTAATTTTGCATTTTTTGTCATATTCCATGATTTTTTTTTGCATTTATTGCTATTTAAGGCGTAAGTCAATTATTTCATTCTTAATTTTGTGATAAAGCATGAGTTTTCAAAAGCCTAATAAAGTTAGTTCTATGACGGAAGCGCTTAAAAAGCTTGAGAAATATTGTGCCTATCAAGAAAGAAGTCATAAGCAAGTTTATCAAAAATGCAGAGACTACGGATTAACCGAAGATGAAGCCAATCAAATTTTAATAGAGCTTATATCAAGCAATTTTTTAAATGAACAGCGATTTGCAGAAGCCTATGTGAAAGGGAAATTTAAAATTAAATCATGGGGCAAACAAAAAATTGTCCATGGATTGAATAATGCAGGAGTAAGTAAGAAATTGATAGAAAATAGCATGGAGAAAATTGATCCCAAAGTGTATTTGCAAACGTTAATTTCATTGGCCGAAAAAAAACGTGCCACTTTAAAAATCGGTACTGAATTTGAAAAAACCATTAAAATTCAGAGGTATCTTCTATCAAAAGGATATAAGTACGATGAAATTGCTGAAGCGTTAAAGCTTCAGGATTGAATTATTTATTTTATAATTGAATCGTTAAATGTTGAACTAATATTTACCGGAATGTCTTGGGTATTCATTTCCATTCGACCTTCTAAATTTATATTTCCAGTTGTAGAAATGATATAGTTTGATTTGGTGTCAACGGTCATAGAACCATTCATTTTACCGAGTAAGTCGTTGTGGATGATAATGCCATTTTGATTCATGTCACTTTGAACAGTCATAGAAGTAGTAAAGCTTAAAATTGCATTTCCATTTTCATTTCTATTAAAAGTATATTGTGTGATCATGGAATTGCCTCCATCAATATTACTATCTAACCAAATATCGCCGATAGTTTTAATTGATTTTATATTTAAAAACTGCGTAAAAGTTTTGTTTACTTGGAAACTCCCACTGTAAGATTGTTCCATTTGCTTGAGTAGTTCAGGACTGCCAGTGATGGAATTTATGATACCATCATTATTTGTAGTTAGAACAATAGGTTTGAAAGTTTTTGCAGCATCAGGAATATTTTGTTTTTTACCCATTACTTCAATATCGCCTTCAATTTTATTGAATGTAATTGTGATCTTCTGACTATCAGAAACAGGGCTTTGAATATTAATGGTTGAATACATATTCATATTCGTTACCATGTTCATTTCTTGCCCTTGCATCAACATCTTGTTTTTGGCAAGTTGGGTCATTTTTCGTTGCGTTTTTTGAATAGGGTAGAATCCTTTTTGAGGACTTAAATTTTGTCCAAATGCACAACTGCTAACCAAAACAAATGCTAAAAAACTAAAAATCGACTTTTTCATTTACTACAAATATAACGAATTGATAATTTATCATTAGGGATATCGGTTAATCACTAAAATTAATTGATTAAGTGAAACTCCTTAAATAAAGAATTTTTTATCCATGTTTAACCATTCAAGTGCTGAATCACCGAGTAGAATTTCTTTGGTTCTATGATCAAATTTGCTAGTTTTTATCAATTCTCCTGGTTTGTCCTCTCCAAGAGGGAATGGATAATCAGTGCCTAAGGTAACTCTATTGGCACCCACCAAATCAACAACAATTTCTAACATTTTAGGATCATGAACCAAGCTATCAAGCCAAAATTGCCCCAAATACTTTTTCGGGTTATGGATATTGTCAACCGCAACCAAATCGGGACGTAAAGCGGGACGGGCTTGCCATCCGTGTTCAATCCTACCAATAGTTGCTGGAAATGCACCACCACCATGTGCAAAAGCAACTCGCAGCTGTGGCAATCGTTCGAATATCCCTCCAAAAATCATACTACATATAGCCAACGATGTTTCTGCTGGCATTCCAACCAACCATGGCAACCAGTATTTTGGCATTTTGGTTTTTGCACTCCACCACCACGGGTGAACGAATAGTGCCATATCTAAATCTTGCATGGCCTCAAATATTGGGAACAAGGCAGGTTCATTTAAGTTCCAATCATTGATGTGTGATCCAATTTGAATGCCTTTTAATCCAATTTCTTTGCAACGGCGGAGCTCTTTGATTGCCATATCGGCGTGTTGCATTGGCAATGTGCCTAGTCCAACAAAGCGCTTTGGGAACAAATTGCATACTTCTGCAATATGGTCATTTAAATATTTAGATATTTCAAGCGTATGTTTTGGTTCAGCCCAATAGCTAAACATTACCGGAATGGTACTAATAACTTGCACATCAACATGGTGGTGACCACAGTCTTTTAAGCGTGCTTCAGGGTCCCAACAATTGCTTTCAATTTCTCTGAAAAACTCACCATCCATCATCATGTTAGCACAACAAGGCTTATGATGTTCTAGGGTAATAAATTCTCCATAACCAAATTTCTTTTTCCATTGAGGCAAATCAGATGGAATAATATGGGTATGGATATCTATAGTAAAAAAACGATTTTCAGACAATTGCATTCAGCAAAAATAACGTCAATAAAAGTTTGGAACAATGAAATATTTTTCCAAGTTGGAAAAACAATGCATTAAATGGTGTTTTTTTGAAGGAATTTTATGGCGATACGCAAAATCGATTTCTGGGGAGCAACAAGTATGGTTGTTGCCAATATGGTGGGCACTGGTGTTTTTACAAGTTTGGGCTTTCAATTATTTGATATCCACTCTGGATTTTCAATCATTATGATTTGGCTCATTGGAGGGATATTGGCATTATTGGGTGCGTTTTGTTATGCCGAGGTTTCGAGCAGGTTGCCTGAAGATGGGGGTGAATTTTATTTTCTAACCAAAATTTATCATCCTTCAATTGGGTATATGGCAGGATTTGTAAGCAGCACTGTCGGTTTTGCCGCACCAATTGCGGGAGCTTCTTTGGCGCTTGGTGCATATGTTCACGGATTTTATGGCGCAGTAAATGAAAAATTATTGGCGGTTTGCGTAGTAGTAATTATTTCTCTTATTCATATTTATAGCATGAAATTGGGATTACTGTTTCAGAAAATTTCAACCTTGGCCAAGGTGCTTATTATACTTATTTTTGTTGCCTTTGGATTTTATCTTTCACCAGTAGCTATTTCATTTGCACCAACAAATACAGCGTGGAGTGAAATGTTCCACGGCGGTATAATAACACCTGCATTTGCAATCAGTTTGGTTTGGGTCTCATTTGCTTACAGCGGGTGGAATGCAAGTTCTTATATTGCTGGAAGTATTAAAAATCCTGAGAAAAACTTATCTAAAAGTATACTTTTGGGAACATCCATTGTAATTGTGATGTATGTTCTTTTAAACTCTGTTTTTTTACTTTCAACACCAATGAATGAATTGGTGGGCAATAAAGAAATTGGATTAATTGCAGCAAAATCTTTATTAGGAAATTCACTTGGAAATGTAATGGGTGGAATGATAAGTTTGTTGTTAATTTCTACCATCAGTTCAATGATTTTTACTGGTCCAAGAGTAATGAAGTCAATGTTTTCAAGTATTCCCAAATTAGCGTTCTTAGGGAAATCTGCTCACGATGGAACACCTAGAATTGCAATTATTACCCAAAGTATTTTGAGTTTGGTTTTGATGTACACAATGAATTTTGAATCGCTCATTTATTATGTGGCGTTTACTCTATCATTGTTTACCCTATTAACCGTTTTCGGATTATTTGTTTTGCGCTATAAACAGGGGAAACCATCGGGATACAAGGCTTGGGGTTATCCATTCACACCAATTATTTTTCTTGTAATGACAACTGGAGTGGCTTATTATTTCATTAAAGACAGGCCAATTGAAAGCATATTGGGATTGAGTACTTCAGTATTGGGATTGATATTTTATTTTCTTTTTGCAAGAAAACAATCAACCCCATTGAATTGATGAATTAATTATCAGAAGTAATTCTGGTGGTTAACATTGCAGCAACTATAAGTAAAACGCCTCCGCACATTACCCCATAAATTTGATTGTTATGAAGGATATTTTTCATAAAAGCTCCAAAGAACAGTGCTGCAATTATTTCAGGCAAAACAATGAAGAAATTAAAAATACCCATGTAAATTCCAATCTTGTTTTCTGGCAAACATCCGCTTAGCATACTGTACGGCATGGATAAAATACTGCTCCATGCAATTCCAACACATGCCATAACGCCATAAAGTCCCAAAATACTGTCTTTATCAATAAAATTAATAGAGAGCAAACCAATTCCACCAACTAGCAAGCACAACATGTGGGTATACTTGTTTGATAATTTAGAGGCCAAAAATGGTATTAAAAATGCGAATAAAAATGTAATTATGTTTTGGAATGAATAGGTTAATCCTGCGAATTCTGTACCTCTGGTGTACATGAGTTTGTTTTGATCAACTATCGAAATCCAATCTTTTACTATTACAGTTGATGAACCATCGGCAGAGCCTCCATAAATGAAGTTACCCACGGCTGGGGTGTAATAAAACCACATTAGAAACAATCCCGGCCAAGTTAAGAATTGCACCAACGCAAGTTGCTTCATGCGTTTTGGCATTTTTAAAATGGCATCTAAAATCTCTTTGAATCCATTTACAAATCCACCTTTCTTGCTTTTTAATTCTTTTATTTCTTCTTCTGTTGGGGGATATTCTTTCGTTGTAAATACGGTATATAAAACAAATGTAATGAAAGCAACCGCACCAATATAAAAGCTAATTTTTACGTTATGAGGAATTTGACCTTTGTCTGAAACATTTGTAACTCCAAACCAATGAGACAAGATCCAAGGCAATGAACTAGCAACAACGCTGCCCAATCCAATGAATAAACTCTGCATAGAAAAGCCAAGTGTTCTCTGTTCTTCTGGTAATTTATCAGCTAAGTTGATGAACCATCGGCAGAGCCTCCATAAATGAAGTTACCCACGGCTGGGGTGTAATAAAACCACATTAGAAACAATCCCGGCCAAGTTAAGAATTGCACCAACGCAAGTTGCTTCATGCGTTTAGGCATTTTCAAAATGGCATCTAAAATCTCATTGAATCCATTTACAAAGCCACCTTTCTTGCTTTTTAATTCTTTAATTTCTTCTTCTGTTGGGGGATATTCTTTCGTTGTAAAAACGGTATATAATACAAATGTAATGAATGCGACAGCTCCAATATAAAAGCTAATTTTTACGTTATGAGGAATTTGACCTTTGTCTGAAACATTTGTAACTCCAAACCAATGAGACAAGATCCAAGGCAAAGAACTAGCAACTACGCTACCCAATCCAATGAATAAACTTTGCATAGAAAATCCAAGGGTTCTTTGTTCTTCAGGTAATTTGTCAGCCACAAACGCCCTAAATGGTTCCATTGATATATTAATGGAAGAATCGAGTATCCATAACAAACCTGCTGCCATCCATAATTGTGGTGAATTTGGCATGATTACCAGTGCGATAGAACTTAATATTGCACCAAATAAAAAATAGGGTCTTCGTCTGCCTAAAAAGGGATGCCAAGTTTTATCGCTTAAATAACCAATTATGGGTTGTACCAATAATCCAGTTAGGGGAGCCGCTAACCACAGAAATGGCAATTTATCTGGCTCTGCACCTAAATATTCGTAAATAGAACTCATGTTGGCCATTTGCAATGCCCAACCGAATTGGATTCCCATGAATCCAATGCTCATATTTACTATTTGAATTATTGATAAACGTGGCTTCATTTTTTAGTTATTTACTGTAAATAAAACAAATCCGAAACTAGGCAGAATAAACTCTCCGTTTTTATTCTCAAATTTACTTGATACATAAATGTCTTTTTCATTGGGAACATAACCTCCAAGATTTTTGAAGGATTGGGTTCCGTTAGACATATTTGCAACTACGTAAATAGATTTTCCATCCATCGTTCTTTCAAAAACAACCAATGAACTCAAGTCTTCTGAATTGTTCAAATTAATGAATTTGGTAGGAGCGCCATATTTTCCATTTGCAAGTGCAGGTTGATTGTGCTTGAGTGCATTCATTTTTCTGTACCAACCGTAAAGTGAAGTATCGCCCCAACTAATTAGATCTTTTTCGAAAAATTGCAATCTTTTTTTATTGTTTGCTTCTTCACCGCTGTAAATCAATGGTAAAGATTGAGGCAATGTATAATTTAATACACTAAATAACTGCCATTTATCGCCGTATTTTTCATCAACTGTTCCATTCCAAGAATTTTCATCATGGTTGGTTAGGAAATGCATGCGGTAAACATCTGAAGGAGTTTCTGTGTAGGTTTTCTTAATATGATTTTGGAAATCTTTGTAGGTTTTTTTGCCTAATGCAATTTCAGAGCTTAATCCGTGAAAGCTCCATGAGTAATTTGCGTTAAATGCATTCGTATAATATTCTTTTGGATTGGGATTGATATCTGTTTGGGTTTCCATTTCCGCCAACATAAAAACTGGTTTTAATGCTTCTAACTCTGTTCTTGCATCTACCCAAAAATCTGCAGGAACCAAAAATGCAACGTCGCATCTAAATCCATCAATGTCGCATTCTTTTACCCAAAACTTCATTGATTCAATCATCGCTTTTCTTAAATCAATATTTGAATAATTTAATTTTGCAACATCAGACCAATCGTATTGGGTAATAATTTTTCCAGTGCTATCTTTTTCATACCAATCAGAGTGATCGGTAATCCAAGCATGGTCCCAAGATGTATGGTTTGCTACCCAATCAATTATTACTTTTTGACCATGGTTATGCGCTTCTTTAACCATTGCCTTGAAATCATCTAGATTTCCGAATTCAGGATTAATGGCAGTATAATTTTTAACACTATAGTAACTGCCCAAAGTTCCTTTACGGTTTTTAATACCAATTGGATTAATTGGCATGATCCAAAGAATATCAGCGCCCAATTCTTTAATTCGGGGAATATCTTTTGTGAATGCTTTGAATGTTCCCTCAGAAGTATGTTGACGTACATTTACTTCGTAAATAACTGATTGTTTGCTCCATTCTGGGGCATTTAAATTTGTTTTAGATGTAGATTCATTGGTTGATCTGCATCCACCAATTGCAATGATTGCACTTAATAAAATAAGTTGAATAGTTTTGAAAATTTTCATGGTGTCAGTTTTACACTAAGTATTGATGTGCAAGATAGTATTTTCCTCATTATAAGCCAAATTATTTGATTTTTAGGTTTGTATTAATCTTTCGGTTTGACGGTATTTTTCACGATAGAATTATTTTGAGTAAAATTTAAAAAGTATCTTTGTTTCGTGGAAATTAATGATTTGGTAAAAACAGTTGAATTGGCAATTGTTGAGATGGGATTGAGCAAAGAGGAATCTCAAGCGGATGAACAGGGTCAGTGGATTTTATTAAAAAACGAAACTCCAATTTATATTGACGCTTGGGATGATAAACAATCAACCCCATGGAATTACTTTATTTTTGAACAAGACAAAACTGTTTTTCAAATTACTGTTCCATTTTGTTACGGTCCGACGGTAAAACGTGCTGAATTTTTGGAAGAATTATTGGTTGTAAATTTGAATCTACACTTGGGCAAGTTTTCTTACAATACCCGCGACAATGTTGTGGTTTTAAGTTACCGAGTACCTGGTTCTGCATTTAAACCAGATAGCTTAGGACCTACCATCGATGCGTTGGCCTATTATGCCGAAATGGCCTACCATGTTTTG
Source organism: Flavobacteriales bacterium (assembly GCA_947487175.1). Classification (GTDB taxonomy): domain Bacteria; phylum Bacteroidota; class Bacteroidia; order NS11-12g; family UBA955; genus VMCP01. The sequence goes on along the minus strand of CANKVM010000017.1, from coordinate 23,418 downwards.
AAAGATGAATTTAATTTAAAACGTGTTGTTGAAGGCAATTAATCCAATCTTTGTAATATTGTAAAAATGAAAAAATATTTATTAGTTTTCTTGGTTATCGGAGTTCTATTTGCTGCTTGTGGCAATAAACAAAATGAGTCATCATTTAAAAAGTCTTATGAATTTTCGCAAAAAGCGTTAGATCATGCAACTAGTGCCCAAATTTTAACCCAATGGTTGGCAAATGATTCTACCATAGGTAAATGGGCTTACGATAGTTTGGCATTGTATCACTATTTCTATGCGGTAAATCCTTCAGCAGTTAGAAATCCTTACACTGCAATGTTTTTTGTAGACAAAGGATTGTCCCTCAATAACAACAACGAATATTTGAAAGAAATCAAAGGAAAGTTGTTGCTTGAACAGGGTAAGGATACATTGTCGTACAACATGTTTTTTGATCTTTGGAAAAACACACAGAACTATACTTACTACTGGGATATGGCGTTTATTGAAACAGCGAGGGGAAAAATTGCTGTGGTTGATTCAATGATTCAACAAATCATGAAAGCTTCAGATAACATGGAAAAGAAGGTTAGATTGGCACATTTGGAAGCGCAAATTCAAGAAGAAGTTCCAGCGAAGGCAGCGTTTTTGTATTTGAATTCTCTGTTGCAAAATAGCCGTCATGATGTTTTGGGTGCTGCGCAATCATTGCAAGAAGCTTTGAAAATATCGCCAAAATTCTATGCAGCGCAAAGAACAATTGTTGAATTGCAAAGAGCAGAAGCCCAGCGCAATATGCAACGCCGTTAATAAAACAATTGGTCTATTTTGAAAATAGACGAAACGAGTTTGTGATCTCCAGGAACATTTGCCCTGCTGTTATAATCTATGCAGGTCATTGGGTCTGAAAATAGGATGTAATCAATTCTGAAACTTGGAAAGGGTCCTTTATAAGTTCGTTCCAATCCTCTTCCACATTTCACAAATGCATCTCCCAAGCCATTACAAACTTTTCTGTAAGTATGACTTGCTGGTACATCATTGAAATCACCGACTACAATTTTAGGAATTTTGCATTCAGCAAGATTATTGGTTAAAATTTCGGTTTGATTGGCTCTTTTTGAGTAAGCAAGTTTCATTCTGGTAATTAAACCGTCGGTACGTTCTTTGTCAAGTTCTTTGTTTGAATTGACGTTCTCGATGGTTTTGTAATCGGATTTATTGAATCTAAATGATTGTAGGTGAACATTATAAATTCGGATAGTTTTGTCAACTGTAAATTCATTGGAATGCATTTTAACATCTACCCACATGGCCATATTTCCTGTATTTTCACCTAAGGAAATGCGTTTCCATTTATGAATAGGGTGTTTAGACAGAATCATCATGCCATACGGTCTGTTTTCAGTGAGTTTATAAACGACCCCGTATGGATAATTACAGCGTTTTTTCATTCTTTGAAACAACGATATCATTGTTTCATTTTTTGCATAAACTTCTTGTAAACAAACAACATCTGCATTTTCAGTTTGTATAATTTGAAATACGGAATCTTGTTGCCAACTTTCCGAAAACGCACCGAATAAATTTGCATTGTAAGTAATTACCTTGCACAAATCTTGTGGCCTAGATTGAAAATCTGGTTTGGAATTCCACTGAAAGTAGAGGCTCATTTGCCCCAAATTAAATAGGAAAAAGGCAGCTGGAATAAGGCTTTTCCATTTTAATTGAATCAACCAATAAATAAGAAAACATAAATTCAACGCAAATAATACTGGAAAAGCAAGACCAATTAAAGGCAAGAAACTATTGATTTTTGGCGAAAAAGATGCAACTTGTCCTGATGCCATAAGCAACAAACCTATAACTATCGTCACAGGGAAAATAACAAAGTTGAATATTTTAATGAGCAGTTTCACTATTTATTTTTACTTGCCGAAAATAACTTTTCTTTTTCTTTTTGAGTAAGGCTATCATAACCGCCGCTGCTAATTTTGTCTAAAATTGCATCAATTTCTTGTTGGCTCGGAGATGAGGTTGAATTGATATTGACTTTCGCAGAGCGTTTTGGTTTATTTGATTTCGAGGGAAATTTTATGTTTGGAAAATTCCATTTCCCCTGAACTTCGGTGATATAAGCCAAACCAAATAAATAGCCACCCAAATGGGCCAAATTTCCTCCAAAATTTGCATGTAATAAAAGCGCAATGATATCGTAGGCAATTTTCACTATCACAATCCATCTTAATTCAATTTGAACTATCCCAAATAAAAAAACGCTGTATGTTGGTGCAATTATGGCCGAACTAATTAAGAGAGCAGCAACGCCACCAGATGCGCCTAGCAACATGTTTGAATCGCCAGAAATTTGGAGTACCAATGCATATAAAATTGTACCCGAAAGACCCCCCAAGAGAAACAACCGCAGTATATGTTTTTCACCAATTAAATTTTCTATGATTGTGCCAATAAAATACAGCCAAAGCATATTTCCGAGAAGGTGCATAAATCCTTCATGAACAAAGATATTCGTAATAAATGTATAGAAATAAAGCAAATAAGATTTTGCAGGGTCAAAAACCAGACTTTCCGTGGCTATTATTCCACCAGGGAAAAACCCAATAATTTTCAGAATTAAATACAACAATACATTTACCCAAATCAAATTCACGACAACACCATTCAGCGGACTCAATGGCTTGTTCAACAATGTAAATGGTTTGTTATTCATGATTTATACTTTTCTATATTTTTGCCAAATTTTGATGATGATAAATCCAGATAATGCGCCGCCAATATGTGCAAAGTGTGCAATAGAATCTGATTGTAAATCTAAGACACCGAAAATTACATCAATTCCAACAATTACGGGAACCAGGTATTTGGCTTTTATGGGATAGGGAATAAACAAGAAAATCATGGTTTCGTTTGGATATAAAACAGCGAAGGCTGTCATAACTCCATACAATGCGCCACTTGCTCCAAGCATAGCTGGGTATGGGATTTCTGACCCTACGGCATGGTTCGGAAAGAAATATCCAGTTTGGCTGTATATAAAAAATCCAAACCAAATAAAATGTAATAAAACAGCACCCAATCCGCTAATAAAAAACAACTTTAAAAACCTTGGGGTTCCCAATCGCATTTCTACCACCATTCCAAATGAGAACAGTGCCAATGCATTAAAGAGGATATGGCCAATTCCACCGTGACAAAAAATATGTGTTACCAATTGCCAAATTCGAAATTGCGAACTATCTGGATAATATAAAAACCATTCTGATGGGTCAATACCAAGTCTTGGCAAAGCCAATTGTGCCATTGAACCTAAACCCATAATGATTAGGATGTTTTTCAATCCCGGGGGCATGTTTTGAATCATAGTACGCGTTGTTTTTTAAATAAGTCGAAAATTGTTTCGGCAGTTAGTTTTACGAAAACCAACTTGCCATCAAATGTAAATTGTGGATTGGATAAAGCAAAGATTTCTTTGATTAAAAACTTAACTTCATCGCTAGATGTGAAATTTTGAGAATAGTTGACACCTTGCCTCGACATACTTAATGCCAAGCTTTGGTGTTTGGTTAATTTTAAATCACCTTGGGTATTTATATAATCCTCTAGAATGTGTTCTATCAGTTTTTGTTCATCAGCAGAAGAAATTTGAGCTGGCAATCCATTTACCAGAATTGAATTTCCCCCAAAATGACCTAAATCAAAACCTAGATGTTTCAAGTCGTCAATTATTTCTAAGGCCACAGCCAAATGGCTTGGCGATAACTCAACATTTCTTGGAAATAGCAATTGCTGGGTTGTACCTTTTAATTGTTCCAATTGTTTAAAATACTGTTGGAAAAGGATGTGCTGATGTCCCAATCTTTTATCTATAATATACAAATTTCCCTCCACATTTGCAACTACATAACGTTCAGCGAGGTTAAACCAACCCAATATGGCAATGTCATTTTCAGTTGCTGGAAATGCATCTTGTTGCTGAAAATTGCCAACTGAAGATTGAATGGTTTGTTGATTAAAATGGGGTTCAACTGACCCCAATATTTTTTGCCAATCTTGGTTTGAATTTCTATCGTATGGTTTGCGATCTTGTGTAAAAGGATTATATCTCGAATCAACTTTTTCTGTGTAAGGCTGTTCTATTCGATTCCAATCATGAGATTGCTGCAAATTATTTGGTTTTGATAACCATTGATTGATGTTTTCCATTCCCAGTATTTCAGAGTTCGGTTGAACAACAAATGTTCCCAGAGCTTTTCTTACAGCCGCCTTTATTAAATTGTAAATGTGTTTTTCATCCTCGAATTTCACTTCTGTTTTTGTTGGATGTACGTTTACGTCGACTTTGCTCGGCGCAACTTTCAAGAAAAGCGTATAGGTTGGAAAACTATCGGTATCAATTAATCCTTCATAGGCTGCCATTACCGCATGATGAAAGTAGGCACTTTTAATAAACCTATCATTCATAAAGAAATATTGATCACCACGGGTTTTCTTAGAAATATTGGGAGTTCCTACAAAACCAGTGATTTCAACAATTTCTGTTATTTCTTCAAGGGGTAAAAATTCAGTTGTATTTTTTTTGGTTAAGGTATCGGCTAAGCGTTCAAGGTAAGATTTTGGAGCCCAATTATAAACTTCAGAATTATTGTTATAAATAATAAAGTGGATATGCGGGTTTGCCATTGCTTGGCGTTGAAACTCCTCAAAAATATGTTTTGTTTCAACGGAAATGGATTTTAAAAAATTTCGGCGTGCAGGAATGTTGTAGAACAAGTTTTTTATAGCAATAGAAGTTCCATCAGGAGCAGTTTCTATGCGTTGTTCTATGACTTCACTCGCTTCAATTCTTATAAACGTTGCAACTTCATCTTCTTTGCGTTTGGTTTTCATTTCTACTTGGGCAACCGCCGCAATTGAAGCCAAAGCTTCACCTCTGAAGCCATAAGTATGCAATGAAAACAAATCTTCTGCTTTTCTAATTTTAGAAGTGGCATGGCGTTCCCAGCACATTCGTGCATCGGTTTCACTCATTCCTTTGCCATTGTCAATAACTTGCATGAGGGTACTGCCACCATCTTTTATCAAAAGCTTGATTTGTGTGGCTCCTGCATCGATGCTGTTTTCAAGAAGTTCTTTTACTGCACTTGCAGGTCGTTGAACAACTTCTCCAGCGGCAATTTGATTTGCCACGGCATCGGTTAATAATTTTATGATATCAGACAAGCTTTTACCTCCTTCAGCAATATTCCCAAATTTACAATCACTTTTTCAGATAACCCAACACACCCCATTCAGTACGGGTGTTTTCTGCAATTTTTTCTAATGATTTTTCTAAACAAACATCGTTAACCAATTGTAAGTCTACAATTTGTAATCCACTAATTAATATCAAACCATTTGGTTTTAATACCCTTAAATAGGCATCTAAGTCATTTAAAATCACTTCTCTATGAATATTTGCCAAAATAACATCAAAATATTCGTTGGTATAATTGTCTAAAGTTTCGGCTGTACCAATAAGCATTTCTGTTACTCCGCAATGATTGATTGCAACATTATCATTGGCATTATCAACTACCCAATCATCAATTTCAATTCCTGTAACTTTTTTCGCACCTAGCTTTTCGGCAACAATGCCCAAAATACCTGTTCCAGCACCCATGTCTAACACTGTTGCATTATTTATTTTGTCTATGTTCTTCAACATTTCCAAAATCATTAAATGCGTGGTGGAATGGTGGCCAGTTCCAAAGCTCATTCGGGGTTCAATGGTAATGACAATTCCTTCTGTTACTTCAGGGTGGAAAGTTGCACGAATATGCACATTTTCAATTTGAAGTGGATTAAAGAAATTCTTTTCCCAAAGTTCGTTCCAATTCTCTTTTTCTTGGTATTCCCAAGTTAAATTGGTTGAGAAATCTGATAAAATATCTTCAATTTCAACTTTATCAGATTCGGAGATATCTGAACCTTTTGCATGGGCAATGACAATATCATTTTCCGTATTGAAATAGTTGAATGGATATTCACTAATTAAAGCAACAATAATTTCCTTAAATTCTTCTTCCGTTGAATTAGGTTGGATGGTTAATGAAACAAAATCTGACATTTAATTTTTTACTGCAGATTGCATGTTACATTGTTTAAATTCTGCATTATAACCGATGTTATACGGCAATTTTGCAGGTTTCTTTGCGGCGTATTCTGCTTTCATATCAGGCTGAACCCTGGTTCTAAATAATTGAATGGTTCTGGTATATTCTCCAAAAACCGAAACATTAAATCCTGTAGATTTTAAAATAGAAAATGGCACACCACTGTCATCTTGTAAAATACGTTTGCTATTTCTTGTCATAATACCTCTGATTTTTGAGAAATAATCATTGTGCATCAAATAACTTGCAGCTTTAAAGAAAGAAACGATCTGTTTGCGGTTGTTTAAAAAAGTATATAAGCCATTGCCATTTTTGGTAGCGCTAGCCGACAAACCTTTGTCGCTTAAGTCACCAGAAATATAAATCAATTCTTTTACCATACCTGTTCCATTTTTATCTTGAAAACCAATGCGAATGGCTTGGCGTTTATGCGCAGTAGTTCCAACTTCAATTTCTTTGGTTGGATTGCCATTTTCGTCAATATCAAATGCTTTAATGTATGTAATTTGATATCCGAATTTCGACATGTAATAAAGGCAAGTGTGAATGGTTCCATTCAAATATCCCTTTGTGAAATCTACTTCCATACTCAATGTTCTAAAGAAACCAAGCTTGTGGGGGAAATAAAGAGATTGCTCTAAATTGTTTAGATATTTTGATAGTTTCAATGAATCTGAATTTTCAACATCAAATAAATATCCGGCTGGCTCTAATCCAACCATAATAATGGTATCTTGTTTAGGGAAAAACAAATGCGAATAATAAAAATCACCGCCTGCAAATGGATAGATAAGGGTTTTAGGTTCATTTTCCTTTTCGATTTTTGCTGCGTTAACCCAGTCAGTGATAGGTTTGCTCATCCTATTCGACAAAACTGACCATTTGGTGTTGGTATGACGGGCATAGTTCAACCAAATTTTGCGATTTTTTAAGCCAGAATTTAATTGTTGGGTGTCACCTGAAAGCAATCCAGTGAATTTACCATATTTAAAAGGCGTCACTTCCGTTGGCGGTGTGATTTTGTCTTTTGTTAAATTAGATTCTTTCTGTGAATTGACTTCTTTTTTGGTAGAATCTGCATGATTCTTGTTGCTTTGTGCCTGATTTCCTTGACAAGACATGATTGCAACGCTGAAAATTACAGTAAATGAGATACGCATAAAATATCTGCAAATGTACACTTTTTTGTTTGTGTTCACCTTTTTAACTCTTAGAAAAGCGTTGTTTGATTTGCAGTTTTCGCGGGTTCTATAGCCCAAGATTCGTTGCGGTTAATTTTGTTGCTATTGAGTTTTGGAGATACCAAATGCGCTGTTAAATAATCATTGCTGCAAGGTTTGCAGAAATCATGTCTTTCAGATGCCGTTGAATTGAGCCAAGATTTTGACTGATTTGGATCAATAATAATTGGCATTCTATGTTTTACATTATGAATTTCTGACATCATTTGATTTGCATGCGTTGTCAAAATTGAAAAGCTCTTGATATTTTCACCTGTTATGTTGTTGGTCCAAATATCGTAAATGCCTGCCATTGTTAGAATTTCGCCATTCGCAGCATAAATGTAATGAGGGATTTTTTCTTTATTAACTTGTTTCCATTCAAAGAAACCGCTTGCCAAAACAATGCAGGGATGGCTTTCCCAAGCCCCATAAAACATAGGCTTTTCAAAGGCAGTTTCAGAACGTGCATTCAATGAGTTTTTTCGCAGATCGATGGCTTGATCTATAGACTTTACCCAATTGGGAATTAGTCCCCACTGCATATTTGTGGCTACAACTTCATTTTCACTTAAACTAAGTATCGGCATTTCTGGATGGTCAAAACCACTAAAGAAGAATCCCTGTGTTGGCAATGACACATCTTTAATTCCAAATTTAGATTTCAATGATTCAGGCGAAAAATTAATAGCATAAGAAAAGCACATATTCAAAGATAGTTTTTTACATTTGTCTAATGCAACAACCAATATTAATTGCGCTTATTAGAGAACGAAAAAACCCACCGGATAACCGTGTGGCCCTTACCCCAGTTCAATGTGTTGCATTAAAAAACAGATTTCCAATGGTTCAAGTTGTGATTGAATCATGCGCAACCCGATGTTTTTCTGACGAAGCCTATGAAGAAGTTGGAATAGAAGTGAGAACGGATGTTTCAAAGGCCGATATTATGTTGGGCATTAAAGAGGTTCCTAAAGAATTCCTTATCCCTCAAAAAACATATTTATTTTTCTCTCATACCATCAAAAAACAACCTTACAATCAATTGTTATTGAAGGAAATTATTAAAAAGCAAATTCGGTTGATTGATTACGAAGTATTGAAATGGGAAACTGGTCAAAGGGTGCTTGGTTTTGGCCGTTTTGCAGGAATAGTGGGTGCTTACAATGGATTTTTAACCTTTGGCAAAAAAACAGGTTTGTTTCATTTAAATCCCGCATGGCAGAGTATTGATTATTCTGAAATTTTGTCGAATGCGTTGTCAATAAAACTACCACCAATCAAAATTGCATTAACTGGAGGTGGCAGGGTTGCACAAGGAGCCTTGGACTTTTTACGCAGTATGCGAATCAAAGAAGTTACGCCTCAACAATTTTTAAGTGTTCAATACACACAACCCGTTTTTGTGCATTTAAATAGCCCTGATTTGTATTGCCATCCCGAAAAAACCCATTGGGATACACACTTTTTCTATGACCACCATAATGAATATCAAAGTGCTTTTGATTCATTTACGAGGGTCACAGATATTTTGATGAATGGCATTTTTTGGACCGAAGATTTGCCTGCTTTATTTTCGAAAGAGGATACGGGTAGAGAAGATTTCAAAATTCAAGTAATTGCCGACATTAGTTGTGATGTTGAAGGTTCGGTGCCAATAACTTATGAAGCAACTACAATTCAAAATCCTGTAATAGGGTGGGATAAAATAAATCAGAAAGTTTGTAAACCATTTTCTGAAAATAGCATAGATGTGATGGCTGTAGGCAACTTGCCAAATGAATTGCCAAAAGATGCATCTGAAGAGTTTGGAGAATTGATGTTGCAACATGTATTGCCTGCACTTTTTGCTGAGAAATCAACTTTAATAGAAAAGGCTACAATTTGTGTTAATGGAAATTTAACCGACAACTTTGAGTATTTAAGCGATTATATAGCATAATTGTCCTTTTAAATCACGAAATTTGCACCGAAATTTTAAAATCAAATGACAACCAACCGTACTTTTACAATGATTAAGCCTGATGCTGTTGCAAACGGACATGCAGGAAAAATTTTAGATCACATTATTCAAGCTGGCTACAAAGTAGTTGCTTTGAAATACACGCATTTATCTGCTGAAAAAGCAGGTGAGTTTTACGCTGTTCACAGCGAAAGACCTTTTTACAAAGATTTAGTTGAATTTATGATTAGCGGACCTATTTATGCTGCAATTTTAGAAAAAGACAATGCTGTAGAAGATTTTAGAAAAGTGATTGGCGCTACTAATCCTTCTGAAGCTGAAGCGGGTACAATTCGCAATTTGTTTGCTAAAAGTATTGATGCAAATGCAATTCACGGAAGTGATAGCGATGAAAATGCAGCAATTGAAGGAAACTTTTTCTTTGCTGAAAACGAAAGATTCTAATTCTTTTTAACGAATATTGAAGGGCCGTTAATCGGCCCTTTTTTTATGCCTAAAAAACACCAGAATTCTCGATTGGTTGGTATTGCCGACATTAAAATGTTGGAAGGACCCCATACCCGTTTCACAGAGTTGAAATTTGCAGTAAAAGTATTGTTCGAATTTATTAAAGGTTTCAGGAAACTCCATTTTGTTGGGCCTTGTATCAGTATTTTCGGTTCTGCCCGTTTTGAAGAAAGTCATCCGTATTACCAACAAGCAAAAAAAATGGGTGCTTTGGTAAGCAAAGTCGGGTTTACTGTTTTAACCGGTGGTGGCCCCGGAATTATGATGGCTGCAAACCAAGGAGCAAAAGAAGCAGGTGGCAAAAGTGTAGGTGTGAATATTGAATTGCCGTTTGAGCAAAAACAGAATCCTTATTTGGATGTTTGGGTTGACATAAAATATTTCTTTGTTAGAAAAGTATTGCTTTTTAAATATTCTTTTGGTTTTGTTGTTTTTCCTGGGGGATTTGGGACTTTCGATGAAATGTTTGAGGCATTAACCCTCATTCAAACCAAGAAAATGCCTTGGTTTCCGGTAGTAATTGTGGGCGTTGAATACTGGGAAAAATTGAAAGAGCAAATTCATGTGATGAATCTTCAAAATACCATTTCGCCGGAGGATGAAAATCTATTTTTGGTAACAGACGATTTAGATGAAGCTATAAGATACATTCAAGAAAAATTGGTGCACCACATTCCTGAAAAGAAGGTGTTCAAGAGAAAATGGTGGTTGGGCGAATAATGTCCCTCAAAAACATTACGCTATTACCAATTTATTAACGTTTTTAGGTGTGCAATGCTTATTGTATCTTTGCACCAATGAAAGGTCCTATCTCTCAATTTATCGAGAAACATTATTTGCATTTCAATGCGGCTGCATTGGTTGATGCTGCTAAAGGGTATGAAACGCACCTAACTGAGGGTGGTAAAATGATGGTTACTTTGGCTGGTGCCATGTCAACTGCTGAATTAGGCAAAAGCCTTGCAGAAATGATTCGCCAAGGTAAAATTGACATCATATCTTGCACAGGTGCAAACCTTGAAGAAGATATCATGAACCTCGTTGCTCATAAACATTACAAACGTGTTCCTAACTACAGAGATTTAAGTCCTCAAGACGAGTGGGATTTGCTTGAAAATCATTACAACCGTGTTACAGATACTTGTATCCCTGAAGAAGAAGCTTTCAGAAGATTGCAAAAACATATTTGGGGAATTTGGAAGGGTGCCGAAGATAAAGGTGAGCGTTATTTCCCTCATGAATATATGTATCAAATTTTGTTAAGTGGCGAACTAGAGCAGTACTACGAAATTGATCCAAAAGACAGTTGGATGTTGGCTGCAGCAGAGCGCAATTTACCAATTGTTGTTCCAGGTTGGGAAGATTCTACCATGGGTAATATTTTTTCGAGTTATGTAATCAAAAATCAAATCAAAGCTTCTACCATGAAAAGTGGTATTGAATATATGGTGTGGTTGGCCGATTGGTATGTTAAAAATAGCGAAGGAAAAGGTATTGGATTTTTCCAAATTGGCGGCGGTATAGCTGGTGATTTCCCAATTTGTGTAGTGCCTATGTTGTACCAAGATATGGAAATGGAAAACATTCCTTTCTGGTCTTATTTCTGCCAAATTTCAGATAGTACAACGAGTTACGGAAGTTATTCTGGTGCCGTGCCTAATGAAAAAATAACTTGGGGTAAATTAGATATTGATACGCCTAAGTTTATTGTTGAAAGTGATGCAACCATTGTAGCACCTTTGATTTTTTCTTGGGTATTGGGTTGGTAAGAATCCTATATGACAGATATTTCATCGTTTGAAGATGTAATTAAAGTGGTTGATTTTCAATATAAAAAGTTATTGGAAAACGATTTAACGAGAAAACATTTTGAACATCTGAACTTATCTGAACACTTGCCAAGAATTTATACTTTTTGGACGTTTATACTTGACATAGACGCAGTGAATCATCCCTATCAAGGCAGTGCCTATGGGGTTCATTCAAAGCTAGGTTTGCAGAATCTAGATTTTGAAGTTTGGCAAGAGTGCTTAAAAATTGCGGTAACTACGCAATTTGCCGGTGAAAAAGCTAATTTAATGATTGATAAGGCTACGCAATTGGGTATGATGTTTCAGTACAAACTTGGTTTACTAGATATAAAAGAAGAGTAATGACAAATTTAATTCCAATGTTCAAGAATATTAAGGCGTTTGCTTTTGATATTGACGGTGTTTTAACGCAAGGCGATGTTTTGGTTAATGAAGAGGGCCAAATGTTGCGCAGTGTAAATATAAAAGATGGTTATGCCTTGCAGCATGCTGCGAAACAAGGATATGCAATTGCCGTTATTTCAGGTGGCAAATCTGAAGGAATGCGTAAGCGTTTTGAGGGACTTGGGGTTTCTCATATTTATTTGGGTCAAGAACATAAGGAAGGAGCGTTTGCCGATTTTTTAGCCAAAACCAATTTAACAGCAAACGATGTTGCTTATATGGGTGATGACATGCCAGATATTCCTTTGTTAAAACAAGTGGAATTAAGTTGTTGCCCCAAAGATGCAGCTGTTGATGTGAAAGAAGTTTGCATATATATTTCACCATTAAATGGGGGAGAAGCTTGTGTTCGTGAACTCATAGAACGCACCATGAAAATTCAAAATACGTGGTTTAACGAAGATTCCCATTCTTGGTAGATTTTTCAAATATTAGGGATTTTAATTCCCTATATTTGTGTTATTATGATTGCGCAAGAACTTATCAGCGACCATTTAGATGGGTTAAGAATTACTGATACCATTGAGGGAGCCATTGATTTTATGGTAAGCCAAGGTGTATCTGAGTTGCCAATTATTGACAAAAAGAAGCTTTATAATTATGCCCGATTATCAACTTTACATACTGTTCAAGACAAACATTTGTCGTTGCAGGAAGTAATAATGGCTAATCCTTTTGCCCCAAAAGTAAACGAAAATCAACACATTTATGAAATCGTTCCAATTTTGGCGGCCAACGAATTGAGCGTCTTAACGGTGGTTGATGTAGAAGATAATTTTGTAGGTGTTGTTGATCAAAAACAGATCAATAAACTCATTACTGAATCATTAACTTATAGAGGTATTGGTGCTGTAATTGTGCTTAGATTGAGTGATAAAGATTTTGCACCTTCTATTTTGGCTCGATGGACAGAAGAAAACGGCGCAAAAATTATTGGCATGATGGTTAATATTACCAACGATGGTGAACTTTTGGTGAATTTGAAATTAAACACCACCATGGTTAAAAATATTATTGCAACTTTTCAACGTCAAAATTACAGAATTGAGCAAGTGTATTTGGCTGAAGATTTCAATAAAACCGACGATAGAGCCATAGATTTGGCACTCAAATTCTTCGATTTGTAACAAAAACTAAAAAAAATTGTGGATAATCTTAATATTTCTTAGGAAATAGATTAGATAGTCGTTCCGTTTAGATATTTTTGAAAACGTATAATTAAAAAACATGAATCAAGATAATCTATCCAACTCTGAAAATAATTTAATTAATGAAAGTGAAGTAAAGCCAATTACATTAGTTGGTGTAGTTAATTTCTTTTGGCGATGGAGAAAAGTATTTTTAATTAGTGCAATTTGTGCAATAGTTTTTTCGGTGGTGTTAACGCATCCTGCAATTACAAAACCTAAATATTCTGCGCGTCATATTTTTTATCCTACAAAAAACAACTCTATTTCTAATGCATTACTTACTGAGTTAAATCAGCGTCAATCAGATCCTCTAGAATTTGGGGAAGAAATAGAAGCAGAAAAAGCGTTGCAAGTTTTACAGTCAGGAACTTTATTGGGTCGTTTGGTTCGAAATTTTCAACTTTTTAAGCATTATGGTATTGATCCTAAAACAGAACAATTTCCAAAATATGCCCTTGATAACAAAATCAAAGAAAATTTTAGTTTTAACAGAACACGTTATTTGAGTATTGAAATTTTGGTATTAGATGAAGACCCTAAAATGGCAGCAGATTTAGCCAATGGTATAGCAATTTTGTATGACAGTATTACCACTGAAATACAAAACCAAGTTGCTACACCTGCGTTGCAAATTGTTGAGAGGGCTTTGAAAGATAAACAAGGTAAAATTCAAAACATCAAAGATGAGTTGAGGAAATTGGGTCAACAAGGAGTTACGAACTATGAAGAGCAAAGTAGGGCATTGGCTGAGGAAATTTACAAAGCCCAATCAAGTGGTAAAGTTTCAGAAATGAAGAAATTACTCGAAGAACAAAAAACTTTGGTTGCAAGTGGCGGTGATTACATTGCTTTAAATGAATTAATCAAGCTTGAAGAAGTAAAGGAGAGTGATTTGATTACGCAATTCGAAAAACGCAAAGTTGACGTTGGTGAAACAATGTCTCATAAATTCACAGTTGAATCTGCTACAGTTCCGGAAATCAAAGCTTGGCCTAAAAGAACATTTATCATTATTATTTCATTGATAGGAACATTTATTGCAACCGCAATTTTCTTGGCTTGCTTTGAATTATTCCGCAGAAAATAATCCATGAAGGTATTGCCTGCACAGTTTCTATTGAAACATAAAATCCTGCTAATTATTGGCAGTGTGCTATTGGCATTTCTATTTGCAGCGGCGGCTGTTTTCCAATGGTACTGGATGTTTTTAATACCTGTAGCGATATTGGTTTTTTTAGCATGCATTCTACACACTGAAAAAGCATTGCTGTTTTTTGGCGCCTTGGCTCCCCTTTCTATTAATTTCGATAATCTTGGAGGTGGAATGGGTATGTCGTTACCTACCGAGCCCGTATATATCCTTTTGTTTCTACTGTTGTTATTTTATGTTTTTAAAAATGGATCAGTTGATAAAACAATTTTTAAACATCCGCTAGTTCTCGTTGTTTTTGCATATGTAATTTGGCTTTGGATATCAAGTGTATTTAGCTCAATGCCCATGGTGAGTTTTAAATTTGCCCTTGCCCGAACTTGGTATATAACCTTATTCTTCTTTTTTGCGGTTAAAATATTTAAAGATTACTCCCGAATTCATTGGTTTTTAAGAGCATTTACAATTTTCACACTTGTTTTGGTTATGTACACGCTGGTAATGCATTCTGCGGATGGATTCTCTAGAAGCTCGAGCTATGGAATTTCATGGCCCTTTTTTCCTGATCACGGAATGTATGCGGCTGCCATTGCTTTTGCTTTTTTCATACTCGTATTTTATACGTTTTATATCCGTCAATTCAATGTGCACGTCTTTTTTAGTCCTGTATTTGTTTTCTTACTCTTGGTTTTATTATTTGGCATTATTGTGAGTTTCACCAGGGCAACTTGGTTAAGTTTAATTGTTTCTGGAGGACTTTGGACAATCTTAAGAATGAAAATCCGATTCTCTTGGATACTTATTGTTTTATTTACTGTTTCTACAATTGCAGTAGTGAAACAAGATGATATATTGTACTCATTAGAATCTAATAAGCAAGGCAGTAGTGATGAATTGGAGGGACACGTAAAGTCGGTAAGTAATATCACCACAGATCCAAGTAATTTAGAAAGAATTAATAGATGGAATTGCGCTGGACGTATGGTTTCGGAACGTCCCCTTTTTGGATTTGGACCTGGAACATACGTTTTTAAATATGGTCCTTTTCAAAAGAGTTCTGAACTCACATTAATAAGCACTAGCTCAGGTGATTTGGGTGATGCTCATAGCGAATTTTTATCGGCAATGAGCGAAATGGGATATATTGGTTTGGCAATTTTTGTTGTCATAGTTTTGACTACAATCTCTTATGGCTTTAAGGTAATATACAATACATCGGAGTTAAAAGTGAAACTAACAGCTTATATCGCATTGCTCAGTTTGATGACATATTACACCCATGCGGTGTTGAACAATTATAGCCAATATGATAAAGTGGCTGTTCCATTGTGGGCATTTACTGCCATCATTGCTGCGCTTGATTTGTATCATAAAAATGGCATAAATCATGTTAAGAAAACTGTTTAAGCAATCGTTATTTTTAACTGGATTTTCAGTTTGTGCCTTCTTTTTTGTATTGGGTGTTTTGGGTTATTCAATCACTCCTGATTCTTCAGTAGATGCGAATCAAATTATGCCCGAGTGGGCGAGTTTGTCTCCAGGAACCAAAGTTAACTATGTTGAAAAAAATAGAATTGCTCCTAGATCTTTCTTTTACTGGTTAACCGGTGATGATGGTTTGGGCGAGTTGGTTTCTGTTTCAGACAGAGATAAAGCGTCCCTCAAAAACAATAAAATTACCTTTTTTAATGACAAAACTGGTTTGGTTAATTCCTTGTTTTTAGATTCTATTGAAGGACGCAAAATACAGTCAAGAAATTTCATACTTGGTACTGACCGATTTGGTAGGGATATTTATAGCCGATTGGTTATTGGTACCCGGGTTTCGCTGAGTATTGGCTTTTTATCAATGATGATCTCATTGATTATTGGTGTATTTATAGGATTGATTTCGGGTTATTTTGGTGGGAAAATAGATTTGGTACTTACATGGCTGATTACCGTTTTTTGGTCTGTGCCTACGCTTCTTATTGCGCTTGGTTTGAGTTTTTTCTTGGGGAAAGGCTATTTTCAAGTATTGCTTGCCACAGGATTAAGCAGTTGGGTAGAAGTTGCTAGGGTTGTAAGAGGACAAACCATGCAGATGAAAAACAGAGAATTTATTTTATCAGCGAAGATTACCGGATTTTCATCGTTTTATATCATGTTTAAACATATTTTGCCTAACCTAAAAGGTTCACTTTCTGTTCTTGCAACTACAAATTTTGCTGCCGCAATATTGTTGGAAGCAGGATTGGGATTTTTAGGATTGGGAGTTGCTCCACCAACGCCAAGTTGGGGAATTATGGTAAAGGAAAATCTAGGTTATTTGGTATTGGATCAGGCTTATTTGGCAATCATCCCTGGCTTGGCGATTATGATTCTTGTAATGGCATTTAATTTAATGTCGATGGGATTCAAAGATGTTGAATCGTAACGTATACAATAAAAAAGGACGCATTTTATTGCGTCCTTTTTTCTATTTAGTTTTTCTATTAATTTTATAGAATTTGAATCGTTGCTTTAAATGCCTGGTCTTTGTTTCTGCCTTGAATGAAATACAATCCTTGGCTCAATTTTGATGGAATAATTGTATTGTTTTCAAATACTTTTTCATTTGCAATTTCTCTTCCACTAATATCAAACCATTTGATTTCTGTAACATTGATGCCAGAAATGGTGAGCATATATCCAATTTGTGCAGGATTAGGATAAATTTTAACCGCTGGGTTTGAAATAATTTTTGTACTCAAATGACTTACTGAAACTGGAATGTCTGCGGTGTCTGTGCAACCATTGGTTGTGCTTGTTGTAACTAATTTGATAACATAATCTCCCTCATCTGTATATTGATGCTTTGCGTTAACACCTAAACCTGTTGTATTTGCACCGTCACCCCAATACCATTTGAATGTCATACCAGTGTTTGTAATAGGAACACAAGATACTTTTCTAGGCCAAGCCAATGTCCATGTGAATCCTGCGGTTGGTCGAGGCAATGCGTTTATTGTTAAAGGCGTTTTTGGACTGTAACAGCCATTTGCTTCTGTTTGGTAATACAAAGTGATGTTAGACCACATTTGACCCAAAGAAACTGTTTTTCCTGTAGCATAAACGGTTACTGTTTGATCGTCTTCATACCAATAGACATTGCCAGATGGAATTTCAACACCCAATTCACCCAGTGATTTCTGACAAACATCTTTGTTAATTTGTTTAGTTACTTTAGGGAATGTATTTACTGTTACCAAAACACTATCAAAATTAGGATTAACGCAAACGGTATCCTTGGTTTTAAAATAAATGTAGTTTTTTGGATTTGTTAAGCCACCCAATGTCAGGAATTTTTCATTAGAGAAAGAAGTACTGGTTTTTTTATCCATATACCAATCAATATTACCCCACATGGTTGAAGCTGAAATTTTCGCTGAATCACCAGAACAAATGGTAGCATTCTTTTTAACAAATGTTGGGGGATATTTAGCTGCTAAAATATTAACAGGTGTTCTACCACTTCCACAGTTTCCATTCCATGATTCAACATAGTAAGTTGAAGTACCTCTATTATTAATGCTTACGGAATAGGTGTTTCCTGTACTTATTGGAGTTCCACCCAATGCCACGTCGTACCAACGACAGGTGTTGCTACCTGTAGTAGTTGCGCTCAATGTATGATTTTTTGTAGATGTAAAACAGACTGTTGTATCGGTTACTACTGTTGGTAGCGGTGGTGCGAATGAACTTCCAACAAAAGCTTTAACCAAAATTCGGGTTCCTTTATAAGCGCAACCATTATTGATCGCGGTTACATAAAAGGAAGTATCGTTAAATAATTTAGAAGTTGTTAATGTATTTCCAGTGAATACTTTGGTGCCTCCTGTTAAAGAGTTATACCAATCAATTTGGCCATTATCGGTGCTTGCAATTAAATTGGCAGTAGCACTTGAGCACAAAGAATCATTGCGGGTTGTAATTTTTGTTGGGTATTTGTTTGCGGCCAAATTAATGGTTAAGTATCCTGAAGTGCAGGTACCGTTAGTTGCCAAAACAACAAATGTATCAGCTTTTTGTAAATTGTTTACAACGTAAGAATTGCCTAAATTAAATGGTTTTGTATCGGTCACTTTGTTATACCAGTTTAATGTAGAACCCGCATCGCCAGAAATACCAATTTTTAGTGTATCGCCAATACAGCCATTAGCGGGCTTTAATAGAGAAGGGGTAACCGGCCTAAATTCAACTGTTTTGATAGTTGTATCCCAACATACTCCACTTGTATAACTGACAACCATAGAACGCAGTTCGATGTTCAAATTGGTTTTTGTAGCTGGCTTGTATTTTAAATCTACTGTGTTATAAAAGTAGTTTGAATTGTTGATTACCCAATTATGGCAATATCTATCATAACCATAACCCAATTCTTCATAGTAGTGGTAGTAATTATAGAATACACTTCCGTTTACACTCCCTTTATAGAGGTTTGTTAAACGAATGGTATCCGTAGCGTTATAGCAATTTAAATTTGGAGTAAAATCAGTTCCAAACTTGTACTTAACAAAAGGATACAATTGCATATGTGCATTGAATGAAATTCCACCGATATTCAATTGCAGACAACGGTACCATTTGCCACTTACAGACCCAACTGCTAAGTTTCGGTAATCACCATCTCCATTTGCCCAGGAGTTAGAAACTATACCCGGTCTTGAATTTGTGCTATCAGATTCAACGGTAATGATATAAGGAAAATTACAAGCTACTGGAGATGAGAAAACGATGTTTCTGGTCATTCTGCTCAAATACAATGCACCTTGAATGGTGTCAATTTGAATCACCGTAGTTGCCAACGGTGAACCTGTAGGTAAAGAATCGGCACCCGCTTTGTAAATTCTACATTTAATTGTGGTACTGGTTACTTTTCTAGCTGTATCGTACTGAAAGAAACCATAAAATCTAAATCCTGATACGGTAATTTCTGTTGGAGCACCATAAAACTGACCCAAACTTTGACCGGTTCCAATAGATAAGGTTTGATACTGGGTTGAACCAAAATTAGGAAAATAACTCGTGTCGCCTTTACAACTTTTCGGATTTGTAGCGGACCTACTAGTAATTTTACCGTAAGTATTTTTAACGGGTAAATCATTAATAATTGGTTGATTTATTTGAACCAATTGACCAAAAAGATTAACACTTATAAACAGTGTGAGACAAATTGATAGTATATGTTTCTTCATGTTAATTTTAAATTAGATGTAAATAAAAGACTAAATTTTCACATTTTCAAATTGTACTCAATGAATTAGATAAAATCTAATTAATAATGACATTTTATTGAACTTTCAGAACTTGAAATAGAACTAAAATTGTGATAAATAATGGATAATCAGTGATTTTGAATAAGCCCATGTAAAAAATGTTAATTAGAATAATTGAAAATATTAATTTTTATATTTGAATTTAAAATGTTATATATCAGTAGTATGTAATTTTGAATCACGCCGTTTTGCGTGTATTTTTCAAATACCATTAATTCATTTTCATTTTCATGTAAATAGGAGTATTTTTGTAGTCATCATTTAATTATGTCAAATCAAATTTTAAAAGGTAAAAACGGAATTATTTTCGGAGCATTAAACGAGGCTTCAATTGCGTGGAAAGTTGCTGAGCAATGTCATGCCGAAGGTGCTAATATTGTGTTAACCAATGCCCCGGTGGCTGCTAAAATTGGGCAAACTGATGAGTTGGCAACCAAATTAAACGCCCCTTTGATTTATGCTGATGTTACCAAAATGGAAGATATGCAAAATTTAGTTGACGGCGCGTTGAAAGCTTTTAATGGCAAAATTGATTTTGTTTTACATAGTGTGGGTATGAGCTTGAACGTTCGAAAGAAAAACCCTTATACCGATTCGAATTATGATTACATGCACACTACATTAGATATTTCATCAATGTCATTTCATCGTTTGATGCAAACATTAATGAAATCTGATGCCATGAATGATTGGGGTAGCATTTTAGCATTGAGTTACATTGCAGCGCAACGTACGTTCCCAGACTATGGTGAAATGGCAGATGCGAAAGCGTTGCTAGAAAGCTACGCGCGTAGTTTTGGATACCATTATGGCAAGGCTAAAAAAGTGCGTGTGAATACAATTTCGCAAAGCCCAACCAAAACAACTGCAGGTAGCGGAGTAGGTGGATTTGATGCATTTTACAATTACGCAGATCAAATGAGTCCTTTAGGAAATGCTTCTGCGGATCAATGTGCGCAATATTGCGTAAGTTTGTTTAGCGATTATACCAGAATGGTTACCATGCAAAACCTTTTCCACGATGGTGGTTTTAGTTTCACAGGTATCTCAACTGATTTAATGCAAGGCTTTTCAGATAAAGCTCAAGGAAAATAAAAATTTAAAATAACAATATATAAAAGAAACTATCATGGGAAAAGGCGACAAAAAAACAAAAAAAGGGAAAATTTTTATGGGTTCATATGGAAAAGTACGTCCATATCGCGAAGCTAAAAAAGTAGAAGTAAAAGCCAAAGCTAAAAAGAAATAACTTTTGGTTCATCCAATTTCAAGGCTACTTCAGGGTAGTCTTTTTTTTTGACTATTTATAATTGTTGAACCAGCAATTTAAGGTGATAACCTATTTTTGATCCAATTGCCATTCTCCAAATTATACGATACCCTATCGTGGACACGGCTTGCCCTTCCATGCCAAAATTCGAAGTAATTGGGTTTTAAAATATATCCACCCCAATTTTCAGGACGTTTGATTTCAATACTGCCCTCTAAAATACGTTCAATTTCTGCTTCTAAATCTAAATCACTGGTAATGATTGAACTTTGATTACTTACAATGGCACCAACTTGAGAAGTTTTAGGTCTAGAATAAAAGTATGTGTCACTTTCTTCTGCCGAAACTTTAGAAGCAATACATTGCACCCTCACTTGACGTTCCAAAGCAGGCCAGAAAAAGTTTAAAGCAACATTTGGGTTGTTTTCTATTTCTTGTCCTTTTCGGCTGCTGTAATTTGTATAAAAAACAAGTCCCTCCGATTGGATTTCCTTCAATAAAACTTGTCGAGACGATGGATTATTATCTTTAGAAACAGTACAAATACTCATGGCAGTAGGTTCTTCCACCTCTGCTTCTATGGCTTGGGCAACCCAAGTTTTCAAGGCATCTAATGGGTTTTCAGGCATCATTTCTACCGAAATATGTCCCTTTAAATATTCTTTGCGAATATCTGCTAAGTGGTTTTTCATTTGCCTTTAGCGCATTAAACCCTTCATTTTGCCTTTATTATTATTCATAGACTTCATCATTTGGCGCATTTGGGTAAATTGGGTGAGTAGTTTATTGAGTTCTTGCACCGACCGACCACTGCCTATGGCAATTCTTTGTTTGCGGCTAGCATTTAATAATTCTGGTTTTTCTCTTTCCTGTGGAGTCATTGATTGAATTAGCGCTTCAATTCCTTTAAAGGCATTGTCGTCAATATCCAAATCTTTGATTTTACTACCCACACCTGGCAACATGCCCAACAAATCTTTCATGTTACCCATTTTCTTGATTTGTTGAAGTTGGCTCAAGAAATCTTCAAAATCGAATTTGTTTTTGGCAATTTTCTTAGATAAACGCTGTGCTTCATCCTCATCGAAAGTAGCCTGCGCTCTTTCAACCAATGAAATAACGTCACCCATACCCAAAATACGACCAGCCATACGATCTGGATGGAAGACATCAAGGGCATCCATTTTTTCGCCGTTAGAAACAAATTTAATTGGTTTGTTTACAACAGATTTAATAGAAAGGGCAGCACCACCGCGTGTATCACCATCTAATTTTGTCAAAACCACACCCGTAAAATCAAGAACGTCGTTAAAATTCTTTGCAGTATTTACGGCGTCTTGACCTGTCATTGAGTCAACAACAAATAATATTTCAGTAGGATTTAATGCTTTTTTGAGGGATGCTATTTCGTCCATCATTTGTTTGTCAATTGCAATACGACCCGCGGTATCAACAATTACAACGTTGTGATTATTCGTTTTTGCATATTTTACAGCATTTTCAGCAATTGAAATGGGATTGTTGCTTTCGTTTTCAGTGTAATAACCTACTTCTGTTTGGCTTGCCAATACGCGCAGTTGTTCACGTGCAGCAGGTCGATATACGTCGCCGGCAACCACCAATGGGTTTTTGCCTTGCGCTTTCAGATATTTACTTAGTTTTCCTGTAAAAGTGGTTTTACCTGAACCTTGTAAACCCGCAATTAAAATAATTGCTGGAGAACCTTTTGTAGATAATTCTTGGGTTGTACCGCCGAGTAATTTAACCAGTTCATCGTTTACAATTTTCGTTAATAATTGGCCTGGAGAAATTGATTTTATCACATTCTCTCCGCGGGCCTTTTCTAAAACATCATCAGTAAATGTTTTTGCAACCTTAAAGTTAACGTCGGCCGCAATTAAGGCTCTTCGGATTTCTTTAACAGTTTCAGCTACGTTTAATTCATTGATATTGCTTTGGCCTTTCAATGATTTGAACGCTTTTTCTAACCGGGATTGCAGGTTTTCAAACATAGATACAAAGATACCAAAAATTCAATAACAAACTAATAAAATGAGCCATTCACAAAGGCGCTGTTAAAAATTACTTTTAAGATTGTATATTTGTGAAAATATAAAAAAATGCCGTATTTTTTTACTTCCGAATCGGTGTCTGAAGGGCACCCAGATAAAGTTGCAGATCAGATCTCCGACGCGCTTATCGATAATTTCTTAGCCTACGATCCAAGCAGTAAAGTTGCATGCGAAACGTTGGTAACTACAGGTCAAGTTGTTTTAGCTGGTGAGGTTAAATCTGAAGCCTATTTAGATGTTCAAAGCATTGCGCGTGGTGTAATTGCCAAAATTGGATATACCAAGAGCGAATATATGTTTGATTCGAATAGCTGTGGTATTTTATCTGCAATTCAC
>CANKVM010000016.1 GCA_947487175.1 Flavobacteriales bacterium | reverse complement strand
GCTTCAAGAGCTTGTAAATCAAATGAACTCATTTTTATTGGGGGAAGTACTTTTGTTGTTGCAGATTTTTTAAAGCTTTCTTAATATATATTAGAAGTGCCAAGGTCTTATACTAATGTATTCCTTTGGAGTCAGAGAAACAGGCGCGCTAGAGTAATGAAATGTTGTTTCAATTGAATTTAGCTTATGATTTTATCCATATACGCGTGTGAATTGATTTAGAAATAATTGACTTTAATCAAATTATATAACCGAATCAATTATTTATACTTTTGGTATTAAAGTAAATTCTAAAAATAAAGCTATCAAAGCTAACGTAATTAAAAAAGGCCTATCATTTGATAGGCCTTTTAATTTAATTTATTTTAATTTACACTTAACGTAGCAAAGTAACTGTTCCATCGTAGACATATTCCTTGTCTTCAAATGAAGTTACTATGATATGATAAACATATACATCTTGCATGCAATTTTGTCCATTTGCCGTTCCGTTCCATCCTTTTGAGATGTCGTTGGTTTGATAAAGTCTTTCACCCCAACGGTTGTAAATAGCCATAGATATAGATTTGAAATTGGTTGCTACAGGAGCAAATGTTTCATTAAATCCTGGACCTTCACTATTTGGAGTGAAAACGTCTGGAACAAATACAATGATATCTGGTCCAATGTGAATCCATTGAGAAGCTGTATCTGTACAACCATGATTTGTAGTTACCAATAATCTAATCAAGTATACCCCGGTATCTCTAGAATATGCAAAACGAGGGCTTTGAATCATTGATGTATCAGGCTTAGATGTTCCAAAGTCCCAAATGTAATTCATTGATGGATTAAATGGATTTTGTTGAACTGAACTTTCGTTATACATGATAAACTTAGGCAGCGCAACTGTTGTGTGATACTTTGGATCCGTTCTGAATTTAGCATCCGGAATTGGATACGCTTCAACTGTACTAGACATAGTATCGGCACAAGGGCCTTTTGTATTTGTAACTATTACACCTAAGATATAATTACCCTGAACATTGAAATTAATATTTGTTGGTGTTGCCAATTTACTAGAATCTCCGTTACTAAATATCCATGAATAAGCCAAATCACTTGGATTAATACCTTTGGTATCGGTTACAGACCAATTTGTGGTTAGAGGCACACAACCTTTTTGCATTGGAATTGGATCCAACTTAGGATACAAATAATAAATGATATCAATAGAATCAAATACTGGAGGACAAACATCATTTGCCAATGGCACTGTTGTTACCAGTAATCTAGCAGATTTTTTAGCAATATCATTTAACCCATTTGTATAATTGATGTTTTCTGAGTTGATATTGTCAATTTTACCATCAGATCCGTTTCTTAATGTCCAGAAAACCTGACTATTGCTAAATGCACTTTTGGACTGAATTGCCAATGGAGTGTTTTCACATGCCGACATTGGTTTGGATGAAGTAATATTAATTTCTGGTTGTGTTCTTACTAAAATACTATAAGTTTCGGTGTCCGCACATCCGTTATTATCGGTATATGACATTGTCATTTTGTAAGGACCTTCAAAATTTGCAGTTTTGGTAGTTACCGGAGTAAACATGGTACCAACTAAATTCGGACCAACCCAATTAATTGTTGCACCAGATGGTTTAGATTTCACTAAATCAAGGCGTGTATTCAAGTCTAATTTTGGCCCAGAACTACATAATGTTACGTTCGTTAACAACACGGCATCTGGAGTATCATTAACAGTGATATAGAAACTATCAGTTTTTAAACACCCTGTTCCATTATTTGAATAAAATATTTTATAGTTACCTCTACCAAATGATGGGGGGAACATGTGACCCAAAGGCAATGCTTTGCCTATCATTGGTCCTGTTTTGGCATAATCAAACTCAACAATTTTAAATGAACCGCCGTCTCCATCTTTTCCTTTTACGTCATTCAACAATACGTTATCGTATAAATCAATGGTATCCCAGTTTACACATAATGGATTTGGTGAAATTATTTTAATGGTTGGTTCACCAATAATTTTAATGAGTGTTGTATCACAACTTTTACATTTTGTTAAGATATCTTCAATACAAAGTTTGAATTTATAATTACCCATGTAAAAGTCTTCTGTTGGACCTCCAAATACGAAATGCCAATCTGGTGTTCCTAAAGGATTGTTGTTAACCAATATTTTAGCAGAATCAACACCACTTGGCATCAATTGTGGTGTCCACAAGAAATTAACACCTGCTTTTGTTCTTGGTTTGATTACACTACTATCCATAAATGCATCACCTTTATCTTGGCAATACGTTTTATTCGTTAACTCAAGAATTGGGTTACCATTGATACGTTGGGTTACGGAGTCAACATTCACACAACCATTTGTGTCTTTAAACCAACCATATATATTAGCGGTAAAGTTTTTACCATTCTGCAATTGAGTTGCGTTGTTCAATTTGGTAGTTTTAAACATATGACGTGTTGGATTAATACTGTCCATATATATATCAGCTGCAAATCGTTTTCCACTCCAAATTCTCACTCCAGAAATCTTACCTCTATTAAAGAAATTGTTTACCTCGATGTCACCATAAGCAAAACATTGCGATTTCAATGGTTTTGGATCCCACTTTACAAAAGGAAGCGTATTTACTTTTAATACCATAGTATCGTAATCTTCACAAGTATGATTTCCTTGTTTCACAGTTACATATAAACTGTAAGTAAAGAATTGAGCCATAGATCCTGGAGAGTTGGTGTTTCTAGGAGAAACCGTATAACCCATATTGGAACCTAATACTGTATTCTTTGTAACATCTTTCCAACTGTATATACCAGTCAACGCAGGATTTCTGTGTTGTCCTGCAATTAAAATTGATTGCAAGTTACACATTGTAAGATCAGGACCTGCATTTGCTGTGACTGTATCATTTACAAACAATTTAGCAGTGTCATAATGAATACATTTATAACGTCCCTCCATTACTTTAACTATATAATCACCTTGTACATTCTTTGTGATTTTTTGAGTAGTATCACCTGTATTCCAAAGATATTTTACAGAATCATTATTTTGTGCATCAAATGTTGCTTTTTCATACGTACAAATACGTTGATCTGGACCCAATCCAATTACGGGTAGCGGTTTTACATAAATTGTAGCTGTATCATAAAAAATACATCCATCGCCATCTTTTACCTTAATCCGAATTGTGCTATCTCTGTTAATTCCTGGAATTGTTAAATAATCAAGGGTATCACCAGATATATGATATTCGTTTTTCCAAATTTTCTTTGCAGTATCTACCGTAATACGAGTCCAATAGTAGCTGTAATTTGGTTTACCATTTGATACCTTTGGTAAAATTTTCATTGTAGTATTCATACAAGCAAAAGTATCTTTTGTTGCAAGAACTACCTTTGGTGGCTCTGGTAAAATTACAGTATCTCTATAAATAGTAGGACAGTTAAAGGTATTATTCACAGTATGCACAATAATATATTTTCCACCCTTCTTTATTGTAATGGTATCTGTTTTCTTGGCACTGAAATACAACTCTTTTTTACCTACAGAGTCTCTAATGCTCCATTGGTAAGTTGCATTTCCTTTGAAACTTGCAGCAAGTTTTGCCGTAAATGAAAATCTACCGCACTTTAGTTTCCCACTTGCTAAAGATGAACCTGCGTATCCTTGTAAAGAGCCTTTGTCTACAGTTGTGTATATACGTTGATCTTCAGCTCTTGGTTGCACTTTAATCTTGAAACTACGAATTGAAATAACTGGAGGCGTACAGTGTTGGTCTGATGCAGTTACAGTAAATGAATAAGATACTTCGCTTGCTTGGCCTCGTTTTGTTTGCCAGCATAATTCGTATTCTTTTTCCCGCTTGGTTTTATCAACTACCTTAAAAGTAGCACCTGGAATACCTCCATTCCATTTACCTATTACGGTATCTGGTACGGTTTGATTAGGCGTAAAAGTTTCATCGGTGATTTTGATTTTTTTACAAATTTTATCACCTTCACAAATTATCCAACTATATGGCCCGTTAATAACAGGTGGTTTGTTGTAACCACAATCATCTAAAATCCACATCTGCATGTCACGCCGCGTTCGCCCGACGACAATATATTTCCCGTTCGCACTATCGGCCCGCCACTCTGTTTGTTCTATGACTATAATGGGGACCTCATCGCATTTTGTAGGAACTACAATTATATCACCATTCGCAGTATCGAAATAAAATCCACGTGGTGGATTGGCATTTGGATTTGGTGTACATTTAATTGTTGTAGGAGGCACACAAAATGGAGTCATTGGGTAAGCATAAGTAAAAGGACTAGAATACGATACAGTTGAAGATGGAATAGCATTTAAGCCATATACCAATCTATATGAAATAGAATCATAATCTACAGTATCTAACGCTCCATTATTATAAAACCATGGAATATTACAACATAAAAATCCTACTGGATCATTTGTTAAGTTTGGTGAACTATTACATTTGTTGACGGTTTTTTTCAAGTTACAAATGTTAATCATGCAGGTACTATAAAAATCATTACCGGCAGCACCAGTGGTAATTCCACCGTTTCTACAGCACTGGGATACATAAAATGAAACTTCACAACAAGTACTTTTATTAACAAATCCGCTCAACGGTGATTTTGAAAAATCAACGGTAACCTCAAAAGTATGTTCTTCTATTCCCTTTCCTGTACCATAAGTGTTTTTAGGATTACAAGGACTGTTTGCAGATGAACAACGTGTAGTTACATCTCTAATTGCAGTTCTTGTTAAACTACCGGGGTTAACTGAACCACAACCGTTTGAACCATTTACACCGGCATAAGCTCCAAATGAAGGATTGTCCAAATTTATACCTCTGCAATCTCGGTAAACTTTGGCAATTATTTTGTATTTGCCATTCCCTAGACATTTGTAAGACATATCGGCTCCCATCATGTGAGATGCATTGGTGTCTTTGACCACTAATGTTGTTAAAATAATTAAAAAAGTTTGTAAAAGTCTTTTCATATTTCGAGTATATTTTATTGTTGTTTGGTTTATTGACACCTAATGATTAAAAAGTGTTGCTCCAAAAATAAACTTTTTGTGTCTTTATTCCAAAAAAAAATAAAAATGTTGTTGATTTTAAAGTAGAAATTGAATATTGAATATTGAAATATCTATGCATCATCGACATTTCAAAAGTCTTTCATTGCCTTTTTTAAATAAAACACATTAGAAAAGTAGAAATCAATAAACTATTATACAATAACTTAAGAAGTAAATTAACTTATTTGGATTTCAAATATTTATTTGATCCACAAAATTTACAGCTTGTGTTTACTATTTTTGTAAAATCTATTTGACAAAAAAATGAAATACAACAGAATTAACTCCGCTTTATTTGTAAAAAACCGCAAAAAATTCGCTGATAAAATGGCTCCTGGTTCTATTGCTGTATTTCATAGCAATGACGAAATGCCAAGAAATGGAGATGCCTATTTCACTTTCAAACAACAATCAGATTTGTTTTATTTAACCGGTGTTGACCAAGAAGATACCATTTTGATTTTGTTTCCTGATTCACCAAATCCTTTATTCAGAGAAATGATTTTTGTAAAAGAAACTTCTGAGCAAATTGCAATCTGGGATGGTGCTAGATTAATGCCAAATGATGTTTTTGCTGTTTCAGGAGTTTCAAATGTTTTTTGGTTTCATGAATTTTGGAAAACAATTCATTCTGCTTTTTTGCTTGCAGATAATATTTATGTGAATTTAAATGAAAATGACCGATTTACGGATAAAGTTTCCTATTCTAATTTAAGATTCACAAAAGAAATCATTGCAAAATATCCTGCGCATCAAATAAAAAGAAGTGCACCCATTTTGGCAAATATCAGAATGGTAAAAGAACCAGAAGAAATTGAACTTTTAAAAGAAGCAATTAGAATAACCAAACTGGGTTTTGAAAGATTGTTGAAATTTGTTAAACCTGGTGTTTGGGAATACGAAATAGAAGCCGAACTTATTCATGAATTCATTAGAAATAAAAGTCGTGGCTTTGCTTTTGATCCAATTATTGGAAGCGGAAAAAGCGCTTGTGTACTTCATTACATAGAGAACAATAAGCAATGTAAAGACGGAGATTTGTTGTTGTTAGATTTCGGTGCGGAATACGCAAATTACAATGGAGATCTATCGCGTTGTATTCCAGTAAACGGCAAATTCTCAAAGCGTCAAGCAGAGGTTTATAATGCAGTTTTATCCGTTCAAAAAAAGGCAAAAACTTTATTAAAAGCGGGTGTATCTATCCCTGATTATCATGCTCAAGTTTGTGAGTTCATGTCTGAAAAATTGGTTGAAATTAATTTATTAACTACCAAAGAATTAAAAGACAATCCTAAGGCGTTTTTAAAATATTACATGCACGGTACAAGCCACCATTTAGGACTAGATGTTCATGATGTTATGCACAGATTTGAACCTATGCAATTAGGTAGTGTTTTAACCGTTGAGCCAGGAATTTACATTCAAGAGGAAGGAATTGGAGTAAGAATTGAAAATGATGTAATTCTTACTGAAAATGGAGTGATTGATTTGATGGAGGGATACCCTACCGAAATTGATGAAATTGAATCCCTCATGAATTCATAATCAAATTCCCCAACCTTGCTTTCCTTTTAATGGTACAAATTTAAAATCGCCAAAGCTATCTTGATCAAATTGAGTTTCTGAAATTCTTGTAATTCTAAGCATTTCTTGATTTTCTTTTTCATTGCCAACAGGAATAACCAATCTACCTCCTATTTTTAGTTGTAATTTTAAAGTTTCAGGCACAATTGGAGCGCCTGCCGTAACAATAATTGCATCGAATGGTGCATATTTCGGCAATCCCAAACTACCATCTCCATGAAATAATTTGATTTGAGGATTGATTTCTGTCAAAATTGATGCAGCTTGCTCTAATAAAGGCTTGATGTATTCTATACTATACAATTCAACCCCTATTTTAGCCAAGATTGCCGCTTGGTATCCACTACCCGTTCCTATCTCTAAAACCCGACTATTTTCCTTAATATCAATTAATTGAGACTGAAATGCAACCGTATATGGCTGAGAAATCGTTTGTCCATGGTCTATTGGAAAAGCAGCATCTCGATAGGCAAACTGTTCAAAATCCTTCGGAAAAAACCAGTGTCGTGGCACAACCCTAATAGAATCAAGGACTAACGGGTTATTGATTCCTTTTTTGATAAGCTCTTCCACGAGTCTTTTTCGTTTGCCTTGGTGCACTAAAGTATCTGTTCTATCTTGGTTTGTAAACATGGTGTTAAGAATGCCTTGTTTTATTAATGATAATAAAATCAAAAATTTGTTGGCGCTGCAAAATTAATCATATATCACAAATGAAAAAAACAATCATTCTTGGATCAAATAAATCGGTCGACGAATATGCTGCTTTATTAAGAGATTCCAAGGATGTTGAATTAACTGGATACATCGATCCAGATGATTCTTTAAATTATAACATGTTTGGTGATTTTATCAAAATATTGGAAATCATCCAAACCGGCGATAATTTCATCATAGGTAACCAAGTCAAAAATTTATCGTTCGATGTGATTTGCCAAATGATGAAATTTGGAAAGAATATTTTTATTGATGGTTATAGAAATTGGTCAGCACATGAATTAGATACACTTCAAAAATTGAGAATGGAATCTGGAACCATTTTTCAATTTGGAAATACTTTATACAGTTTGCCGCTTTTCACAACGTCCCTCCAATACCTTAAAAAACCTAGATTTATTAAGCTGGAAAAACATTGTCAAGCACCCAAAACCGGGGAATTCAATCAATGGATTTTCAATCAACTGGCTCAAGAATTAGACTTGATTAACAGAATCATTGAAAGTAATATTCGCAGTATTTCCGCACGCCCTATGTTTTTATTTGGTGAACATACCGATTTGTTAAATATTCATATTGAATACGACAATGATGCAATTTGCCATATTTCATTAGGCAGAGCAATTGAGGAAAATACCCATAAATTAAGGGTATTTCAACATGAGAAATTGTTTCATATTGATTTCCAAGAAAATCAGTTAATGGAATTTCGATTGGCTTCAAATACCGATCAATTGTCGTTAAATATGGACTTAAACCCTCATCAAAATTCTGAAATACAGCAATTCATTTCAATAAATAGGAATATCATGCCTTATGACGTAAAACGCATGGAATTGCGTAATTTTTTCGAGAATATCGATAAAAACTTAAGTCCGCTCAATGGATTAGACCACTTAGAAACGGTTGCCATTATTTGCGAAACAATTTGTGAAAAGGTAAAACGCCGCTATCAAGCAGTTTAGTCTAATGTAAATTATTCGTCAGAAATTCCTTTTACAAAATTTAAAACGTACTTTTGTAATTATGCGAAAGCATATAAAAATCGCAATCATTTCTTTTTTAGTTATTTTCTATTTTGGGGGATGTAACACCGAAAATAATTTCATTCCATCATATTTGAAAATTGACAGTTTTAATGTTGATGCAAGTAGCATTGGCGGAAACAATGTACACCAGATTACCACTTTCCAACTTTATCAAAATAATCAATTTTTAGGCACTTATCCAATACCTTCACAAATACCTCTTGATGCAGAAGGGAAAAACAACTTTATTTTTGCACCCTACGTAAAACTCAATGGAAGTAGTCAAACTTATGGTTCATATAAAGTTTTAAATCCTCTTGATACTTTTATATCTCTTTCAAGAAATAGCACAACCAATTTTACGCCCAAATTGGTTTATCGAAGTAAAGCGAAAATTCTTTGGCAGGAAGATTTCCAAAACAGTACTTCAACTCTGATTCCAATATCAGTTACCAAAGGCGATACAACGCAAATTGTAAGTAGGCCTTTTGTTTTAAATAATAGATTTAGTGGCTATACAAATTGCTATGCAGCAACTTTTGAAAATACTGATAGCTTCAAATCGATGGATTTGGGTTGTTTTGATATTTTCAAAAACATCCCACTTGATGGTGTAAGTGTTTATTTTGAATTTGATGTAAAAACTGATTTACCAATTCAAGTGGCTCTTAAAAGAAATAGCCCAACGAATGGTAATGAATATGTTCCCTATTTGGTAATTAATCCTACAGGAGGAGTATGGAAAAGGTTTTACACTGATTTGATTTATGAAATACAAGGTCAAGCAGCAGGAACAACATTTCAAATTATTTATAGCATTGATAAACCTGCATCTTTTTCTGGATCTCATGAAATATTATTTGATAATATCCGTTTATCTCATTTGAACTAGATGCGTAAAAAATTCAGAATATTTTGGCATGTATTTTTTGATTGGCTAGCGGCTTCTTTTAGTTGGTTGGTTCTGTTTTTATACAGAAAAAACTATGTAGAAGCAGTTAAACATGGATATACAATACCGGTTAACCAAGATATAAAACTATACGCAGGACTCATTATTATTCCATTATTTTGGATTATGCTATATGCTATGTCCGGATATTATCAGCATATTTTACGCAGATCTAGATTGGTTGAACTTGAAAACACTTTCGGAAACAGTCTCTTGGGTGTAATTATATTGTTTTTCGCTTTAATTCTTGACGATAGTGTATCTAATTATTATGATTATTATAGTTCTCTTGCAGTTTTATTTGGATTTCATTTTTTCACAACCTTAATTTTTAGGTTAATCAATTCAACATATACCATTCATAAAATCAGAAGTAAAAATTGGGGCTATCACACTTTACTGATTGGAACCGGGCCCAAAGCCATACAACTTATTTCTGACCTTGAAACGGCAAAAGTTTGGGAGGGATTTAATATCAAAGGATTGGTTCAAATTACCGAACAAAATTCAGTAGATTCAAACAACGCCAATCTTTCGGTAATTGGAAATTGGAATTCTCTGCCGGAGTTAATAAAAAATTACGACATTGAAGATATCATTCTTTGTAATGAACCTGAAGAATCTGAATATGTCCCTCAAATTATTGATATTATACAAAATGAAGAAATTCATTTAAAAATGCTACCGAATGAATATAATTTGGTTTTGGGGATGGTAAAAATGAATAATATTTTAGGGACCATGCTTGCTGAGGTTGATTTTGAAGTTATGCCATACTGGCAAAAATTTATCAAACGGGGAATGGATATTTTTATTGCATTCATTGCTTTGGTTTGCCTATCTCCTATTTTGCTATTGATTGCATTTTTTGTAAAAATAGATTCTAAAGGACCTATTTTCTTTTTGCAAGATCGAATCGGGTTAAGAGGAATTCCGTTTAAAATTATCAAATTTAGAAGTATGCGCGCAAACGCGGAGACTTCTGGTCCTCAATTAAGTAGTGATAATGACGATCGAAGAACCAATGTGGGGATTTTCTTAAGAAAAACCAGATTAGATGAACTGCCACAATTCTTGAATGTGCTTTTAGGGCAAATGAGTTTGGTGGGTCCGAGACCTGAAAGACAATTTTTCATAGATCAAATAGTTGCCAAAGCACCAATTTACAAAAGATTACACAGAGTGAAACCAGGGATTACAAGTTGGGGCCAAATTAAATATGGGTATGCGGAAGATGTATCAGAAATGATAGATAGAATGAAATTTGATATTTTATATTTAGAAAATATGTCCTTGGGATTGGATATCAAAATCATGTTTAATACAGCGTTAATTATGATCCAAGGTAGAGGGAAATAGAACCTTTTGATAGTATATTTGTTTATATTTATAAAGATTATATTTAATGTCATATTTCAACAACTCTAACCAAAAAAAGACTCAAGAAAAGAATGAGTTAGCGAGAGAAAAAATACAATTCGTTTTGCAAACCCTATTTCAAATTATTAAGTTTGAAAAGAAAAGTGTTCAGTATTTGTACATTTATGCAGCTTTGGCCGGAATTATTAGCTTAACGATTCCCTTAGGAATACAAACGATCATTGGATTTGTATTGGCTGGACGATTGTCGAGCAGTTGGGTCATATTGGTTGTTATAATTACTGGTGCTGTGTTTTTATTAGGGTTAACTAGAATTGCGCAATTGAGTATAGTAGATAGTTTTCATAGGAAATTATTTGTTAGGTATACGATTAATTTTAAAAATGCAATTTCTGAATATTCCAATGTGAATAAAGAGGCAGTTGTTTCCGCCTCAATGAAATTTTTGGATATAATTACACTTCAAAAGAGTTTTTCTAAGTTGATTACTGATTTTACTGGGAAATTGTTACAAGCTATTTGTGGATTGATTCTTTTGTGCTTTTACCATCCATTTTTCATTGTTTTTGGCTTTTTAGTTGGATTTGTTGTTTATTTTTCTTTGAAATTTACTTGGTACCGTGGTTTTGATACTGCAAGGTCAGAAAGCTATTTCAAGTTCAAAACAGCAGAAGGCTTGCAACAATTTGCAAACGAAAAATTAGAAATTTATTCAGATAAAATTGATCAATCGTTGGAAGGTTATGTTATTTCTAGAAATAATCATTTTAACATACTGAGAAGGCAAGCATGGCTTGGTGTTGGAATCAAGGTTATATTAACGGCAATCATGTTAATTATTGGAAGTTACTTACTCGTGAATCAAAATATTAGTTTGGGACAATTTCTTGCCTCAGAAATATTGGTTTTTACTTTGATAGAGGCCATTGAAAAGTTGATTTTAACTGTTGAATATTTATATGACTCTGGGCTTTCAGTTGAAAAACTAAACGAAATCAACGAATTATCATGAACCAATTAGAATTCTTAACCAGAGATAGTAAATGGACAAACAATAGGTTTGGAAAACTCATACTTGTAATTTTTATAATTATTATTGTGTTTTTATTTTTGCCATGGACACAGAGTGTTCAATCAAAGGGCAAGGTTACATCATTTGGCACAAATGAAAGACCTCAAGAAATTCAATCTGTTATAGCAGGAAAATTGGTTAAATGGCATATTAATGAAGGCGACTTTGTTCAATCCGGTGATACAATTGCGGTTATTACAGAAATTAAAGGCGAATATCTAAATCCCGAACTCTTGCAACAAACTGATATACAGTTAAAAGCAAAAGAAAACTCTATACTATCATACAGTTCAAAAATTAATGCAATTAATAATCAAATTAAACAATTAGAAATTAGTCAGGAACTAAATTACAATAAACTCAAGAATAAACTTGACCAAGAGCAATTAAAATTACAGGCCGATTATGCAGAATTAGAATCTGCAAAAACAAATGCAAAGATCTCCAAGCAGCAATTTGAACGAGACAGTATTCTGTATACGCAGCACATAAAAAGTCAATTTGATGTTGAAAATAGGAAAAACAAATTACAAGAGTCTATTTCTAAATTGATGGTTATCGAATCTAAAATCAGACAAACCAGAATAGCCCTTGACAATATTAAAATTGAATTACAGAATGTGAGTGCAGAATACGGTGAAAAGTTATCAAAAAGTGAAAGTGAAAGATATTCTGCAATTTCGGGCCAAATGGAAACTGAAAGTGAAGTTTCCAAATTAAGAAACACCTATTCAAATTATATTATTAGAAATGGTTTTTATACCATCACTGCGCCTCAATCAGGGTTTATCACCGAAACTAAATTAAATGGAATTGGTGAAACTATTAAGGAAGGTCAAACTATTTGCAAAATTATTCCCAACTCTTTGCATCACATCGTAGAACTATTTATTGACCCAGTTGATATGCCATTAATTTCTGTAGGTAACCATGTTCAATTTATTTTTGACGGTTGGCCTACAATGGTGTTTTCAGGGTGGCCTAATTTAACATACGGAACATTTCCTGGCGAGGTTTATGCAATTAATTCTGTACCAAATGAAAATGGCAAATATAGAATTCTGGTAAAACCAAAAAGCCAAATTAAACCTTGGCCAACAGAACTTCGTATTGGTGTTGGAGCAAACGGATATTTGTTGTTGAAAAAAGTTCCTATTTGGTATGAAATATGGAGAACCTTGTGTGGATTTTCGCCAGATTATTACAAACCAATAATCACAAATAAAAAGCAATAATTCAAATATGCGTTTAAAGTTTTTCGGGATTTTAGTTTCTCAATTATTCATACTTTCTTTATCGGCACAAAAAATCGATACCTTTTATTATTTAACCATTCATGATGTTTTAGATAATATTAACAAACATCACCCTATCACTTATTCTTCGTTTTTACAGGCACAATATGCAAAAGCCAACCAGCAAAAAGCGTCCGGAAATTTTGATCCATTAATTAATTACGATATAAAACAAAAGTCCTTCGATAACAAAACGTATTATCAAAATCAATTTTTAGAGGTAGATTTCAATACGAAATCACCCATTACACCTATAATTGGATATGAAAACAATTCTGGAGATTTTATTAATCCGGAATCAACAACTGGGAATTCGGGATTGTCTTATGTGGGTTTCGAATTATCTGCATTAAGAAATTTAATCACTGATCAAAGAAGAACTGCATTTAAACAAGCCAAAGTATTTCAAGTACAATCTGATATTGTTCAACGGCAAATGATTCAAAATTTACATCTAAATATTTGGAGTCAATATATTTCATGGTATGTTTTTGAAGAGCAAAAGAACATATTAAATTCATCGATAGCCCTATCTAATGATAGACAAATTGCAATTCGCAAATTGTTTTCAGCAGGTGGTTGCAGTGGATTTGACACACTTGAAACATCTGTTCAATTGAATCAATTCGTAACCAAACAAAAAGAAATCTCAATATTTTCGGAAAAAACTAAAATACTGTTCTCAGCTCATTTATGGAATTCGGTAAAAAACAACCGTGTAATTGATTTTACTCCTATGGCAATTAAATCTAATATTCTGCCGTCGAATAAATTTTTTGAGATTCTTGAAAGTAAATTCATCTTGCAAAATGGGAATACAGATAGTTTGATTTTGTTTCAACCTGATTTGCAATTTTATATTCAAAAATCAAACTCACTTAAACTCGACATCAAACTAAAACAAAGTTATGTATTGCCCAAGTTTGATTTGAAATATCAGTATTTAACCACAGATTTGTCGCAATATTCATCAACAAATTTGGCAAATAACCATAGATTGGGTTTATCTTTTTCTGCGCCATTATATTTTAGATCTTCTAGGGGAGAATTGAAAACTGCAAAATTAAAGTTGTTAGAAAATGAATTTGAAACAACTTTAAAACAAAGGGAAATAGACACAAAATTACTTGCCTTGAAAAAACAAACTTTGGCATATAAAGAAATTTTAGATATGCTTAAAAATGTAGAGACAGGATATTACAAATTATACCAAATGGAAATTAAAAAATTCGAAAGTGGTGATGGTACAATTTTTCTATTAAATTCTCGTGAAACCAGATATCTTGAAGCAAAGCTAAAAACCATTGAACAATTTGGTAAATATATGATTTCTCTTACTGAATATTTTAGGGTATTGGGTACAATTCAATCTATAATTTCTTAATCGTTAAAAAAACGTTGTTATTATGTGGAAAATTACACCTTAAGTTTATTCTTAAGGTTGTAAATTATTAGTAAATTTACCAAATATTAATTTACACAACTGTAGATGGACGAGAACAATAAAGGAAATTATGGCGCCGACAATATCCAGGTTTTAGAAGGATTAGAAGCTGTAAGAAAAAGACCCGCAATGTACATTGGTGATATTGGCCCTAAAGGGTTACATCACTTGGTGTATGAAGTTGTAGATAACAGTATTGACGAAGCCTTGGCTGGTCATTGTAATACAATTCACGTAACAATTTTAGAAGGTGATGGTGTTAAGGTACTTGATAATGGTCGTGGTATTCCAACTGGATTGCATACCAAAGAAAATAGAAGTGCTTTAGAAGTTGTAATGACTGTACTCCATGCTGGTGGTAAATTTGACAAAGACTCATACAAAGTTTCTGGCGGTTTGCATGGTGTTGGTGTTAGTTGCGTAAATGCACTTTCCTCACACTTAACCGTACGTGTATACGGCGACGGCAAAGTACATCAGCAAGAATACCAAATTGGTAAACCAATGTACGATGTAAAAGTTGTTGGTGAATCAGATATTAGAGGTACTGAAGTAACTTTTTTTCCTGATAGAGACATTTTTAAGGAATCTCATACTTTCAATTTTGATACCCTTCAAAATCGTTTGAGAGAACTTTCTTTCTTGAACAAAGGAATTACACTTACACTTACTGATGAACGTGAACAACTTGAAGATGGAACTTTCCGTAATGAAAAATACTTTAGCGAAGGTGGTTTAAAAGAATTTGTTAAATATATTGATGGAACCCGCGAAACCCTTATCCCTACTCCTATTTACGGCGAAAGTGATAAATATGGTGTTCCTGTAGAAATTGCATTCCAATACAATACGGGCTATGCCGAAAATTTGCATTCTTATGTAAATAATATCAATACTATTGAGGGAGGTACTCACGTTGGTGGATTTAGAAGGGCTTTAACTAGAACGCTAAAATCATATGCCGACAAACAGAAACTCCTTGAAAAAGTGAAAATTGAAATTGCGGGTGATGACTTCCGTGAAGGTATTACTTGTGTGATTTCAGTAAAAGTTCAAGAGCCACAATTTGAAGGACAAACCAAAACAAAACTTGGTAACAATGATGTTGGTGGTGCTGTGGAATCAACTGTAAATGCAATTTTAGAAGCTTATTTAGAAGAAAATCCAAAAGAAGCAAAGATTATCGTTGACAAAGTAATTTTAGCTGCTCAAGCAAGAGCTGCAGCTAGAAAAGCCCGCGATATGGTTCAACGCAAAGGTGCTATGTCTGGAATGGGTTTACCTGGTAAACTTTCAGATTGCTCTAAAACAGATCCTAAGGTTTGTGAAATTTTCTTGGTTGAGGGAGATTCAGCAGGTGGAACCGCTAAACAAGGTCGTGACCGCGAATTTCAAGCAATCCTGCCTTTAAGAGGTAAAATCTTGAACGTAGAGAAAGCCCTTGAGCATAAAATTTACGACAATGAAGAAATTAGAAACATGTTTACCGCTTTGGGTGTTCACATTGGTACCAACGAAGAAGGAAACAAAGAACTAATTTTAGATAATTTACGTTACCACAAAGTAGTTATCATGACAGATGCCGACGTGGATGGTAGCCACATTCGTACGCTAATTCTTACGCTGTTCTTCAGATACATGAAGAAATTGGTTGAAAACGGTTATTTGTACATTGCTACTCCTCCACTTTACTTAGTTAAAAAAGGCAAGGAACAACGCTATTGCTGGACAGAAGACCAACGTATGGCGGCAATTAAAGAAGTTGCAGCTGGTAAAGAAGATTCTGTAAACGTACAACGATATAAAGGTTTGGGTGAAATGAACGCGGAACAATTATGGGAAACCACAATGGATCCAACCCGCAGAACTTTCAAACGGGTAACACTTGACAGTGCTGCAGAAGCCGACAGGGTATTTAGCATGCTAATGGGCGACGAAGTACCTCCAAGAAGAGAATTCATTGAGCAAAATGCAAAATATGCGAAAATTGACGTATAATTGATTTGCAATAATCACAACAAAAAAGCCACCGCAAGGTGGCTTTTTTGTTGTATAATAAATCTAAAACTTCAAATTATTTGAATTTCAATGCAATAATTGGGTGGATTTTCTTTATGTATCGAGCTGGAATATACAGCGACAAATAGATTAGCGCAATGGAAAAGACGTCAACTGTCAACACTTCCAATACATTAATTTTCATAGCAACATATTTAATAAAATAGACCTCTTGATTTAATGTTAACCACTTAAAATGATTTTGTAATACACATAAACCAATGGCAATAAAATTACCAATCAAAATACCTGTTATGGC
Organism: Flavobacteriales bacterium; assembly: GCA_947487175.1. Classification (GTDB taxonomy): domain Bacteria; phylum Bacteroidota; class Bacteroidia; order NS11-12g; family UBA955; genus VMCP01. The sequence goes on along the minus strand of CANKVM010000016.1, from coordinate 22,128 downwards.
AATTATAGATGCTTGATAGATGAAAATTTTCTGAATATCGGCATATCTAGCCCCCATAGACTGCATCAAACCAATGAATGCTGTACGTTCTGTCATTAAGATGAGTAAAGTTGTACAAGTGGCTGTAATTGCCACAATGGTAATTAAACATAACAAGATAATCACATTTAAATCTAAAATAGAAAGCCAATCAAAAATCTGCCTGTTGAATTCTTCCGCAGAATTCACCCGAACCGATTTTATATCAATCATATTTTGAATTGATTTCTTTATTTCGGTAATGTTTTTTCCCGGTTTAACCCAGATTTCTAGTTGTGTAATGGAATAATTTTCAGGCATCATGCGAGTAACGATACTCTCGTCAAGCAACACCATATTTGCATCAACCTTATCTACACCAGTTTCAAATAATGTAGTAATGGTTAATTTCCTTGCTCTTGGTCTGGTATTACCCGTTGAATCCTGAACAAAAAACACCAACTTTAAATTGTCGTTCAAGCCCACATTCAATCGCTTTGCTAAAGTTTTAGAAATTGCAACCCAATGTTCATCAATTGGAACAACCGATTCTATGGCAAATTCTCCTAAATATTTTTTTAGTTGGGTATTTAGAATCCCCTTTGCTATGATTCCTTCTATTTCTTCATCAGATTTTATAATACTTGCTTTACTCGATGAGAACAAAACCCTATCAACTCCCGCTAATTTTAGAATTTTCTGCAAATTGGGAATTAATGAATCGTTTAAAGGAACCGGTTCACTATTTTCAACATTCACCGCGGCGTCGATCACTAAATCGCCGTGAACCATCGAAATTTTATGTTTTATTTCATCTCTGAAGCCCCTCACAGTAGCAAATGCAATAACAATTACTGCAACACTCAAAGAAACAGATAAAATTGCCAAAAAAAAGACACTTTTTGACTTGCTTTGTTGTTCCTTTGTAATGAATCTTTTTGCTATGAAAAAAGGCCAGTTAAACATTATCTTCAAAATTAAGTCGGAAACGTGTAGATTTCGATGTATTGCTGCAATTTTTATACTTTTTATTTCTAATTCTCTCAATGCCGAAATAATAACAGGTGCAGAACAAACTCATTTATACCTGAATAAACTGAAAGGCAAAAAAGTTGCAATTGTTGCCAACCCCACTTCAATTATTGGGCATACCCATTTGGTTGACAGTTTATTTTCCCTCAAAATAAACATTAAAAAAATATTTGCTCCTGAGCATGGTTTTCGTGGAGAGGCAGCCAATGGCGACCATATTAACAATTCGGTAGACCCTAAAACAAATATTCCCATCGTTTCCCTATATGGAAAAAATATAAAACCTTCAAAGCAAGATTTGAAAAATATAGATGTGGTTATATTTGATATTCAAGATGTTGGGGTTAGATTTTACACTTATTTAACCACTTTACATTATGTGATGGAAGCCTGCGCTGAAAACAACAAACAATTGATTGTTTTTGATCGTCCAAATCCGAATGGTTATTATGTGGATGGTCCAATTTTGGAAGAGAAATTCAAAAGCATGGTAGGAATGCACCCAATTCCTTTGGTTCACGGCATGACATTGGGCGAATTAGCCAAAATGATTAATGGTGAACATTGGTTACCTAAGAATTTAACCTGTAAGCTCGAAGTAATACCAATTCAGAATTATTTTCACAATTTGTTTTACCCATTGCCAGTTGCTCCATCTCCGAATTTACCAAATCCAACTTCTATCATTTTATATTCTTCATTGGGTTTATTTGAGGGAACTCAAATATCTATGGGTCGTGGCACTGAAAAACCATTCGAATGTTTTGGTGCACCTTGGTTAAAAATGGGTAACTATCAATTTACTCCCGTTAATATTCCCGGGAAAGCAGTTAATCCACCTTATCTAAACCAAAATTGCAGAGGTTTTCTACTTACAGATTTTGCCAATGACTATATTGTTACTTACAAGCATATTTACCTCGATTGGTTGGTATTGTTATATAAAGATTGCCCCGATAAAAGTAAATTTTTCAACTCGTTTTTCGATAAATTAACAGGCACTGAATCCATTCGTTCTCAAATTATTGAGGGAAAATCGGCTGTTGAAATAAGAAAAACTTGGGAACCGGGTTTGAAATTATTTCTAAACAAAAGAGCTCCTTATTTGATGTATGCATACGATGAAGATTTGGGATTAATGGGTAAAAAAGAAAAAAAATAAACGTAAATTTGAACCATGTATAAAATCATTTTCTCTTTAACAGCGGCAGCCCTTCTTTTTGCATGCACAGATACTTCAAATCATATTGGGAAAACAGTTGAAACCCAATCAGCTATTTCAGTAAAAGATGCGCTTACAACCTTTACTAAAGACGGAAAAGCAACTGAACAAGTGGTTTATGGCAAGGTGGTTGATGTATGTCAATCAGAAGGTTGTTGGTTTGCATATGAACTTGGGGATTCTACATTGACTGTTGACTTCAACGATGAGTTTACAGTGCCTAAAAATATCAATCATAAAGATTTATATGCAGTTGGTCATTTTTATAGAGATACTGCAAAAGCTACAAGCGAAACAAAAGACAGCGCGATAGGAATGGAAATGTTAATTTCTACCAAATTTCGAGCCCATGGGGTGAAGTTTAAGTGAGGAATTAAATATAAACAAAAAAGGCGCCGTTGGCGCCATTTTTGTTTATATTGTATAGTAACAATTATTGAATTTCAAATGTATTCATAAATGCAGTTGTGAAGTTACCCGCACGAAAATCAGCATTTTTCATCAATTGTTGGTGCAATGGAATGGTAGTATGAATTCCTTCAATCACAAACTCGCTCAATGCACGTTCCATTTTAACGATGGCTTCTTCTCTGGTTTGTGCAGAAACGATCAATTTAGCAATCATTGAATCGTAATATGGAGGAATGGTATATCCTGCATAAATATGTGAATCAACCCTAACGCCATGTCCACCTGGTTTGTGCAATACTGAAATTTTACCTGGACTAGGCCTAAAATTATTGTAAATATCTTCAGCATTGATACGGCACTCAATTGCAGCCTTCGTCGGTAAATAATCTTTACCTGAAATTGGCACACCCGCAGCAATTAAAATTTGCTCTTTTACAAGATCGTAATTAATTACCTCTTCTGTAACAGGGTGTTCAACTTGAATACGTGTATTCATTTCCATGAAGTAAAATTCTCTGTGTTTATCAACCAAGAATTCAACCGTTCCAACTCCCTCATAATTGATAATTTGAGCTGCAGCTTTTGCGGCTGTACCCATCTTTTCCCTTAATTCTGGTGTCATAAATGGTGACGGTGTTTCTTCCAACAACTTTTGATGACGGCGTTGGATTGAACAATCACGTTCAGACAAATGGCAAACTTTTCCATATTGGTCACCGGCAATTTGGATTTCAATATGACGTGGGTCTTCTATGTATTTTTCCATGTACAAACCATCGTTTCCAAAGGCTGCACCCGCTTCTTGTTTTGCACTATTCCAAGCCGGTTCTACTTCTTCGTCTTTCCAAACGATACGCATACCTCTACCACCGCCACCGGCAGTAGCTTTCATAATTGCAGGATAGCCGATTTCATTGGCAATTGTGATTGCTTGTTCAACGCTCTCTAACAATCCCTCAGAACCTGGAATACAGGGAACACCTGCCTTTTTCATCGTGTCTTTGGCATTGCTTTTGTCGCCCATTTGGTCAATTTGTTCTGGAGTAGCTCCAATAAATTTGATACCATGATCGCGACAAATAGCGCTAAAACGACTATTTTCAGACAAAAAACCATATCCAGGGTGAATTGCATCGGCATTGGTAACCTCAGCAGCAGCCAATATTCTAGGAATATTTAAATAGCTATCTCTACTTTGTGGCGGACCAATACAAACTGCTTCATCTGCAAAACGTACATGTAAACTTTCTTTGTCGGCTGTAGAATAAACCGCAACTGTTTTAATGCCCATTTCTTTGCAAGTACGAATAATTCGCAATGCAATTTCACCGCGATTCGCGATTAGAATTTTCTTAAACATAACGTTTTAGATTATGCAGGTTCAACCAAAAACAATGGTTGGTCATATTCCACTGGAGAAGCATTATCAACCAATACTTTTACAATTTTGCCATTGATTTCGCTCTCAATTTCATTGAAAAGTTTCATTGCTTCAATGATACAAACTACTTTTCCAGATTTAACTTCATCACCTACATTAACGAATGATGGAGTTTCAGGATTAGAAGAGCGATAGAAAGTTCCCACCATTGGAGATTTGATGGTAATTAAATTGTCAACAACTGGCGCAGCAGGTGCAGACTCAACAGGAGCAGAAGTTGCAATTGTAGCAGGCGCTGCAATTACTTGTTGAGCAACTGGAGCAGCAACAGCAGCGGTAACCACTTGTGCTGGGTTTTTGCGAATTAATAATTTAAAGTCCTTACGACTAATTTCGACTTCATCAACCGCGTTGGTTGAAACGAATTTTATTAATGCTTGAATCTCTCTTAAGTCCATATAGATTTATATTGGGTAGGCAAAGAAAAAGAAAAAATGGCAAAAACGGCCAAAAAATCATAAAAAAAGGTGATTTTTTGCCTAAAAATCGCAAAAAATCACCTTTTTCGTTAAAATTCAAAGAATTAAAGTGGAATATTTCCGTGTTTTTTACGCGGTAAATTAACCACTTTATTTTCTAACATTTCAAACGCAGTTATTAATCGTTGACGGGTTTCTTCTGGAAAAATCACTTCATCAACAAAACCTCTTTCAGCTGCTCTATACGGATTGGCAAAAAGATTTGAATATTCCATTTCTTTTTCTTTCAATGCAGCTTGTTTGTCATCGGCCGAATCAATATCTTTTTTGAAAATAATTTCAGCAGCGCCTTTGGCTCCCATCACTGCAATTTCAGCACTTGGCCAAGCGAAATTCATATCGGCACCAATGTGTTTTGAATTCATAACATCATATGCTCCACCATATGCTTTTCTTGTAATCACGGTAATTCTTGGAACAGTTGCTTCACTAAACGCATATAAAAGTTTAGCGCCATTGGTTATAATTGCATTCCATTCTTGGTCTGTTCCAGGCAAAAACCCAGGTACATCTTCAAGCACCAACAATGGAATATTGAATGCATCGCAGAAACGAACAAAACGAGCAGCTTTTTGACTGCTATGAACGTCTAAAACACCCGCTAAATTGGCTGGTTGGTTGGCAACAATACCAATGCTTCTTCCTGCCAAGCGAGCAAAACCTACAACAATATTTTCCGCATAATTTTTATGTACTTCGTAAAAAGAACTATCATCAACGATATGCTCAATGACTTCTTTAATATCGTAAGGCTGATTTGGATTACTTGGAATAATATCCTTCAAAGAATCACGCATTTCATTTGCCATGTGATATTCAACTTTTGATGGTTTTTCTTCACAATTTTGAGGGATGTAGCTCAATAGTTTGCGAATATCTTGTATACACAGTAATTCATTTTGAACGGTAAAATGTGCCACCCCGCTTTTTGTTCCATGAACCGATGCGCCACCCAATTGCTCAGATGTTACATCTTCATTGGTCACTGTTTTTACTACATTCGGGCCTGTAACAAACATATAACTTGTATTTTCAACCATGTAAATAAAATCAGTTAGGGCTGGCGAATACACAGCTCCACCGGCACAAGGGCCCATAATTGCAGAAATTTGAGGTATAACACCGCTACTTCTTACATTTTTATAAAAAATATCGGCATACCCTCCTAATGAAACTACACCTTCTTGAATTCTTGCACCACCTGAATCATTCAAACCAATCATGGGTGCTCCATTTTGGAGTGCCATATCCATTATTTTGCAAATTTTCTCTGCATGCGTTTCTGACAATGACCCACCAAATACCGTGAAATCTTGGCTATAAACATAAACCAAACGTCCGTTTACTTTTCCATAACCGGTAACAACACCGTCGCCAAGTAGTTTTTGTTTGTCCATTCCAAAATCAGAGCTTCTATGTGTCACAAAAGCACCAATTTCGCAAAATGTATTTTCATCTAACAACAATGAAATTCTTTCTCTTGCTGTTAATTTTCCTTTTTTGTGTTGTGAATCGATTCGGGCTTGACCACCACCTAATAATGATTCAGCTCTTTTATTATTTAATTGATCTCTAGATTCAGACATATAATTGCAAAGTTAATAAAGTAGTTAAAAAAATAGCCCCATTGAGGGGCTATTTTATATATTTTTTATAATTATTTATCTGTTGGCGGAGCGTCCTTCAGAGAATTTAAATCAAATAACAATGTAAAACGCATTTGATTTTGCAAAGGATGGCGATTGCCTAAAGGAATTAAGTATGCAGCATCTACACTTAGTGATTGGAATTTCAAACCAATACCCGTAGTGATGTATTGACGACCTCCTTTTGTTTGTGATTCGTAAAATAAACCAGAACGAACGAAGAAAGAATTGTCATATATGTATTCCAAACCAATGTTGGTAATCCACTCCTTCATTTCTTCAGAAAATCCACCAGGAGCATCATAGAATGATTGAATCATTCCTTGAATTGGACTCACATTAGGGTCTTGACCAATGTATTGACGGATATTGTTTCTATCAACGGAATCCTTTGAACCATCATAATTCCGAAGATAATAAGGTCTGGTTGGAACCAAAAGCTTGTTGAAATCCAAATACACATTTAATTTGTTATAATTATCAATTTGTGTGCTATAACCAACACCTAATTTTAAATTGGTTGGAATAAAATCTAATTTCTCTTTTGAAGAATACGTCATTTTAGAACCAATATTTTGAATATTTAATCCGAAATTAAACAATCGTTTTTTACCAGCAATACGAATATCCGTTTTGTATAAAACGTTAATATCACCCGCTATTGAAGTCCCTGCATTGTAATCAATTCCATTTTTAATTCCGCTACCAACAATATTAGAATAAATATAACGTAAATTAACGCCCATTGATAATTTCTTGGAAAACGCCAATGCATAACCACCATCAATAGCCATTTCATTTGGATTAAAACTTCCCTGAGGATTTCCGTCATAATCGGTAAATTGAATATTTCCTAAAGAGAAATATCTAAATGACCCACTAAGAACACCTTTTTTACCTACTTTGGCATATCCAGCTAAATAAGAAAATCCTACATCATTTACCAATTGACGCAACCATGGAGCATAAGAAATTGCAAATCCTGAGGATTTTTCAGCATTCAACAAATTCGCATTGTTCCAACTTGCACTATTCGCATCTGGTGAAAACAAAGCAACTCCAACATCACCCATTCCAGCACTTCGGCTATCTGGCGTGATTGTAATAAATGGCACCATCGTGGTAACAGTATTCAATTGTCCAGCTAATTCTTTAGACGAAATGGTGTTGGTTTGTCCATAAATACTTATTGAACTTACTGAAGCCATTATCAAAAATAAAATTTTTCTACTCATATGTCTGTGGGCAAAAATAGGATTTGTATCGGGAGAATTGTAATTTTTTTTCAAAAGGTTAATCATTTTTTATAATTTTATTTGTAATTATCGCAATTTTATAAATTTCCCTCCAATGAATTTTGATAAACCATCGGATGTTTTTACATTGATTTTATAATAAAACATATTGCCATTCGCCGCAATTCCATTATCACCTCTTCCATCCCAACTAATTGCATTAAATTTTGACAATGCAGCATATTCCAATTTCGTTCCTTTTGCCAATAGCGAACCAACTGTTGAATAAATTTCCCAATTCACAGTTAAATCCTCACCCGACAAATTATGCGCAACCCATATATTCACTGTTTCACCCAATGAAGGATTAGGTATAGCACCATGTTCTGAAATAATTAAATCTCTTCCTGGAACAACCTCAAAAGAAATACTATTCTCGCCAGAATTGTTATAAACATCCCAAGCCCTGCATTTCATTGTATGCTCTCCTGAAGTTAATAACGGCAATGGGAAATCGATATATCCAAGTTGATATGAATTGTTTTCATAAGTGAAGAAATTATTCACAACAAAGGATTTTGCATTTTCGGTACCCTCATCGAGTATAATTTCTAAATCACGTCCAATACCAGCACCGGTAGCGTTGATTCCACTTTTATCATAAATTCTAGCGAATGCTTTCGATTCCGAGGAAACTTTACTGTTGTTAATGAACATTGAATCGTTCACAAATAATTCAACTTGTGGACCAACTGAATCAACTTCAATAATCTTCTCACTACCCCCAATATTGAAAACCCATGAACCACTTGCATCTGTTTCGCCATTTTGCGCGTAAAACACAGCCCTTCCTTTTCCAATATTATAGGCGATGTCTTTAGGTACACTAAATACCAACGTAAATTTACCCGCAACTACCGAAACAGACCCTTTATAAAGTATACTGGTTTCGCTTTTAAATGGAATTTGATAAGAAACTTTATTGTTATTTAACGTATATTTTTGAGTCGGCTTGTCATAAACCTCAACATCTAATGTACCATTGAAATTTGTCATGATAGTTTTTAAACGCTCCGTAATGTGCCCAGAAAGTTTAACAACTGAGAAAGCTTTAACTGTGTCATTGAAAACTGAAGCAGATTGTCCGTTAATTGAATCAATTGACACGAAATTCTTAGGGAATGCAATTTCCATGGATGGATCACCCAACAAAGCAAATTTATTATCTTCTGTCATTTGCCAACTTTGACCTGGCCTATTTTTCAGACGTTTATAAACTTCTCCCAATGTAGGAATGGGTTGATTTGGTTTAGGGAATCCGTATTTTGTCCAAAACGCATCGTTTATAATTGTATTACCTGAAACGAAAACCAATCTGGTTGTGGTCATTAGTCCTATTGCGCCGCCATTAGGATTCAAAAGCGCCAATTCTCCACCACTTTGAAATTTAGGATCATCATATCTGGCAAATTCACAAGTAGCAGTAAAAAGAACAGGCATTTTGTATTTGTTGTTCCAAGAGTTAATCATTGAAATATCCAAGATTTCTTCTTGTGCCCAACCCTTTTCGCCTCCGTGTCCTTGGTAATTCATGAACAAAGTACCGTCACTCAATGCACTGTTAATTGCGCTGCTAGCCTCAGGATACTTTTCATTATTGCCGTTTGTAACTTGCTTGAAAGCATCGGCATAAATTTTATTTAATCTTAGGTTTGGATAATTTTTGGCAATATATGTTCCGTATTGTTCAGACTCCTCGGTAAATTCAGCTTCGTAAGATTTATCTATGTCGTCACAAACAAAAGTCAATCGATTTCTCCATGACCCCAAAGCCTTTTTATCTGAATAGCGTTTTAATTTATTTACAACTCCTTGGGCTTCGGCCAATGTTCTACATGGAATGCGACCAATTACAACATCCAAAGAGTCATTATGAATTATTGGATTACCAGAATTGGTTTGTAAATATCCAAAAAAATCATCCAAACAAAATAAAGATTGTTTGTCTGTTCCATTGGTTGACTGATAAATTGGAATAAAATTAGAATTGGGAGAGACCCTACCCTGCATATCGTAAGAAGCAGTTCCTAGCAATAAAACGTATTTAAGTTTTTTATTTGATTTAAAATATTCTGAACGTATGTAATTTCTTATCGCAACCAAATCTTGTTGTCCACCACTGTATTCGTTATATATCTCATTCAAATTGGCAACCTTAGTAGAATATTGATCGTATTGAGTTCTGAACTTTGCCAAATCATTTGCGGCCGTTAAGAAATCTGGATGTGAAATAATTAGGAAATCAAGATTAGCACCTTGCAAGATATCTTGGTTTTTGATTTCACCTTTGAATTTTGGTATAAAGCAATTCTTTTCGTTAAAAGCCCAAATACGCGAAATGTGCTGATTTGAATCTAACGGCAATTCTAAAGAGTTGGCACTATTCGTAAATGGCAATTGCGAAATTTTATATGGGTTTGAAACATCCCAAAATAAAAAATCTGTTTGGCTCATTGGAAATTTGAATTTTAGTTGACTTCCACCCTCTGCAGCAATTTTATGTTGTATAGGAAATTGATTCTTATTAAAATTGAGGGGTTCCAAATATGAAATTTCATAATAGTCTAAATAGCATCCATCTTTGTTGTTATTTCTAGCTAATTTAAGATTCAATGAAAGCGAATTATTGATTACAGATATATCTCTCAATGATCCAACTGTACGATAAACAGTTTCATATTCACTATTTCGCCTAAAGTTTAAATTTAAATTCTTTCCGTTTACAGATACATTTAATCCACCAGCTTCGTTGTACATACTAACACCCATGGATAAGTAGAGATTTACAGAATCAACCCCTGGAGGAATTGTTTCAATAAATGTTCTTTCTAGCGTTTCGTTCCCTAATTTCTCTCCGACCCAAAATCGCCCCATGTGTGTAGGATTGGATAAGTCCGTATCATGAAAAATCAAACCTTGCCCTTTTGTCAAAACAACAGGGTTATTTAATGTGGGCAAATTTAGAGAAGCTATTCTTAGTCCTTTTTGATTGTTAAAACCAAATATACCGATAGATCTGGACTCATAAAAGTTCACAAAGTGTCCGTAATTATTACCCATAAAGTCACAATCTCTAACGGCTTGTTTGTAAATTAAAATATAATCAGATTGATCAAATATTCCATCAGCCTCTCCAACTACCAAAATTGGCACTTCAGATACGTTCTGTAAATTTGAGTCATTTGTTTCATTTAATTGGTCTCCTTGGATACTGTAAAAATGAATATTCATTGGATTCATGCTTGATGGATTTAATCCTAATGATATACATTGAGCATAATCAATTTTATAAACACCCGTATTTCCAAATTCCAATTTCACCCATTTACCTGATGACAAAATTCCATTGGCAAACAATGAAAATGGCAAAATAAACGAAAAGACCAAGAGGACGACAATTCGTTGTAAATGCATTATAAAAATTGGCTGTTTCGTTCGCATGAATTCTTTGAATCTAAAATAGAACGTAAATTTCGTAAATAAATTTCATAATTGCCATTTTTGAAGGATTAAATCAATAAAAAAACACAATTACACAACTTGAATTTGCATTAATCTGAATATTTACGAAATTTTTTTTTGAATTTTGCGTTTTATACTTACTTTTGTTTCAAACTATAAAACATGAAAAGAGCATTACGCACTATTTTATTTGGTTTATTATTCAGCAGCAGTGTTACTGTATTCGGGCAAGATCCGGAATTGACGCAGTTTTATGCAGCTCCTGTTTATACTAATCCTGCATTGGCTGGTTCTGCAGTTTGTCAAACTGGCGCAGCTGGTCGATTGGCACTAAACTATAGAAACCAATGGCCAAATCTTCCTGGAACTTTCCGTTCATTTTGCGCATCTTGGGATCAACATATTCCTACCGTAGGTGGTGGACTTGGAGCAATGGTATTTCACGACATCGCTGGTTCCGGGTTATTAACATCAACAACAATTTCAGGTGTTTATAGCTACCTTTTGCCTATTGGTAGAGGTGGTGGACGTGTATTTATGCGCTTTGGTTTACAAGGATCAATGGCATTTAAAAGCATCGATTTTAACCGTTTGAAATTTGGTGATCAAATTTTACCTACGCAAGGTTTTAAAAACCCAACTGGAGAACAAGTACCTGCTCAAAGTATTTCATATCCTAATTTCAACGCCGGTTGGATTATGTATAATAGCAAATTTTACATGGGAATTGCAATTCACAATATAAACCAACCTAACTGGAGTTTTTACAACAATCCAGATGAAATTCTTCCAAGAAGATATACTGTACATGCAGGTGGTGTGATTAAACTATCTAAAAGTCGTTATGAAGAAAATACTTTCTCCCCTAACGCTTTATTTATGATGCAAAGAAATTTCACTCAACTTAACTTAGGATTTTATGCAAACAAAGGTCCTTTGGTTACAGGTTTGTGGTTCCGCCAAACATTTGGTAACTACAAAAACTCTGACGCCATTATTATGTTGGTTGGATTTAGAAAAGACAGATTTAAATTTGGATATAGTTACGACTTTACTGTGAGCGATGGTAGAAGCGCTATCCCTTCAAGTCATGAAGTAAGTGCTACAATTGATTGGTGTGTTCCTCCAGGAGGAAAGCCATTCAAACCTTTGAAGTGTCCAGAGTTCTAAACACAATACAAAAAAGTCCGATTAATCGGACTTTTTTTTTGGAATAAATAAAAATTTCACTATGTTTGCAAATAATACGGTATTTCTGTCGTTATATAATACAAACAATGACAACTGTTAAACAAATGAAAAACACTTGGTTATTGGCAACTATTGTTGCTATGGGATTCACTGCATGTGGACCCAAGAACGTAAGTAAAACTACTGGCCAGTCGTATAACGATGCGAAATGGGGTGGTTTTGCTAATCCTAAGTACAAAGGGCAAGAAACTGGTCCTGGTTTGGTTCTAGTAGAAGGTGGCAATTTTGTCATGGGTAATACTGAAACTGATCTTCAATACGACAACAACAATGTTGAAAGATCTGTTACGGTTAATTCATTCTACATGGACGAAACTGAAGTTAGTAATCTCCAATACAGAGAATACACCTATTGGTTGATGCGTGTTTACAACGCAGAAGCGGGTGGACGTCAAAACAAAATCAAATTTGCAGGTCAAACTGTGGGTGAAGAAGAACGTTTGTTTGAAAAAGCGTTACCCGATACCAACTGTTGGAGAAGCAAATTGGCCTACAACGAACCGTTCGTAGAATATTACTTCCGCCACCCTTCTTACAAAGATTATCCTGTAGTTGGTGTAAACTGGCACAAAGCATCTGAATATGCAAAATGGAGAAGTGATCGTGTGAACGAAGCTATTCTTGATAAAAAAGGAATCATCAAATTTGACGTATCTAATGCGCAATTAAAAGAGGCTCCTAATAATCAATTTAATACTAAAGCTTATTTGGCTGGACAAGATGCAGGTATTTTTAGTGGTACTACTGAAGATGGTTCTGTAGCTAAACCAATTAAAGGTCAAAATATGTTAGGTAAAAAGCCTTTAACTAATTTTGCTAAAGCGAAGAAAAAAGACCAAAAACGTTATAAAGTAAACATGGAAGATGGTATTTTCTTACCTGAATATAGACTTCCTACAGAAGCTGAATGGGAATATGCGGCTCAAGCCAATGTTGGAAATACCCAATTCAGTAACGTTGACGATAAGAAAATTTACTCTTGGAATGATTATACCATCCGTATTAAAGATGGTAATGAAAAAGACCGTGGTAAAATCAGAATGAACGTAATGCGTGCTAAAGGTGACAATGCCGGTTTAGCAGGTGGCGATTTGAATGACGCGGGTATTATTACAACTCCAGTGTTTTCATATTGGCCAAACTCTTACGGTTTGTATAACATGAATGGTAACGTATCTGAGTGGGTAATGGATGTTTTCCGTCCGTTATCTTTGGAAGATATGGATGGATTCATGCCTTTCCGTGGTAACAAATTTGAAAATCCTAAGTTAGATCAAAATGGTCCTAATGGTTTATCTGAAAAAGATGAGTTGGGTCGTTTGGTATACGAAGACGTAACTGAAACTAAAATCAAAGAAGGTGGAAGAAGAAACTATTCTAAAGCTGACAATATTGGTTACAGAGACGTAGAAAACGATGCTAAATTGAAAGACGAAGAATTTAAATACGAATATGGTATTACTACCCTAGTTGACGATAAAGCGCGCGTGATTAAAGGTGGTAGCTGGAATGATCGTGTTTACTACTCTACTCCAGGTACCAGAAGATTCTTAGATCAAGACTTTGCAACTTCTACACTTGGTTTCCGTTGTGCAATGATTAGAATTGGTTCACCAGTTGGTAACGCTTCTAAAAAATACAACAACTTGCCATCAAGTGGTATTGATAAGAAAACAAAAAGAAAATCAGGACAATATTAATCCTAACCAAAATATTTAAGAAAGCCCCGGAAACGGGGCTTTTTTTTGCCCTTAACTTTTTTTCCCGGCGCTCTGCTCTGCTCTGCTCTGCTCTGCTCGAACAATAATCAAATCTCATATACATTAGATTGACATCTTCATTTCCTTAACAAAATCAGTAACCATATATAAAGATGGGAAATATTATTTCATGTAGTAACCCAAACCAACACTTTTGTAAAAAGGAGTTTCAATAGTGAGAATGATTTACAGCCCATTTAAAAGTGTTTCGACAAGCGAATTGTTAAATATAAGGCTTACAGGTATTTTTTTATGGTGGAGCGTTTTAATACCCTATTTCAAGTAGTATGCTCATTTCAAAAGCTATGTATGTTTCTATCAAATAGAATTATTAAATTTTATTAGTCAAACCTCTAATGAAATTGTAGCTATCTGGTGGATTTGAATAGTAAATAAGCCTTAAAAAAGAAAAGCCCCGTTTCCGGGGCTTTTGTGTTTGAGCGAGAAACGAGACTCGAACTCGCGACCCTCACCTTGGCAAGGTGATGCTCTACCAACTGAGCTATTCTCGCATGAAAAGGATATTTATTTCCTCTTTGGTGGTGCAAAGGTAAGCGAAAAGGATTCATATTGTCAAGTAAAACCTGATATTTTTTAAAGTTTTTTTAACAATATAGAAATGGTGAATTGCATTTATAGTTGGAATTCATTACGTAAACTTTAAGATTATAAACACTTTCGTTGATGAAAATGAATCACTTAAATTAAAAAAGGCAGCCCTATAAGCCGGGTTCTGTACCCACAGTTTTTGCCGTGGTATCTATCATTTATCTAGGATATATTTCGCAATATACCTCAATCGACCTACCCTTCTGGCTCATCCGAAGATAATTGGGCGAGCCGCCCTTTGATCCAGGTTTATTTGGTCTTTCAACTCGCAAGGTTTATCCCAATTTTGATTCACATCAAAACGAGTGGGCTCTTACCCCACTTTTTCACCCTTACCCCCGAAGAGGCGGTTTAGTTTCTGTGACACTTTCTGTAACTTTGGTTGCCCAAAATTCCTTCCAGTTAGGAAGTGCGACGCCCTGTGTTGCCCGGACTTTCCTACTCACTTGCGTGAGTCGATAGATCAGACTGCCTTGCCGCAAAGATAGGCACAAACTTAAATGCCGCATTAAAAATTTGAATTGAAACCCTGTTTAAAAAAGTAAACCCATTTATCAATTGTGTAAATCTCTAATCCATTGTGGGCAAACTTTCACATCTTCATATTCTTTTATCTTATCTTTGTGAAAGTAAAAAAATCCCTTTTTTATCCCTAAAAAATTATAAAATGTCTGAATTTGAAGCGGTTATAGGATTAGAAATCCACATACAATTACAAACAAAGAGCAAAGCTTTTTCAAGCGATAGTACTGAGTATGGTGCACTTCCAAATACACAAGTAAGCCCAATTAGCCTTGGGCATCCTGGTACATTGCCCGTTCACAACCAATCGGCTGTGGAAATGGCCATAAAAATGGGATTGGCTTTGGACTGCGATATAAGAAGGGTAAATCAATATTCACGTAAAAATTATTTTTATGCCGATTTGCCAAAAGGTTACCAAATTACCCAATTTGATACTCCTTTGTGCAACAATGGACATGTTACCATTAAATTGAAAGATGGTGTTGAGAAGAATATTCACTTAACCAGAATTCACATGGAAGAAGATACTGGAAAAAGTATGCACGACCAAGATATGTATGATACGCTTGTTGATTATAACCGTGCTGGTACTCCCCTAATTGAGGTAGTTACTGAGCCAGATATCAAAACTGGCGATGAAGCTTATGCTTTTGTAACTGAAATTCGTAGATTGGTGCGATACCTTGAAATTTGTGATGGCAACATGGAAGAAGGCAGTTTGCGTTGTGACGCCAATATTTCTGTTATGCCAAAAGGCACTACCGTTTTTGGTACCAAAGTGGAAGTTAAAAATATGAACTCCATTTCGAATGTAAAACGTGCCATTGATTTTGAAATTCAACGTCAAATTGAAGTAATCGAAAATGGAGGTACAGTTGACGGAGAAACCCGCGGATTCAATGGATTGGCCGGTACCACTTTCTCAATGCGCAAAAAAGAAGCCATTAACGATTACCGTTATTTCCCAGAACCAGATTTACCGCCAACCATCATTACCGAGGATTATATTGCAAAAGTTAAATCTGAAATGCCTGAATTACCAAGGGCTTTATTCACAAGATTTACCAATGATTACGGATTGTCAGATTATGATGCAGCTGTTTTGATTGACGATAAACTTAGCGCTTTCTATTTTGAAGATTTATGTAAACAAACTTCCAATTACAAAGCTGCGAGCAATTGGATCACAGTTGCAATTAGAGGTTACTTAAACGAAAATGCTTTAGATTTAAGTGATTTCCAACTTAAACCAAATCAAATTGCTGAAGTAATTCAATTGATCGACTCAGGAATTATCAATCACTCTATTGCCAGTCAAAAATTGTTCCCTACCCTTTTGGCATCTCCTGAAAAAACTGCCAAACAAATTGTTGAAGAATTAAACTTAGCTACAAACTCAGATACATCCTTCATTGAAGGAATTATTGATGAAGTACTTGCATTGTTTCCTGAAAAAGTGGCAGAATATAAATCAGGTAAAACAGGATTATTGGGGATGTTTGTTGGTGAAGTAATGAAAAGATCAAAAGGAAAAGCTGATCCAAAAATTACCAATCAAATTATTTCTGAGAAATTAGACGCTTAATTCTCACACCTTAGGCATGATGAATTTTCCACTTTACAACAGAATGATGGCAATATTGCTGTTTTTCGTTAGTGGAAGCTTATTTGGCCAAAATTGGACACATATAAACGTAACGCAGTATCCATTTGTTGATACCCAAGCAAACATTATTCAAGTTCCCAACAAGGTTTTATTAAAACCCGCCTTTAGTAAAATAATCAATTCGGGCAAGAAAAAAACCACCATATTGCATTTGGGTGATTACCAAGTTCAACAGGGAACGTATTCAACAAAATGTAAATCACTCTTGCAAAGTTCTTTTGGTTATGGGGGATATGGGTATTTCTTTGCCAATTCAACAGCCAGAATTACCGGAGTAAACAATTACCAATCTTATCACAATGGCAAATGGATTTACGCCAAAAACTCAGAAAAATTCCCCGAATTGCCACTAGGCCTTTCTGGAGTTACATCTAAAACTTTTGACGAAAATGCAAAAATCAAAATCGTTTTAAACAGACAAAATATAAAGTCGGATTATAGAAAGCTCCATATTTTTTGCAAAAGAACCCACAAGTCATTTGATCTGAAGGTAATTACAAAATCAGACTCACAAAGAGTTGATGTATATACTTTTCCGAAGGATTCATTTACCAACGAAATTGTAATTGATTTGAAATCTGGCGAGTCTACTTACCTATTTGAAATCAAGAAAAGAGAGCCGAATCAAGTAAGTTTTGAATTGTATGGTTTTAGTTTAGAAACCGAAACAGATAAAGGAATTTTGATGCACGCCATTGGCAACAATGGATCTGGATTTTCGAATGTAATGAGAGAATCAATGCTCAGAAATGATTTAAATACCTACAAACCAGACTTGGTTTTATTAGATTTGGGTGCATATGATTTTTTCACAACCGATTACGACGAAGCTTATATCAAAAGAAATATCATTTCATTGATTACCGTTTTAAAATCTTCAGCATCAAAACCTGGAATTATTCTGATTTCTGGTCAAGATCAATTAAAGGGCAAGTACAGTTGGGACATTTTGGCGCAATATTCATTACTTTTAAGTCATATAGCCAAGACAGAAAAGGTAGGCTTTTACGATTGGTATCGGATTTCTGGAGGAAACAAATCAATGAAAAATTGGATTGATACAGGCTTGGCATTGAACAATGGCAGAGAACTAACAGAATTAGGTTATCAGCTTAAAGGCTCCCTTATGTTTCAGGCATTGAAACATACATCGAATAGATTGTTTTCAAAGTCAGATTTAGACAATAGCATTTGGGTACCAATTAAAGACAGTGGATATTTATTTAGAATTGATACAACCCACAAAGATGAAATTCATATTCCCATTACAGAAGTACCAATTTACGATTGGGTGTTTCACAAAGTTCATCGCGGGGAAACTATTTCTTCAATTGCGGGGCTATACGGCGTTTCTACTCTCCAAATTAGACATTGGAACAAACTAAGGAGATATGCGGTTAAAAAGGGTCAAAAACTCAAAATTTACACCAAAGTAGGCACTGAGATTAATGCGCCATCAAAAACGATTAAACCCAATCCAATTTTGAAGGATGACGAGGTTGTAATTATTGATCCCCCGAAAAAGGAAACCATCACCGAGGAAATCCCTAAAAAAGCAATGGAAGAGAAACCTTCTTTTGCAACAAAAAAACACAAAGTGAAACGCAGCGAAACTCTCTTTAGCATTTCGAAAAAGTATCACATGACCGTTGACGCTTTAAAGTCCCTCAATAAAATGAAGGGAAATAATATTGCAGTTGGTCAAACCTTATTGGTGAAATAACTAAATTTTACCCGTTAGTTTATAGGAAAGAATTCCTATCCATTCGTGAATAAAGTCATTTAACTTTTCAAAGGCACCTGCTGAAGGAATGAAAAAGTTAGAAAATGAATAATTCCGTTGCATACTCGACGTATAATGTGCTTTGTATGGCACAAAATTCACTCCAGCTTTCTTGTAACAAGCAGCAGAACGATACATATGTCCGGCACTGGTAATTAAGCAAACAGGTTCATGAATGTTCAAACTATCTAACAAATGCTTGGTAATAATGGCATTTTCATAAGTATTGCGGGACTTTCCATCAACAATTATTTTATTTGAATCTACACCCAATGAAATCATGTATTTTCGGGCTTCAAAGGCTTCATAATAAACGTGATTGATGATTGACGAAGAGCCACCAGTTAAGATTACCCTATCGAATTTACCCAATTGAATTCCTTGGAAACCAACCATGAAACGATCGCCGGCCGACATAAGTCTATATCTATGTCTGGGCATATCATACCCCAAATAACCACCTAATACAATTGCTGTTCGTGGATAAGGCTTATCTTTTGGTGTGATGTCTGATATGGACTTATTGGCATCGGTGCCTTCCCACAGCACATTGATTTCGTTCATTAATACGCCGTTACCACAGACCATTAATATTACAAATGTTGTAATCAAGTATTTTTTTACGTTGATATTTTGAATATAATTTAATAGAAACTTTCGGAATCCTTTTCGCTGTTGAACACGATCAAATGAAAGGGTAAATTTGAGAATTACCGCCAATAATAAATAGAAAATCCAAAACATTGGATTGAATAAAAATGCCAATAATTTACTTAGAACAAAAAACATATTCAAATGTAAGAAATTGACAATAAGAATGGCTAAAATAAATGAATCGAACTAGATTTTGGCCCAATTTATTTGCTTCTGGTATATGCATACCCTTTTGCATCAACAAAAAACAAGGTGTCATTTTCAGAATCTACGATTTCAAACAAGTTATCTGAAATTACATTCAAAGCATTATTCGTGTTTTCTGTTTCCTTGTATATCAAGTTGAATCCCTTTTGCGTTTCGGTAAAATATTGGTTAACCGTTGCTTTTTTAACGCAAAAAACCGTTTTTTCAATGGCTCCATTTTTTGTTTCAATAGAATATTTTTTATCGTAAATAAATTGATTTTCAAATGGTATTACAAACCCATTTTTGTCGTTCATAATTGCATAATTGCCATTGTAATTTTGAACAATGAAATGATAATTTAAACTATTTTTTACCGGTACCATATTTTTGTATTGGGGTGCCAACAATAACCTAAATGACTCGTCTATAAATCCTATTTGATTATTTTTCGAAACTTTATACTTTGACGTTTCTTCATCAAATTCAAGTTGCACGTCATTTAACTCAGTGAGTATTTTTTTTGTTGCAGTTGAGAAATAAGAGGTTTTGATACTGTTTGCATTTTTCTGTTTAATCACGCCAATTCTATGTGCATCGTTCAACCATTCAAATTCACCAACTACTTTCAAATCCACTACTTCGCCATTTGAATTTATCATTGCGTTTTGCTTTTTGCCCAACAACAACCATGAGGAATTGTCAATTTTTTCAATGGTAAAATCTTCAATTTTAGCAATTAAATATCCATTTGAATTAATCACGGCAACCTGGGTAAACGACAATTCATCTTGAATACGCTGAAAAGGAAAGTTGTCGGAACTGTGGTCAACGATATTGTATATTGCTTTTTTTGTCATTGGGAAAATCCATCTTCCCTCAAAATCAAGAACCCCTGAAGAATCCTTGTTGTTAATCAACGCAACCCCAGAAACAATTCTCACACGCTGATAGAAACGAGTCATAACCTTCTTGCCCTTCCCCAATACTTGCCATCCATTTTTAGATTTCACAGCAGCCAAAAGTCCTGAAAAAGATTGAGCACTGTCATACTCAAATTGAGTAAATGAATTGCCCTTTGCGTCAATAAATCCATATTTGCCGTTCAAAGACACGGGAGCAACCTTGATATCATCCACAATATTGCTGATAATAGGCAAATTTTGATTAAAACACATTGCCGCGGTATATTTTGGCGGGATAATCCATGCTCCTCCCTCATTCACAAATCCCCATTGTTTTTTATCATTCGCAACATTAATTAATCCCACTTTGCTATAACTACCCATTGCAGTAAATGAAAAATCACTCAATTGCTGTTTTACAATAGAATATAAAGCCCATTTATTTTTCTTTCTAATGGCAACCACATTCGGAGAACCAATTTGCTTAATTTCATCAAAACTAGCAGAAAGCAACATTTCCTTATTGGTAGTTAAACCGTATAAATTATTAACAGACATATAGGTATAGAATCCAGATGCTATTTCTTTCAATTCAGATATTTCCAAGTTAGACAATAAACGACTTCCATTTGATTGATACATTTCAATCCATTTTTTATCCCTACAAGTTATAACTTGGGTAGATTCAAGAAAGTTCAGTGTTATATATTTGGGTTCAATAATTTGTGCGGAATTTCCAAAATACAAACCCATTAAATCTGTATTCCCTTGAATTCTAAATATGGGAAGCATGCAATTTTCCAATTTTGACACCGCGTTGTAAATTGGTTTTAGAACCAATTGTCCGTCGTAGTTATACAATCCCTGTTTTTGATCAATATCCACAACGAAGTACTTTTTATAACTATTCGCATTGATTAATGCATCAACAACTTGAATTTGAGAATATTTTGGAGGGACAATGGTTTTGCCTTGGGAATTAAGAATTCCAAAAGATTCTCCATTTGTTACCGAAAACAACCGAGTATTAAAATTTTGCAAATCATAATCGTGGTAGCCAATTGTTTCAAAAACGTCAGTAGAAATAGCAACCCTGGGTTTTGTATTTTGATTTAACCAGATCTGAATGAGTTGTACTTTTTTCTTGCCTTTTGGCGTGGTATAACCAAGTAAATCAATTTGATTAAACGATGTAGTCATTGACATTTTGAGTTTGGACTTCTCATCACCGAATTTCAGAAGCTCAATATTTTCGAATTGAGTAGGAACAATTTCCAGTTTGGAAATACCTGATATTATTCCAAATTTCCCTTTCTTTTTTACCAAATAAAGGTCTTTGTTTTGCAGATAAGCCACTGAATCATACTCGGCAAAAACATACTTGCCCGTGGTGTCTATCCACCGCCATTTGTCGTCAATTTCCACTTGGGCATGTCCCAAATAATTAAAGGGTTTTGCTTGTTGGAATTCCTCAGAAATGACTGCTTTTGAAGATGCTGGTTTTACATAAATCCAAACATCATTTTTTATTTTATAAGGGATAAAGCGATCGGTTTGGGCTTTCAATTGAAGTGAAATTCCAAAAAATAGCAATAGAAATTTAATTTTCATGATTCGTTGGGAAAATTACATGGAAGAAGCAAATTTTCAATTTCTTAGAAACACAACTTTCAAACATCTTTTCAAGGTTGGGTGAAATATGAGGGACAAAGACAGTTCTTTTTTAGTGCAATATTGAAATTTATTGCGATTATTGAAATTATTATCTAAAATTGAATATGGG
>CANKVM010000015.1 GCA_947487175.1 Flavobacteriales bacterium | reverse complement strand
TTTATGGGCTTATTGTTAACCAACACACAGCCAGCTTCAATACCTGCTTGTATTTTAGATCGTGTTGCATTTGCTATACGAACTTGCAACCACTTATCAATGCGCAAAGGTTCTTGTCCTTTGTCTACAATAAATGCATGATGTTCAAACCACGATTCTTCGTTAGGTAACTCTTCTTCGTCTATTGCTGAATTATTCAAGTTGCAAAATTACGCTATAAAGGTGAAATACAGAGTTATATTTCGAAAACTAGATTGCCTAATCTTAGTCCGGCCCATCCAGCTTGGTTTACAATTACAGTTTTGCCTTTTGAATTTTTTACTTCGGTAGGCTTTTCAAGAAACGTATGCGTATGTCCACCTAAAATTGCATCTATTCCGTAAGTTCTTTTTGCAAGTTTTAAATCGTCAATTTTATCATCTTGATATTCATACCCCAAATGTGATAGCACAAAAACCAAGTCGCATTTTTCTTTATTTTTTAAATAGTTTACTTCATTTTGAATTGGATTTACGGGGTCGTTATAAATAATTCCCTGATACATATTTTCAGTGAGTAAGCCTTGTAAGTCAATGCTAGCGCCGGTAACCCCAATTTTTATTCCGCCTTTTTCAATGACAATATGCTTTTTGACGATGTTTTTTAATGGGGTATTCTCAAAATTATAATTGCAATTTACAAGTGGAATAGAATTTGTTGATTTTAATTTGGCAAGGTGATTAATGCCTAAATCGAAATCATGATTACCTAATGTACCCGCATGATAACCCATTTTTTCCATCCATTCGAGTTCCGGTTTTCCCTCAAAAAAGTTAAAATAGGGGGTGCCTTGAAAAACATCGCCGCAATCGAAAAGCAATACATTTTCTTCTTCTGCACGAATTTTTTGAATAATTCCACCAAGTTGTAAAATTCCACCTTCGTTGGGCCATGTAGGATGGTTACTTTGGAACGCATCGAAGTGACTATGGAAGTCGTTGGTATGCAACACGCAGAGTCTTTTCTTTTTTTTAATTTCGAGGGAAACTGGCTTTGCAAATAACTCTATGTAGGGAAGAGTCAATGTCCCTCCAATAAAAAGTGCAATTTTTTTAAGAAAACGCCTGCGGTTAGTCATTGAATAAAATTCTAGGAGTTAAACAAGGGTTGATTTTATTTGTTTCAGAAAATTCAGACTTAAATCCATCGTAAAAAATGGTTCGTAATTTTATGCCAGTTCGAATGATTTGTTTGGGATATTTTAACATGTTAAAAAAATCTCCGCCTTTTTGGACATAGTCATTGGCTACAATCCAATAATTTTTTTCGGAATTGAATGGCAAGTCTGCAATTGTAGCTTTGGTATAGTTATTTCCTTTTACTTCTAAAGTTAATCCAGAAACTGCGGCAATATTTTTAGCCGATAAAAAAGAGAGCAACGAATCCATTTGGCGGCCATTGATTTCTAAAATAACCATTTCATTTTCAAATGGCATGATTTCATACATTGATTTGTTGGTAATATCACCTTTGGGAATGCTCGAGCGAATGCCACCATGATTGATTAAGGCAAAATGGCATGGGAATCCCATGGTATTTAATGTGTATTTACTCCCTTCTTTCAGTAAATAATCGCTCAGAATCCGCCCAAGATTTGCAGTTTTTTCGATTTGCCTTCTTTGGTTAATTTTACCAGGGCGAACAGTATTTAGGTTAGAATCGGTATAGGCAAGTTTGATATTTAAAACAGAATGTAAAGAATCTGAAAACGGTTTTAGAAAAAAATAGCTATTCGAATCAATAGGAATATTATTATTTGTTACCTCAATATTTTGGCCAACAATGATTTTGGCAGGTGTTTTACATGCAAATATTGAACATAGGCTAATTAGAATAAAAAAATATGTGGACCTGTTCAAATTCATAGTTCTCTTGTGTTATTCATACAAAATTAGATCAAAAAATCAATTTCAAGGATGCCCTAAATGTTAAAAAATTGAAAAGTCTTCTGTTTTAAGTTGCTTGTTTGTTAGGAAATTACGATGTTTGAATGTAATTATGGCAAAAAGATTCTTTTTTGGTTTATTGGCATTGGTAACTTTAGTTTCAGCGGAAGCTCAAAATGTTCCTGTTTGTACTGAATTGTTTATTAGTGAATATGTTGAAGGTTCTAGGAATAATAAAGCACTTGAAATTTACAATCCAACCACTGATACTGTAGATCTATCAAAATATAGAGTTACTCGTTGGCAAAATGGATCAGCATCATGGACGTCTCAATATTCTGATGCGTTGTCAGGTAAATTAGCGCCTAAAGATGTTGTCGTTTTGGTTTTAGATAGAAGAGATACAACTCAAATTGGTCAGGATACTCCCGTTGTATTGCGATTGCGTTTGAAAGCAGATTTGTTTTTGAGTAAAGATTATAACACATCTTTTTCTATGAGTTTTAATGGCGATGACGCTATGTCTTTAGATAAACTAAATTCAACCACTTCAAAGTATGATTTGGTAGATATTTTTGGTAAAATTGGAGAACGTCCGATACCAGGTTGGAGCGATAAATTCCCATACACAGGAACAGGACTTTGGTATAGTGTTGATAAAACTCTAATTCGTAAACCACAAGTTTTTACTGGGTTAGATACCATTTTGAAAGGAGTTTATGTTGCGGTAAATCCCAAATTGTATTTTAATCCTACTTTAGAATGGAATGTAAATCCCCGTGACATGTTTGATTCTTTAGGTATGCACAATTGCAATTGCAACTTGTCTAATACAAAGCATATTGAAAACAATGCAAATGTTAGAATTTTTCCTAATCCAGCTACCAATCAATTATTTATCAATACCTCAATGCAATTAGCAGTTGTGGAAATAGTGAATTCAAATGGACAAGTTGTTTCTGCTGATTGGTCAATTGCAAACATGAATCAAATTCAACTAATTTCTGTGAATTTGACCAACTTAACTGAGGGAATTTACACGATAAATTTAAAATCGGTTACAGGTCAATCGATAAGTCGCAGATTTATCAAATAAAAATGCCTAAACTTATACTATTCGGCTTTCTTTCTTTTTTGTTCGTTGAAGGATTTTCTCAATCAACCATAAAGGGAAAAGTGACGGATGCTATGAGTGGTGAGATGCTAAATCAAGCTCTCATAAAAACTAATGGCAATGTGGTAACTTCCGATAAAAACGGAAATTTCACCTTACAACTACCAATAGGAGAGTATGAATTGGTGGCATCTTTGGATGGGTATAACAACGATACCATTACAATTAATGCGAATCGAAATTTAATTCTTGATATTGTTTTCAAACTTGAAAATCAAAACGCGTCTATGCAGGCCATACAGATTACGGCTTCTATGGCAAAAGATCGAAAAACACCAATTGCTTATAGCAATATTACCTCAAAAGACATTCAAGAAAAACTTGGTTCTTCAGATTTGCCAATGTTGTTAAATAATACTCCTGGTGTTTATGCCACTCAACAAGGTGGTGGTGCTGGCGATGCTCGAATTACAATCAGAGGATTCAATCAGAGAAATATTGCAGTGATGATTGATGGGATACCCGTAAATGATATGGAAAATGGGTGGGTTTACTGGAGCAACTGGTTTGGCTTGGGTTCTGTAACTGCTTTAACTCAAGTGCAAAGAGGATTGGGCTCAAGTAGAATTGCAAATCCAGCAGTGGGTGGTACAATGAACATTATTACTAAGGGGATTTCTAGTCAGCAAAAATTGTCAGCGAATGTTGAAATTGGTGATTCAAGATATACCCAATTTGGGTTTGATTTTGCAAGTGGTAAATTAAAAGGTGACTGGGGATTTTTACTCGCTGCTACAAAGCGTTCTAGCAACGGTTACGTAGACTATCTATTCGACGATATGTATTCGTACTTTGCTAAAATTGAAAAACAGTGGGGGAGTAAACATAGTTTATCCTTAACCGTAATGGGTGCGCCACAAGCGCATGGGCAAAGAACTTATAAAGCTAGATTATCATTATATGATCGTTCGATGGCCATGAAATTAGGGATGGATACGGTATTGACCAATATGGCGGTGAATCAAGGGGTTAAATACAATCAACATTGGGGTTCGCTTAATGAAGCCAAAATTGATAATAACACTGGAGATACTCTTTGGGGGCAAAATAAAATCCTAAATGAGCGCGTGAATACGTTTCATAAACCTCAAGTCTATTTAAAGTATGATTTTAAGCCAAATAAAAAAGTATTAAGTAGTACTGTAATTTATATGTCAACTGGATCTGGTGGGGGTACTGCTAAAGAGAGAGTTAACCAAGTGCCATTTAATTATGGTACTATGGATTTTCAATCGGTTTGGTTTCAGAACAACGACTATGGATTTGTATCTGCCATTGATTATAAATACTCACCAACTGAAAGAAAGTCGGCAGGTATTTTGTACCGAAGTGTGAATAATCATACTTGGTATGGATTGTTAAATACCACTCAATATAAATTCCATAAATTTTTTACATTTTCAGGGGGGGTTGATTTAAGAAGTTATGTGGGACAACATTATAAGGAAGTTTATGATTTAATTGGAGGTGATTATTTTATTCCAGATGTGAATGAATTAAATCCAAGGTATGATAAATTACACAAATATAAGCAAGGCGATATATTCAATTATCACAATGATGGTTTGGTCAATTGGGCTGGAACTTTTGGCGAATTAGAATACAGTAGGGGTAGAACTTCAGCTTTTATAAATGCTAGTTATTCGAGTAGTTTTTACAAGCGTAAAGATTATTTTAGACTTGATTCGAATGGAAATCCAGCTGAAACGGATTGGATAAACAGATCAGGTTATACGCTTAAAACGGGCGTTAACTATAACGTGAATAAGAACTTTAACATTTTTACGAATATTGGTTATTTAAACCGACCAACACGTTATAGTAATATTTTTGACAATAAAAATCGTGTTATACAAGGTGCTGAAAATGAATTAGTTTATGCATTTGAAGGTGGAGCTGCATTTAAATCAAAAAGAGTCTCGATTAATTTGAATGGTTATTACACCAATTGGGTAAATAGACCGGTTGATTTTCTGCCAAGTTTCCCAGATGCCGAAGGAAATATGTTGTATTTCAATATCAATGGACTTAGAGCCAGGCATATGGGAATTGAATTACAAAGTGTTTTCAAACCAGGAAGTGGAATTACAATTGAATTTGGAATGGCACTCGGTGACTGGATTTGGAAATCGGGTTCGAATGCAATTGTGAGAGACGATGCCGGAGATTCAGTGGGTATGGTTAAGTTTAATGCCGATGGGGTTCACGTTGGTGATGCTGCACAAGTGCAATACACAGGGATGATTCGTTGGGAACCAACCGAATTGAAGGGTTCTTATATTTCGCTCCAATATGTAAGGTTTGAAAAGCAATTTGCCGATTTTCAACCAACCGCCCTTACCGGTGCTTTTGCTGGAAAAGAGTCATTTAATTTGCCAGATTATTGGTATATGAATTTAAATTTAGGTTACAAAATAACCCTTCCAAATCAGTTGAATTTAAATATTTATGGTATGATTAATAACATTACGAACAACATTTATATTAGTGATGCACAGCATCGGTCTCTTGGCGCAAATGATAATCCGGCTCCAATTTTTAATCCAAAAAATTTGGAAGTTTTCTTATCGCAAGGTTTAAGATATACCACTGGAATACGATTAACTTTTTAAAATTATAAAAATGAAAAAATATATCATCGCAATTTTAACCCTTACTGTTAGTTTTGGGTTAAAAGCTCAGGGTACATTACCAATGTATTTTGATTGCAACTCTAACTTAAATCCCCCAACTGGTTGGACATTAAGTCAAGGAGCTACTGGAAACTTTACTTATTCAACTGCCGCATTCGTAAAAAGTGCTCCAAATGCGCTTCGTTTTGATTTAACTGGGGAGTATGCTTTGGCCTTTTGGTCAGGGAAAGCCGACACTATTACTTATTGGATGAGTGGAACAGCTGCTGCCGGTGTAACTACATGGTCAGGAAATGTATCTGTAGATGAAAGTACTGATGGAACTTCATGGTCAACAGTTAAAGACCATTTAAACGATTTGGGTGTATCTACAAAAATGTATACCATTCGTGTAAAACCATCTTCTAGATATATTCGATTTTACTACAAATCTAAAATATCTGGTTTTAATTTGGCTCTTGATGATGTGACCATTAAACCTGCAACTGCTGGAGATGCCCCTGAATTACAAGTATCTTATATAGGTAAAAAGTTGATTCACAACGCAACTGTTAAAACTGGAAATGATACACTTATTCCACTTAAGGTTTTAAATAATAGTAAAGCTGCAGAATTGAATATTAGTAACATTCAATTATCCGGTAATCAAAGTACATATTTTCAATTGGTGAATGCGGCACAAATGAAAATTTCAGCAGGAGATTCAACGGTAATTCAAGTGAAATTAAAAGCTACTATTCAAGGAACCTATAACGTAACCCTTGTTATTACTTCGAATGATACATTGAACAATCCTTTTTCTGTAACATTATCTACAATCAAAGGTAAATTTGCTTCCGAGCCAACATTACAACCCAAAGCGTTGGATATAACTGTCAACCCTTGGAGAATGAATGGCAAATTTACAGTTGCCGTTGGAACGGAATCTTATTTGGTTGTTTGTTCAAAAGGAAGTTCAACAGATTTGCCAGTTGATGGTGTTCAATATCAACGTGGTCAATATATTGGGAATTCTCGGGTGATTTATGTTGGTGGAAATAATATGAATATCGATTTTGATAACATTGTTGCCAATACTAATTATGTAGTTCGCGTATTTGGTTTCAACGGCTATGGCACCTTTACAAATTATTTAACTGTTGCTCCATTAGAACAAAGCGTTACAACTCCTGGACTACTTGCTGGTTCTTATTACGGTTCATTAACATCCGCGGATACAATGTTGGTGGCAAAATTAAAAGCAATTGTGCGTCCGCACCGTCAAATTTACTATTCAAACTTTGCTTCTTATATTATCAACAATTTTGAAGCAAGAGATACTACAGAGGGCAAACAAATTTTGAACTGTTTCTATTCTGGTTACCAGTATAAATATACCCCTCCTTTTAAATTCGACACAATGTCTCGCGAGCATAGCTATCCATCTAGTTGGATGGGAGAAAGTAGTCAAGATAGTTTTAACTATAGTGATTTACATATTTTGTTCCCCGTGAATCAAAATAAAGTCAATGCTGTAAGAAGTAATTATCCTTTGAATAATTTAAAAACAGTGTCTACCAACTTTTATGCTGGTAAATTTGGTACCGATAGCGCTGGTGAATTTGCTTATGAACCACGCGATTTTGCCAAAGGAACAGTTGCCCGAGCTAATTTTTATGTCTGTGCAACCTATAACAGACCAGGTAAGGCATTTACAATTCCAACCGATAAACAATTCCTTGGCATGAATCAAGATCAAAATGTTCTTAAACGTTGGAATAAGAAATACCCTCCAACGAATTGGGAAATTGCCCGAATGGAATATATTGCCCAAAGTAGCGTTCAAAATAATAGAAATCCTTTCATAGATAATCCTGATTGGGCTTGTTTTATAGATTTTAGCAACATGACTTATATCAAAGGTGGATACTGTGGTGAAACCAAACCATCGTCTTCAGTGAAATCAACAAAAACATTGAATGTGAATGTTTATCCAAATCCATCAACCCAAGATTTCAACGTTGATATGTCTGCGTTTAATGGCCAACAAGTAGATGTTTATGTTCTAGACTTTTATGAAAGAACAGTTTTTGAAACCACCACTTCAAGTAAAACATTGAAACTCGATTCGAAAAATTGGTCAAATGGAAACTATTTGTTGTTAATCCGCTCAAGCAATGGGCTTACTGCTGCTCAAAATATTGTAAAACAATAATTTATTTTTTTATTTTTGAGGGATAATGGTTCGCCATTATCCCTTTTTTTATGCAAATCCATTTTCTTATACATTCGTCGAAATGTGGGCTCTAATTCTCTATCATTGACGTTTTAGGGTTACTTTTGAAGTTTATTGTTTATACTATGATTGATTTTAACTCTGACTTTCTTAAAAATCAAATATCACAATGGTTGATAGAAGACGTAGGTACCGGTGATTATTCATCGCTCGCTTCAATTGATAAGAATGCAACAGCCGAATCAAACTTAATTCTCAAAGAAACAGGGGTTGTCGCTGGGCTTGAATTGGCTAAAATCATTTTTAATGTTATTGATCCTGGCGTTCAAATAAACGTTTTGTCCTCAGACGGTGTCTATTATGAAAAAGGAAGTATTTTGGCCACAGCTATTGGAAATGCCCAATCTCTTTTGAAAGGAGAACGACTCATGTTGAATTTATTACAACGCTTATCGGGTATTGCTACCCAAACTAGGGTGGTGGTTGATTTGGTGAAGAATACTTCTGTAAAATTGCTTGATACCAGAAAAACAACTCCAGGATTAAGAATGCTTGAAAAATGGGCCGTAACAATGGGTGGTGGATATAACCATAGAATTGGTTTGTACGACATGATCATGCTGAAAGACAATCATATTGATTCTTCCGGAGGCATTACAACCGCAGTAAATAAAACAAAAAAGTATTTAGCTGATAATCAGTTAGATTTAAAGATAGAGGTTGAAACCCGAAATTTAGATGAAGTAAATGAAGCCTTAGCTGTTGGTGTTGATCGAATTATGCTTGATAATTTTACTCCATCTTTATGTGTTGAAGCGGTTAAAATCATTGCAGGTCAATGTGAAACAGAAGCTTCAGGTGGAATTACTTTAAGTAACATAAAAGAATACGCTGAATCTGGCGTTACTTATATTAGTTTGGGCTATTTAACACACAGTGTAAAAGCCTTAGATATTAGTTTTAAAACAAAATTGAAATATTAAAATGTTAAAAATTAGAAATATAACTTTCATTGCGGCCCTAGTGCTTCTTTGTAATGGATTAATTGCTCAAAAGGCAAAACGTAAAACTGTCCCTCAAAAGAAAAAAACTGAGGTTGCCGCAACTACTTCAACGGATAAAGTTCCAGTTGCCAAAGAGTTGCCAAACAATGAATTAAAATGGTTTGGTTTTGAAGAAGGATATAAAAAAGCAGTAAAGGAAAAGAAAATTTTATTGGTTGATGCCTATACTGAATGGTGTGGATGGTGCAAAGTAATGGACCGTGAAACCTATAAGAATACCGATGTTATTGCCGACCTAAACAAGAATTTTGTTTGTGTAAAATTTAATCCTGAAATTGAAAAAACATATCAATTTGGCGACAGGAAAATGGATGGTAGAACTTTGTTGCTATGGCTAGGTTATGGCGAATCAGGTGGTTACCCTACCACTTACTTTTGGTTCAACCCTGATAAAGACGATAAGCGCGATAATCAAGCTGGTTATTTGCCACCTGCAGACTTTTTAAAGTTATTGTCGTCTGCAGTTAAAATGAAAAATTAATGGGCAGAAGAAATGCAAAATTCAAGCTGATTGATCAACTTGAAATAACCGCAGCAGTTGCTGAGGGACATTGTATCGGTAGAACCGAAAATCAAGTCGTATTTGTGAAATTTGCCGCCCCTGGCGATGTGGTTGATGTTCAGGTGATTGTAAAAAAGAAGAGTTTTCAAGAAGGTAAAATTCTAAAGTTTCATAAAAAATCAGAGAAAAGAATTGAACCATTCTGTTCGCATTTTACCGTTTGTGGTGGTTGTAAATGGCAGCACTTAAGTTATGCCGATCAACTTGAGTTTAAACAGCAACAAGTGATTGATAACTTAGAGCGCATTGGCGGAATTTCTGGTTTTGAGGTTATGTCAATCATTGGAAGTTCAAAAACCACAGCTTATAGAAATAAACTTGATTTAACCTTTAGTGATAAAGCCTGGGTTACCACATTTAATAAATTAGAGCAATCTGAAAGCGACAAACCCAAAGCTTTGGGATTTCATATTCCCGGTAGATTCGATAAGGTTTTAGATATTGACTACTGTCATTTGATGCCTGAATTTGTAAATGAAATTCAGCGTGGTATTCATGCTTTTTGCCTTGAGAATCAAATTACATTCTTCGATTTGATTACCCAAGAAGGCTTAATGCGTAACCTGTTGGTGCGTTGCAATAGAAAAGGGGAGTGGATGATAGTATTGTCTTTCCATCAAAATGATCAAGATGCCATTCAAAAACTAATGAACTATGTTAAAAATTCATTTGATAACGTAGTTTCATTGATGTATGTAATTAATGAAAAACGAAATGATACTTTGCATGGTTTGGAAGTTCAATTATTTGATGGTGTTCCATATTTGACTGAAACCTTAGGAAATAAAACCTACAAAATTCAAGCACAGAGTTTTTTCCAAACCAACAGCGAACAAGCGGAAGTGTTGTATGACATTACCAAAGATTTTGCGGGATTAACAGGCTCTGAATTGGTATATGATTTATACACCGGTACTGGCAGTATAGCGATTTATGTTGCAGATAAGGCATCGAAAGTTGTGGGTATTGAGTATGTAGAAGAAGCAATTATTGATGCAAAAGAAAATGCCAAAATGAATGGGGTTGAAAATTGTGTCTTTTTTGCAGGAGACATGAAGGACATTTTAACTGAGGAATTTATTTTAGAACATGGCAAACCCGATGTGGTGATTACTGATCCTCCAAGGGATGGCATGCACCCAAGTGTTGTTGCTAGGTTGCTAGAAGCAGAACCTAATAAAATTGTGTATGTAAGTTGTAACCCAGCTACGCAAGCCCGCGATAGTAAGTTGCTCAGTGAAAAATACGATTTGGTGAAAATTCAACCTGTAGATATGTTTCCGCATACCCACCACGTTGAAAATGTGGCGTTGTATATATTGAAGTCCTAATTATATGAAATTTATTCTGAAGTTATTTTGGATATTTTTGCTTTCGGGAGGTTTTTTGATCACTTCTTGCGAGGAAAAGAAAAATAATCCTGTTACATATACTCCAGTAACATTATACCCTGTGAATGAATCGAAAACCTATATCTACGAAGGTGGCAAAATTGTGGATTCAATGATTTTTAGACTTACGTTTGACAATCAAGATCGATTGGTTTCCCAATTGAGTGTTAAAGAAGATTTACTGTTGGAATTAGATTATTCCCAAATCGGTAAAGTTGTTATTTCGCAGAAGAAACATTCTACAAATGCACTGAATTATGATATGGTGCATATTTTGAACAACGTTGGGGCGGTAACAGCAAGATATATCTTAGACAGTAATAGAGTGATGTTGCAATCGAATTCCTATGTGTACAATTCGGAGGGACATAAAATCAAAGATTACGCTAGGACAATAACAGATTCAAGTTTGAATTATTTTGGAAGCTGGGAAGGTCCTAATTTAATCCATTATGAATATCCTGCGAATGAATTAATCGTTGATGTTTCGTATACAAATACTGCAGACAATCGCAATTTAGGCTTCTTTCAGTTTCAAAAAGATCGATCGTATCATTTGATTCAAAAGGAAGTGGTGAAAACGAGAGGGTCAATCAATACCAATGAATATTCTTATCAGTTTGATTCAAAAAATCGCCCTGTAGTGGTGATTACAACCCAAAATGGAATAAAGATTTTAGAAAAACATTACCAATATTGGTAATATTTAATAAGTTTTTAAATTCCCCTTTGGTGCGTTGGGTCGTTGGGCCGTTGAGGCGAATTGCATTCGCCCTATTCGAAAGATTTTGCAAGAATTTCAGCTTGTTCGGCGTCGTGTACTTTTTTGAAACCAGTAGCAGGACTTGCACTGCTTCTGCGACCAATGTAAGTTAATTTAACAGGGAAGTCGTAACGATGCAAATGCAACCAAGTGCCTTGGTTTTTAGATTCTTCTTGTACCCAACAGAATTCTGCGCCTTCGTATTTGGCAAAGATTTCGTCTAATTTCCATTCCGGTAATGGATACAATTGTTCAATTCTAACGATGGCAATGTCAGTAGCGTTTTTCGCTTCTTTTTCAGCCAGTAATTCATAATAGATTTTGCCTGTGCAGAAAAGTACTTTGCGAACCTTGTTAGCAACGTTGTTATCGTCGATTAATTCTTGGAAATTTCCAGTTGCCAATTCATCTATAGTACTTACGCATTTAGGGTGACGCAATAAACTTTTTGGTGTCATTACCGTTTTGATCATCAATTAATTCTTGGAAATGGCCGTTTGACAATTCATCAATTGAGCTAACACATTTAGGATGACGCAAAAGACTCTTTGGTGTCATCACAATTAAAGGCATTGTGAAATCGCGCTTTAATTGACGGCGCAAAGCATGGAAATAGTTTCCAGGAGTTGAGCAATTCAGAACTTGCATGTTTGTTCCTGCACACAACTGCAAGTAACGCTCAGGACGCGCAGAACTATGTTCTGGACCTTGTCCTTCGTTACCATGTGGCAACAGCATTGTAATTCCACTGAATTTATTCCATTTTGCTTCAGCAGAAGCAATAAACTGATCAATGATAATTTGAGCACCATTAGAGAAATCACCAAATTGGGCTTCCCATAATGTCAATCCATTTGGAGTAGTTGTGCTATATCCATATTCAAAACCAAGTGCAGCATATTCACTTAACAAAGAATTGTAAACACTGAATTTGGCTTGTTTGTCAGAAATATTATTTAATGGAGTGTATTCTGCTTCGCCAATTTCTTGTTTGATAACTGCATGGCGGTGACTGAAAGTTCCACGCTCTACATCTTGCCCTACAAGACGTACAGGATGTCCCTCATTCAATAAAGTAGCGTAAGCCAACAATTCGCCCATTGCCCAATCAATGGTACCATTATCTATCATCTTTTTGCGGTCTGCAAACAGGTTCTGAACCTTTTTAATTGGTTGATTGGTTTCAGGGATGGTAGAAATTTTGGTTCCAACTTCTTTCAAAGTGTTCAAGTCAACCTTGGTATTAGCAACTAGTTGAATGTCTTTTTTGTCGGAGTGTTTGAATCCTTCCCAAGTATTTTTTATTGGAATTGGTGTTGGTTTGAAATCGCCTTTTGCTTCTTCAAATTTTTCTTGAAGGAGCTCTTGAAATTTCTTTTCCATTTCTACAGCCAACTCAGCATCGATTTCACCACGCTCAAGAAGTTGTTGTTTGTATATTTCTCTTGGATTCGGGTGTTTGTCAATTAACTTATACATTTCAGGCTGGGTGAAACGAGGTTCATCACCTTCATTATGTCCATATTTTCTGTAACCCAATAGGTCAATGAAAATATCTGATTTGAATTCT
Source organism: Flavobacteriales bacterium (assembly GCA_947487175.1). Classification (GTDB taxonomy): domain Bacteria; phylum Bacteroidota; class Bacteroidia; order NS11-12g; family UBA955; genus VMCP01. The sequence continues at coordinate 26,646 of CANKVM010000015.1, read as the reverse complement.
AAACGGTAAGCCATTGCGAGTTTCACGGCATGAACAACCGCTTCTAAATCGTCGGCATTTACGTGTAAAACTGGAGAAAGGGTGATTTTGGCAACATCGGTGCAATAGGTTGAAGTTCTTGCATCGAGGTAATTGGTTGTAAATCCGATTTGGTTGTTGGTTGCTATGTGAATGGTTCCACCTACGTAATATGCATCCAAGCCACTCATTTGAACTATTTCCAATCCAATGCCTTGTCCTGCAAGTGCAGCATCACCATGGATTAAAATTGGGCATATTTTTTCAACGTCGCCATTGTATTTGTGGTCTAATTTTGCTTTAACCAATCCTTTTACAACCGGGTTAACAGCTTCTAGGTGACTTGGATTGTCGGCCAAACGCAAATGTACTTTTTTGCCAGCGGCAGTATCTACGTCAACACTATAACCTAAATGGTATTTCACATCTCCTTCAAAATCGTCAAAATCTCCACCTTGGAAAACTTTACCTTCAAATTCAGAGAATATTTGGCTGTAAGTTTTGTTAAAAATATTGGCAAGTACGTTCAAGCGACCACGGTGAGCCATTCCCAAAACAAACTCTTCTAAACCAAGACCTGCACCATATTGAATTACTGCATCTAAAGCAGGAATCAACGCTTCAAGTCCCTCAAGAGAAAAGCGTTTCTGTCCAATAAATTTTTTGTGAAGGAAATTTTCAAATACAGTAGCTTGATTTACTTTGTCAAGAAAATGACGTTTTTCATCAATGGTTAAATTAGGTATATTTTGAGTTCCTTCGAAACGATCTTGTAGCCATTTACGACGTTTTGTATCGCGGATGTAAGCAAACTCGCAACCAATGCTGTGGCAATAGGTTTTATCAAGTTTTGCAATGATGTCTTTCAATTTGGCTGCTCCTAATCCTACTTCAGCACCTGCGTTAAAAGTTTTTTCTAGATCGCCTTTTTCTAAGCCATAGTTTTCAATATCCAAATTAGGGGAATATTGACGGCGTTGACGAAGTGGGTTGGTTTTGCTAAACAAATGGCCCATGCTTCTGTAGCCATGAATAAGATTCAAAACGTGAATCTCTTTCATTGCATCATCGCTAATTGCTCCGCCTGTAGGTTGTTTTTGAGCTCCTAAATCAAATCCTTCAAAAAATTTTCTCCAACCAAAATCAACGCTTTCTTTGTCGTTTTGATATTGGCTATACAAATTGTCGATAGCCGTAGGATCGGCATTCATTAGGTAAGATGTATCAGGTGCGCTCATAATTCAATATGAACGCAAATTTACCTAAAAAAAAGTGTTTGGCACAATGAATTTTAAGGAATTCGCGAAACGATAGTAAACACTACAGCAGCGAATAAGAAAGCATCGAACCGGTCTAACATTCCACCATGTCCTGGAAGTATGTTTCCACTGTCTTTGACATCGGCTTTTCTTTTGAGGGAACTTTCGAAAAGATCACCCATTGTTCCAAATATAGAGATGGCAATTCCCAAAATTAGGCCTTTAATTAAAGTGAAATTATGGGCACCGTCGGTACCAATAAAACCTCCACCCGGTTCCAAAAGATATTTCACAAAAAAGTAACCTGTAAGACCCGTTAAAATAGTTCCACCAATCAATCCTTCCCACGTTTTTCCAGGAGAGATACTCGGAGCAAGTTTGTGTTTTCCAAAAAGTTTTCCTGAAACATAGGCCCAAGAATCCGACGACCAAACCAAAACCATGAGCATGATAGGCAACATAGCATTGTAATGGTTGTAAATATTTTTTGTATAAGGAGTTAATGTAAATAACAATAAAGGAACAGATATGTAAATATGGTTCAGAATTAAATCGAAATTGAAAATTTTATTTTCTCGTTTGGTATAATTCGCTCCAAGTACAACAATTATCAAAATGCTCATGCTTCTGAACAAATTTTGAAGGTCTGAATCATTAATTTGTTTGAAAAATAGGATGATTAAAAAATAGAAAATGCTAATTGCTAAATTTGACTTTGATAACTTGCCTTTCAATTTTAACCATTCATAGTGGCTGCCTAAACCGATGATGATTGCCAAAATGGTTATGCCAATTTGCCCCTGATTGATGAGTAAAATAACTGCGGCAATCATAAATATGCCGGTTATAATTCTTGTCCAAAAATTATTCATTGTCTTTTTTAGTTAATTGATAAAAAGTGAATCCAAATATAAGTGAAGCCGGAATGGCAACAAAGAAATTGTTTAAATACGATTCTGGATTTCCCATAACGCCTGTTTTTTCAAAATTGTTAAGCAAAGCATAATGCAAAATTACTGTAACTGCATTAAATGTAAAATGGGTAATGGCATTATACCACAAACTATTGTTGCGGTATGCAATAATTCCCAATACACTGCCCATCATAAATATTCCTAAGAATTCGTAGAGCGATAAATGTAATATGGTGAAAATGAAAGCCTGAAAAAACAGCGCTCTCTTTGCTTTAGAAAACTGAGTCAATCCAATTTTTAGAACGAGTCCTCTAAAAACATATTCTTCGAGCAATGCCGGTAAAAATGCCAAGATAAAAATACAAATCAAAAGTTCGTTCAATGAGTGCATATCAAGCATATTTTCGAAAATGCTACTTCTTGTAAATTCTAGTTTTTGGGCAATGTAGCGAAAGCTAGTTGGCCAAGGAAATTGTTGTGTAAGTGTTGTAATCACATTCACAACTGGCAATGCGGTTATTCCTGTAATGATTGCCAAGGTTATTTTTTTGCCATTTGGCTTCGTTTTGAACTGAGTAAAATCGCCAATTTTGCTGCCATTAATAAATGTGAAAATTAAGGCAGGGATACCCATGTAAAAAGAAAATTGGATAAAATTCGACCATCTACCTATGTTTACCCCCAATGCTGAGCCATCGGGATGGTTCATGAGGGATTTTACATCTGATATTGAAATATGGTAAAAAATTTTCAAGAAATAAATGGAAATAAAGTATCCAACAAGCTGAAAAAGAATAATGAGAATAAGCAATATTGCCAATCCCCAAAGATTCAAAAAAATGTTTTTCGAGAATAAATCAGTTCTGCTTGTCATAAGATATTAAATTTGCACAAATTTGGTAAAAATTGGTGACATAGCGCTAGGAGATTTTCCATTATTGTTGGCACCCATGGAAGACGTGAGTGATCCTCCCTTTCGTTTTGTATGCAAAGAAAACGGCGCAGACCTTATGTACACTGAGTTTATTAGTAGTGAGGGACTCATTAGAGATGCGGCAAAAAGTGTCCAAAAATTGGACATTTTTGAATATGAACGTCCAATAGGGATTCAAATTTTTGGTTCTGAGATTGATTCAATGGTTGAAGCAGCTAAAATAGCAACCAAAGTTAATCCAGATTTAATTGATATAAATTACGGTTGTCCAGTTAAAAAAGTAGCCTGTAAAGGTGCTGGCGCCGGTATATTAACCAATCCACCCAAAATGATGGCAATGACAAAGGCCATCGTTGAATGCACCCATTTGCCTGTAACGGTAAAAACCAGGTTGGGCTGGGATGATAGCACAAAGAATATTTTAGACGTTGCAGAAAGGTTGCAAGATGTTGGTATCAAAGCCCTAACCATTCATGGAAGAACCAGGGTGCAATTATATAAAGGTGAAGCGGATTGGTCTTTAATTGCCGAAGTAAAGAATAACCCCAGAATGCACATCCCTATTTTTGGCAATGGCGATATTGATTCCCCCGAAAAAGCCCTTGAATATAAAAACAGGTACGGTGTAGATGGCATCATGATTGGCAGAGCGAGTATTGGCCATCCTTGGATTTTTAGAGAAATCAAACATTACCTAAATACGGGTGAACTTTTGGATGGACCCACCATGCAAGAAAGGGTAAATGCTTGTACCACACACTTTGAAAAGTCGATTCAATGGAAAGGTGAACGCGTTGGAATAGTTGAAATGAGGAGGCATTATGCCAATTATTTTAGGGGATTGTCGCATTTTAAAGAATTTCGTATGAAATTGGTTCAAAGTGAAGATATTTTGGAAATCCAATCTATACTAAACAAGATAGTAGATGAATACGCCGATAACCATTTAATTACCTTGTAATAATTTTTTTTAACTAAATGTAAAATTTTGTTACATTTGTGTTTTAAGAAACGACAACTATGAGAAAATTATTACTATTGGTGGGATTGTTTTGTGCGAGCGAAGTTGCTAATGCACAATACTACAATATCCCCTTTTTGAACGCTGGGCAAAATCCAGGTGGTGTTAATCCCGATGGTGAAAACCCATACCCTGCAGCTGCAAATGTAGGTTGGACAAATATTTGGAATGGCGATGCAACTGCAACTCCCGAATATAGCTCTGAAAAAAGTATACCATTTGCATTTAAATTTAACGGTACTTCTGTAACAAAATATACCCCAAGTAACTTTGGATCTATTTCTTTTGATGCAGGAACTCCAAGCGTAATTCCTACTGCATTTTCTAATATCACTTTGCCTTCTGCGCAAATTCCTGACAATTCAGTTTGTGTATTGGGTATTAAACCTCAAAGCCTTGTAAGTGGAACTACTACCTACCAAAGTGCCGTAATGTCTAAAACATATGGTACTACAGGCAAACGCCAACATTGGATTTGGTTTAACTTCTTTAGTGAAGCGAATATCAATTCTGGTTGGACTTATTGGGCAATAGTATTGGAAGAAACAACCAATAATATTTATATAGTAGATATGAAAACCTTGTGCGTGAACGCAGGTAATCTTTGTACTAACAATGTAAAAATGTCATTGGGTATTCAGGTTAATAGCACTACTGCATACAATGTAGTTGGTTCTCCAAACGTAGCTGCGCAACAAATTACTGCAAATATTTTCACAGCTGCTGATAACAGTTATTACCAATTTTTACCTGGTAACCAACCTGCAAAAGATTTGTCAGGTGTAAAAGTAACCATGACCCCATTTTTGATGTTGAATCAAGCTCCATTTACTTGCAAAGCAACTTTCTTTAACAATGGTACTGATAAAATTACTTCTGCTGATGTAAATTATTCAGTAAATGGTGGTGCTGTTGAAACCGGTGCTGCTTCCTCAGTTGGTATTTCTACTTTTGGTACTCAAGAATTAAGCTCTCCAGTTAAATGGACGCCTTCTGCTGTTGGTATTTATACTTTGAAAATTTGGGCTTCAAATTTGAATGGTGTTGCTGATGAAAATTTAAAGAATGATACTACTACATTCGTATTAAATGTTGTAGATAAATTTGCTCCTCGTAAAATTTTGAATGAAATATTTACTTCTTCTACTTGTGGACCTTGTGTAGCAGGAAATGCTAACTACTTAAAAGTAACTAATGGTCTTACACAACACTCTACAATCAAATATCAAGTAAACTGGCCTGGTACTGGTGATCCTTATTGCACACAAGAAGTACGTGATAGAGTTTCATTTTATGGAATTAACTCTGTTCCTAGAATGGAAGTTGATGGTGGATGGGATGGCAACGCATCTTCATTTACAAGTGCTTTATATGATCAATTCAATGCAAAGCCTTCTTTCTTAGAAATTACAGGTGCGGTTAGCTTGACGTGGAAAAATAAAGTTACTGCCGATATTACATTAAATCCTTTGGTGAACTTTGCTTCAAATAATTTGAAATTGTTTGCGGTAATTACAGAAGGTACTACTTTCTTTAACAAGAAATCTAACGGTGAAAAAGAATTTGAAGATGTTACGAAGAAGATCATGCCATCAAGCACTGGTATGGTTTTGAGTCCGATGACAAAAAGTACTTCAGTTTCTAAATCTTTGAACTTTACATTTAATGGAAATTATCGTTTGCCTTTAGATGGTTCTACAGCTCAACATATAAATAATAGTACTGAAAACAGTATTGAAACTTGGGATGATTTGTCTGTAGTTGTATTTGTACAAGATGCTACTACCAAAGAGGTATTGCAATCTGAAACTTTCCCAATAGCTTTGACTAGTGTTGAAGCAATTGAGCAAGGTATCAACTTGTATCCTAACCCTGCAAATGACATGTTCAATATCAACGTAGGTGCTTTGGCTTCTGAAAAAGCAAATGTAACTGTAACAAATGCTCAAGGTCAAATCGTTTATAACGGTTCTTTGGTTAACGGTAATGCACAAATTAGTGTTGCTAACCTTAGCGAAGGAATGTACATGGTATCAGTTCAATCTGGTTCTAAAAACTTGAACACCAAAATGGTTGTTCGTCACTAATTTTAAACAACTAAACTAAATTAAATATCAGAAGAGGAGTCCTTTATAGGGCTCCTTTTTTGTTTAATTATTTTTCTGTTTTTTATTATCTTTGTGGAGTAAAATCTAAACTCAAACATCCCCACCATGTTATTGCGAAACATTGTTAGTAGGGAGGAGTTAAAACGTAAAATGGATGCAGATGAGCGTCCTTATACTACCGTCTCCTTCTATTGTTATCATTCAATTGAAAATCCTACAGATTTCAGGAATCAACTCTATGTAAACTTACAGCCATTTGAAGTGGTTGGTCGGGTTTATGTTGCCAATGAAGGAATAAATGCACAGGTTGCGCTTCCCTCTGTTTATTTTGAGGGATTTAAAGAGAACCTTTATACTGTAGATTTTTTAAATAATGTCCGCTTGAATGTTGCAATTGAAGAACGTCAAAAGTCCTTCATTAAATTGGATATTAAAGTAAGATCTAAAATAGTTGCAGATGGAATTGAAGACCCTACGTTTAATCCGAGTAATACGGGTAGATATTTAGAGGCCAATGGTTGGAATGAAAAGCTAAATGACCCCAATGCGGTTGTGATTGACATGCGCAATCATTATGAGAGCGAAGTGGGAAGGTTTGAAGGCGCTAGTTGTCCTGATGCCGATACTTTCAGGGAAGAGTTAAAATTGGTTATTGATGAATACAATAACAACAAAGACAAAACAATATTGATGTATTGCACCGGAGGAATTCGATGCGAAAAAGCGAGCGCTTGGATGAAACATAACGGATTCAATGAAGTGTATCATTTAAAAGGTGGCATTATTAATTATGTGAATCAAGTGCGTTCTGAGGAATTAGAAAATAAATTTAAGGGTGTGAATTTTGTATTTGATCAACGTTTGCATGAACGCGTTAGCGAAGATGTAATTTCTACTTGCCATCAGTGTGGCAAGCCTGCAGATGTTCATATTAACTGTGCCAATGTTGGTTGTCATTTGTTATTTATTCAGTGTGAGGAATGTGCGTCAGCATATGAATTGTGCTGTAGCGATAGGTGCAAGGAAACAATACATCTTCCTGATGAGGTTCAAAGGGAAATGAGAAAGGGAAAACCTGCAGGTAGAATATTTAGTAAAGGAAGATTTAGAGCTCCATTACAATAAAATCGATTTTTTTACGTTTTACAATGTCAAGCGCAGTATATTTAGGACACTCGTTAAGTTATTTGCAAAAGATTTATGCAAAAAATGCCAGTGAGAATTATATTCGCACTTTTTAAAATAAAAATAAGGATAAAATTGAACAATTTCATAGATAAAGAGAAGAAAGGCTTGAGTCAGTATTTCAAGGTTTTTGTTATAGGATTATTATTTGTAATTGGAGGCGATCTAGGTGCGCAGTGGGATATGGGTGGTTCGGTAGATACCGCTAAGATTGATAGCTCAGCACTTAAAAAAATTCCATACGTACGTTTTGTGCCGCCATACGATACCATGCGTGAAATCATTTTTTACGAAGGTGTTGTAGAGAATGAAGATTGTCAATTGTGTACTGCTGATTCATTGTATTGGAGAGCTAAAAAATATTTATCAAAAAAGTACGGCAAGTCTGTTTTGAAAAAAATGATATTGGATGAAAAGATTGGACATCATATAACCATAAAAGTAACTTTGCCAATGGTTGTAATTAATGGAAGATATAACAAAGCGGCAAAGGGAATGATGGAATACAAATTGTGTTTAAGATTTCAAGATTCTCGATTCAAATATCAATTTGGAAACTTTTTTCATTTACAAACTGGGGAAGGCTTGGTAGGTAATCCAACCAAAACTTACCACGAGTATTATATGCGTGTAAAACGTGGATATGAGGCAACGGATAAGTTCCTTTTGGCATCAGATAGAGAGGTCAAGGACATGGTTACAGCAATTACTTATGCATTGCGTGAACCATACCGCCCCGAAGAAGATGAGTGGTAGTCAATTTGTTGTTTGCTAAAAAGGGGTCTAAAAAACTAATTTTTAGTGTCTAATTTAATATCTCATAAAAAAAGTTTGTGGATATCTTGTAATCCAAGAAAAAAATTACTATTTTTGCAACCCCAAATAAGAATTAAGCGTTACGTAAAGTGAACCCACTGAGTACATATAAAACAATTTCAGCAAATAAAGCAACAGCCACTAAGTGCTGGTATGTTGTAGATGCTGACGGTCAAACTTTGGGACGTATGTCGTCTCAGATTGCAATGATCATTCGTGGCAAGAACAAGCCAAGTTTTACCCCTCACGTAGATTGTGGTGACAATGTTATTGTTATCAATGCGGAGAAGGTAGTATTAACCGGACAAAAAATGGAGAACAAGGAATACTTGCGCCATACTGGATATCCAGGAGGACAACGTAGCACCCTTGCTAAAAACGTTAGACCGGAAAAATTAATCGAAATGGCGATTAAAGGCATGTTGCCTAAAAATCGTTTAGGAAGAAAGTTATTTCATAACTTATTTGTTTATGAAGGAACTACTCATCCACACGAAGCACAACAACCAAAAGATTTAAAATTCGATAACTGAGAATTATGATAAACAACTCAGGCAGAAGAAAAGCCGCAGTGGCGAGAGTCTACCTCAAGGAGGGAAGCGGGCAAATTACTGTTAATAATAAAGCTTTGGATATTTATTTTCCATTGGCATGGCATCAAACATCTGTACAAGCGCCATTTGCACTTACCTCAAACGACAACAAGTATGACGTGATGGTAAATGTTCGTGGAGGAGGTATCAGCGGACAAGCGGAAGCTATTCGTTTAGGTATTTCTAAAGCCTTGGTAGAGATTGATGCTGAATTTAAACCTGTATTACGACATGCGGGCTTTATGACACGTGACTCTCGTGTTGTAGAACGCAAGAAAAGTGGTCAGAAGAAAGCGCGTAAGCGTTTCCAATTCTCAAAACGTTAATTACAAAATGGCTTATACTCAACAAGATTTGCTCGATGCTGGTGTACATTTCGGTCACCTTACCCGCAAATGGAATCCTAGAATGGCTCCGTATATTTTTATGGAACAGAATGGTATTCACATCATCGATCTTAAAAAAACAGAGGCAAGATTAGAAGAATCTAAAGCAGCGATTAAAAATATTGCTAAATCTGGTCGTCGCATATTATTTGTGGCAACTAAGAAACAAGCAAAAGAAATCGTGATGCAAGAAGCTCAGCGTGCAGGAATGCCTTACGTTACTGAACGTTGGTTAGGCGGTATGCTTACTAACTTCCAAACTGTTCGTAAAAGCATTAAAAGAATGCAAATAATCGACAGAATGGCGAACGATGGTACTTTCGAACGTATCAATAAAAAAGAGCGCTTGATGCTTGATCGTGAAAAAATTAAATTGGCTAGAATGCTAGGTGGTATCGAAGATATGACCAAACTTCCTGGTGCTATTTTCTTGGTTGACGTGAAAAGAGAACATCTTGCAGTTTCTGAAGCAGTTCGTTTGAATATTCCTACTTTCGGGTTGGTTGATACAAACTCTGATCCTACTAAAGTTGATTACGCAATTCCAGGTAATGATGATGCTTCTAAAAGTATTCAATTGATTGCTTCTGAATTGGCGAATGCAATCCTAGAAGGTACTGCTGAACGCAAACGTGAGAAATCTGAAGAAGAAAATAAAGTAGAAGTTCCTAAAGAGGTTGTTGCTGAAGCATAATTTAATCTAATATTTATAACAGAATATGACAACTATAACCGCTTCAGAAGTTAACAAATTGCGCCAAGTAACTGGTGCAGGTCTGATGGATTGTAAAGCTGCTTTGACTGAAACAGGTGGCGATTTTGAAAGTGCAATTGACTTTTTACGTAAAAAAGGCGCAAAAATTGCAGCAAAACGTGCCGATAGAGATGCAACAGAAGGTGCAGTGATTTCATTGACTTCTGCTGATTCAACTACCGGTGTAATTATTGTATTGAGTTGCGAAACTGATTTCGTTGGTAAAAACGAAAACTTCGTAGCTTTTGCAAAAGAAGTTGCTGAAATTGCTTTGAATAACAAACCTGCTACTTTAGATGCATTGAAAGCCCTTCCAATGGGTAATGCTACTATCGAAGCGCGTTTGCTTGATGAAGTTGCTAAAATTGGCGAAAAAATCGATGTAGTTAAATACGAGTTAATTGAAGGTTCAAATGTTGTAGCCTACATTCACGGTGCAAATCGTATGGGTGTGTTGGTTGAAATGAACAATGCTCCTTCTGATTCTAATATGGTTGCTGGTAAAGATGCTGCAATGCAAATTGCTGCAATGAATCCAGTTGCTGTAGACCGTGATGGCGTAGATTCTACTACAATAGAGCGTGAACTTGAAGTTGGTAAAGAACAAGCCCGTCAAGAAGGTAAGCCTGAAGCAATGATTGAAAAAATTGCAATGGGTAAACTTGAGAAGTTTTACAAAGATTCTACTCTATTGAATCAAGAGTTTGTAAAAGACGGTAGCAAAACTGTTGCCAAAATGTTGCAAGACACTGAAGCTGGTTTAACTATTAAACAATTTAGAAGAGTTCAACTCGGATAATAATTTTAAAATATTCAAAAAATCCTCCGAATTTCGGGGGATTTTTTTTGGCAAATACTGAACAATATGAAATATAAAAGAATCCTACTCAAATTAAGCGGTGAAGCCCTTTTAGGGAATCAACAATACGGTATTGATCCTTCTGTACTGGAACAATACGCAAAAGAAGTTAAATCAATTGTAGATGCTGGTGTTGAAGTAGCAATTGTTATTGGTGGTGGAAATATATTCAGAGGTGTGCAAGGTGCCCAAGGTGGGGTTGTTGACAGGGCAACCGGCGATTATATGGGAATGTTGGCTACAATGATGAATGCCATGGCTATTCAAGGTTCTTTCGAGAAGTTTGGTATGACAACCCGTTTGTTATCGGCAATCAAAATGGAACAAATTGGTGAACCATTTATCCGCCGCAGGGCAATGCGACATTTAGAAAAAGGCAGGGTAGTTATTTTTGGTGCTGGTACTGGTAATCCTTATTTCACAACAGATACGGCTGCATCTTTGCGCGCTGTTGAGATTGAAGCTGATTTGGTTATTAAAGGAACTAGGGTAGATGGTATTTACGATTCTGATCCTGAAAAGAATCCAAATGCCGTTAAATACAATGAAATTTCTTTTAAACAAGTATATGATTTGGGATTGCAAGTAATGGACTTAACGGCAATTACTTTATGCCAAGAAAACAATAAACCCATTGTAGTTTTTGATATAAATACTCCAGGAAACTTGCTTAAATTAATGAATGGCGAGTCTGTGGGTACATTAGTAAAATAAGCTAACACAATATATTTTGAAAGCCATTGATTCTTCAATGGCTTTTTTTATGTTATTTATAAATTGTTTTTTTATAATATCGAATTATTTGAGCAATTTTGCTTAGTTTTATTTGGTTAAAATATGAAACAATGTGAGTTGAAAACGAAGCCTGCATTCAGAGCTCTCATTCGTTTGAATGTATATACTTTGTTAGATTTGGGTAAAATTTCCCCGGAATCATTAGTAAACGCTCATGGTCTGGGTCCAACTTCATTGGTAAAGTTGGAGCCATTTTTAACTTACTCTATTGTTCAATTCTAATATAAAAAATATTTACATGAAAAATTATATCATCATATTATTGTTAAGTCTCTCCAATCTATTATTTAGTCAAAATAGTTTAAGTATTCAAATAGGAGGTGCGCTAAATTTGCTATCACAGACGGAAACTGTTGGGTTAAAGCCAGGCGCTAATGTATCCTTTACCTATCAAGCAACATTGAATAATAAAATACAAATGGTATTTGGATTGGCCTATTTGCAAAAAGGGTATTTGCAAATATCGCCGATTACAATAGATCCTTTTTCATCTTACATGGGTAGTTATGAAAATTCAATTGATATTCAATATCTGAGGTTACCCATATCTGTTAAGATTCCACTAGGAAACTTCCGGAATGGTCATTATTCATTTCAAATAGGTGCTTATGGTTCGTATAGAATGAATGCAACACAACGATTATTGAGCGATATTCAATCAACGAGAGACTTTACAATGAATGTACATGAAGTAGATTGGGGAACCAATGGGTCATTTAACGTTGAATTCCGCTTGAAAGATAATCTTAGTTGTATGGGGTCATTTGTGTTTGATGCGGGCTTGGTAGATGTAATTAAGTATATACCCGGTTCTAGAAATTACGGTTGTGGTTTGATGTTTGGAATACAATACCACTTGTATAGAGTAAAATTACCGTTATCAAATTGATAAGCTAAAGTAATTGTCTAATTTGAAGTAGAATAAAACAAAAAAAGACGGATAAACCGTCTTTATTTTGTATGAAAAAAAAATAACTTTAAGTTTATGCTAATGCATTCACATGCTTTTGCAAACTTGATTTCAAGTTGCTTGCTTTGTTTTTGTGAATAACGTTTTTCTTTGCTAATTTATCAAGAGCGCTTATTGCGTTAATCAACAATGAAGAAGCCTCCGCTTTGTCAGTTGATTTACGAATAGTTTTGATTATGTTACGCGCGGTTTTGTGCTGATATTTATTGAGCTCACGCTTAGCCTCATTGGCTCTGATTCTTTTAATTGCGGATTTATGATTTGCCATTGCTTTGCTAAAAAGGAGTGCGAATATACGACGAATCTTTTATTTAGTCAAGAATATTTGAAAAAAATTAATCAATTTCAGGAGCCAACCTCACAATAAGTCCTTCTATGCTTGGGTTAAGGTGGATTTGACAACCTAAACGTGAATTATCCTGTACAAAAAATGCTTGATCTAACATATCTAATTCTGATTCTGAACGCTCAGGAAGTTGGGTACTGCTTTCGACATAAACTTGGCAGGTGGCGCACATTGCCATCCCCCCGCATTCGCCTTTAATAGGAAGTTCAACAGCTTTGCAAAATTCCATTAAATTCATATTCATGTCAGTGGGTGCCTCATAGGTTTGGGCCACGCCATTTCTATCGATAATTGTGATAGTTACATTGATATTCTCCATATTATCCGTTTAAATGTTCTAAATAATTGCTTAGAACAATTTCAAAAGCTTGGTTGTTTTTCTGCTCCAATTTATAAAGACAGACATTTGCATGATCGAAATTGTCCATATTTTGTAATTCAGTGCCGGTAAGTAAACACAAGAAACTTCTCATTGCGCGTCCATGCATGCAAATTAAGATAATATCTTCCGATTCGTTTTCTAGAATTCGGCGTAGTCCTTTTGATTGGCGTTCAAACATTTCTAATGGAGTTTCGCCATTCTCTATACAATGATCTAGTTCACCGTTGCGCCACCGTTGCAATATTTGCAAAAATATTTTGGTATTTTCTGGTGTTGGCAATTTTCCTTCAAAAATCCCCCAATTTATTTCATTAAACTCTGGTACAATTTCTATAGGAATATTTTTTTGACTAAAAGGAGCCACTGTTTGGTGGGTTCTTTGTAGTTCGGTTACATATATTTTGTCGAAATTTACGTGGTGATAGGCTTCGTAAAATTTCCTCGCTTGAGCATGTCCCTCATTATTTAAAGAAGAATCAACGCCAGAACCTTGAACAATTCCTTGTTTATTGAAATCTGTTTGACCATGTCGAATTAAATAAATTGTTTTTTTGCTCATTGTGAGTGAATTTTGCATGAATGATGACCAATATTTTTGATACTGCAAATATAAGCATTGACGAATTAAACAAGCGTTGCGAAAACACCATGTCAACAGCAATTGGTTTGGTCTTTACCGAAATTGCTGAAAATGCATTAAAAGCAAAAATGTTAGTTAATGCCTCTAATTGTCAACCTTTGCGTATGTTAAACGGAGGTGCCTCTATGGCAGTTGTTGAGATCTTGGGAAGTATGGCGGCGAATTTAATTTTAGATAGGAAAAAAGAAGTTGCCCTGGGACAATCAATTACAGGCAACCATTTTCGTCCAGTTAAGGAAGGAGATTGGATAGAGGCAATTGCAACACCCATTCATATTGGTAGAAAAAGTCAAGTTTGGGAGGTGTCAATTTATCAATCTGAAGGTAAATTGGTGTGTAAAGGAACGATGAATATGGCTGTGATTGCTATAAGTTAAATGGATAATTCATTTGCCATATTTAGAGAAGCTAGTGACAATCAGATCTACTTTTGCAAGGGTAGTTGTGAGAAATTACCAGAGATTAAAGAATTTCAAAATTTACCCGAAGGATTTATACTCTCGCCATGGGCTAAATCAAATGAGATATGGTGTATTTCCGGAAGTATTGAATCAGTAGCCGAAAATCAAGTATTTGATTTTTTGAGGGACATTGAATTTCAATTAAATTCAACTCAAAGTTTATCAATTACGTATAATGAATTTGAAAATGAAGTTTTAAAAATCCAAAAGGAAATTGAAGTTCAAAATTTCGAAAAGGCAGTGGCGAGTAGAATAGATGTAACAAGTGAAACTTTTGATATTGAAAAAATTGTCACTTGGTTTCAATTACTTCTTGAAAATCATCAGAATGCATTTGTTTCATTGGTTTATACTTCTGAGTTTGGTTTGTGGATAGGTGCTACTCCTGAAACATTGATTTCTTACGAAAATGATAATGTTCAGACAATGAGTTTGGCCGGAACTTTGGTCAACGAAAACGATAAGTGGTCGTCAAAAGAGGCATTGGAACAAAGTGTTACAAGTAAATTTATACATGAAACGCTTGAGCAATTTGCTATAGGAATTATAGAGCCAACATCGATTAATGAATCAACAAGTGGCAAACTAAGGCATTTGAAAAGTGGGTTTAAGGCAAAGTTAGAAGCTTCTCAATTGTTGAAATTGGTTAACGCTATTTCCCCTACTCCTGCAGTTGGGGGATATCCTCAAAAAGAATCTGTAGAATGGTTGCTAAAGAATGAATTACACAACCGTGAATTATTTACGGGATTTATTGGTCCCAAAACGAATCATAAATTATTGCTCTTGGTGAATTTGCGCTGTGCGAAAATTACCCAAAATCAACATTTGTATTTTGCGGGTTGTGGCATAAATAGCGGAAGTGAAGTGCAAAAAGAATGGTTAGAAACTGAAGCTAAAATGAATGTGATTCGAAGTTACTGGAATTAATCGTTGTCCTCGTCGTCGTCGTCGTCATCATCGTCGTCGTCGTCATCTGATTTTTTCTTTTTTTCTTTTTTCTTAGAATCAGTTTTAGGCTCGGGCTTTTTTTCTTCTGGTTTGCTAGTTTTGGACTCTGATTTTTTAGTCTCCTTTGTTGGCTTAATTTCTTCAGGGTTGTCTGAAGGCTCATCAGGTGGGGGAGTTAAATCTTCCGGTAGGGCAAGTGTTTTTGGGTCTAATGGTTTTGGATCTTGTCCAAAATTCATAGATGTCATTGACTTTTTTACTAAGGTTTTTCCATTTAATGGGTAACCATCATAATCGCCAGTTGGAATGTAATAGGCTTTATTGCCCCTCACTTTTTCATAGGCCGGACCAAGATGGTCCATCACAATTACTTTTTCTTCAGGTTGATAACGCAAAACCATTTGAGAAGATTTGTGGTATTCGAAAACGACTCTATTTGAAGCACTCGGATCGTCTTGTCCATCTCTAAATAGAGGATACCCAAAAAGGGGTTCCCCATCTTCAAAATAAAGCACATCGAGGAAGGAGCGGTTTGATTGGTTGTTATGCCCATCAAATCCCATTAATAAAATTAAATTCTTACCATCGAACTTGTAGGGCTGTAATTGATAATACAATGCCCCGGGCCATTTTGCAAGGGTATAGGTTTCCTCTTCGGCGTCTTTGGCAATATTTTCTAAAGTATCCATGAGAATAAAAGTTCTCATTTGCTTTTTGATTTTCCTTTGAATGACACCAAAGTGCATAAATTTTCCGTTTAACAAAATGGCATTGTAGGTGAAAATGCGGCAATCGGCATCTTTATGACTTGCAATGGCAATCGTAGTAAACTTAAGAGAATCAAACGGATATGTAAATGACAGAGGATTCAATAATCCCTCAAGAAGTTGATCTTGTATTTCAATAGAAGCCTTAATTCTCTCGGCATCTGTGGGTGCGGAGAGTGGTTTTGAATTGATAGATAAAATGTTCTTTTCTAGTGTTTGTGGTGCTATAAAATCTTGACAAAGCGCAGTATTAAATTGCAAGAAAGATGCAAAAAACAAAAGGAATAAAAACTTAAATCGCAACATATTCATTATAACGCTAATATGAATGAATTTATTGAGGTACGTTAAAAAATTAGCAATTTTCAATAACCATAGCAGATGCACCGCCGCCACCGTTACAAATACCAGCGCCACCAAATTTACCATTGTTTTGTTTCAAAACGTTGATAAGGGTAACAATGATTCTTGCACCAGAAGCACCCAATGGATGACCTAAAGAAACCGCACCGCCGTTTACATTGACTTTGTCAGCAGACAAGTTCAATAATTTGTTATTAGCCAAGCCAACAACAGCAAATGCTTCGTTTAGTTCAACATAATCTAAATCTGCTACAGATATACCAGCACGTTGTGCTGCAATTGGAAGTGCTTTGCTTGGAGTGGTAGTAAACCATTCAGGTGCTTGTTCTGCGTCTGCAGCGCCAACCAATTTAGCCAAAGGAGTTAACCCTAATTCTTTCAATTTTTCACCACTTACCAAAATAAGCGCAGCAGCGCCGTCGTTCATTGTACTGGCATTTGCAGCAGTTACAGTACCATCTTTTTTGAAAACGGTTCTTAAACCTGGGATTTTAGTGAAATCTACACTTTTATATTCTTCATCTTCTGAAACAATTACATCACCTTTGCGGGTTTGAATAGTAACAGGAGCAATTTCATTTGCAAATTTGCCTTCAGCCCAAGCTTTTGCAGAACGCTTATAGCTTTCAATGGCAAAATTATCTTGGTCTTCACGGGTAAAATTGTATTCATCGGCACACATTTCAGCGCAAGTACCCATTAGTGTTTGGCTGTAAACGTCGGTTAATCCATCGGTAATAATGCCATCAAGCATGTTGATATTGCCATATTTGTAACCAGAGCGAGAACCAGGTAAGTAATGAGGCACTTGGCTCATGTTTTCCATTCCACCGGCAACAACCACGTCTGCGTATCCAAGTTGAATACTTTGAGCAGCCAAAGCAATTGCTTTCATTCCACTTGCGCAAACTTTATTCACTGTAGTTGCAGGAACATTGTCGGGAATACCGGCAAATTTTGCAGCTTGTCTAGCAGGAGCTTGACCCAAACCAGCTTGTAAAACGCTCCCCATTATAACTTCTTGAACCAATTCAGGATTGATATTTGCTTGCTCTAACGCAGCTTTGATTGCTACAGCACCAAGTTTGGTGGCAGAAACTGAAGCCAAAGATCCGTTAAAACTGCCAAGGGGTGTGCGCATTGCACCTACGATATACACTTCTTTTGTCATAGCTTTATTTTGTATTACAAAGGTATTGAAAATAGGGCAAAGCCAAAAGGTGTTTTCCCTATATTTGCAAGGTGATTCTTATCATTGAATCTTCGGCTGATTTTCCCTCTGTTGCAATTTGTGATTTGCAAGGAATTGTGCAATTTGAAAAAAAAGCCGATGTTTTTCAAAGTCATTCAGAACAACTTCCTGTATTGGTTAAAATTGCTTTGGATTGGATAACTGATCAATCATTTGATTTACTTGCCATTGGTGTCAATCAAGGTCCAGGAAGTTATACTGGACTTAGAATAGGGGTGAGTTTGGCAAAAGGATTGTGTTATGCCAAAAATATACCACTGCTCGCCATCGATGCATTTGAAGCGATGGGACAATATTTGTTTTCTCAGCATTCGGAGTTGAAAATAGTGTATGCAATGATTGATGCTCGCCGCGATGAAGTTTTTATGAAGAGGTTGAACACTTCAAATTCTTTTGCAAAAGTGGAAGCAAAAATTTTAGATAATTTAATTTCAGAAGAAAATTGGGAAGAAGTTGGCTTTGTAGGAAATTCTAATGAAAAGGCCCTTCGTATCATTGAAAAGGAACCTAGGGTTATGTTATTTGGTCCTTTTGCGAATCAACTTTGTATTGAAGCGAGTAAATTATTTCAAAACAATCAATTTCAAAATGTGGCATATTTTGAGCCTTTTTATTTGAAGGATTTTGTGCCAGGAATTAGTAAAAAGTTCGCGGTTTGATAATTGCTTTCATAGATAATTTCGACAGTTTTACCTTTAATTTGGTGCATTACCTCGAAAAAGCGGGGGTAGAGATACAAGTTTACCATAATTGTGATTTATTTAAATTTCAATCTGAAATTTTAAAATGCAATGGAGTTTTGATTGGTCCGGGCCCAAATACTCCTGAGCAATCTGGCGAGTTGATGTCCTTTTTGCCTATTTTAATTGGTGCGAAAATGCCAATATTTGGTGTGTGTTTGGGACAGCAGGCAATAGGAGAATACTTTGGAATGAATTTAGAGCATGCCAAAATTCCGATGCATGGAAAATCGTCTGAAATTGTGCATAACGGTTTAGGTATTTTTAATGGAATTAAATCGCCAATTTCTGTGGGTAGATACCACTCACTATTGGTAGAACAAACCGCCGAATCGGCAGAAGTCATGGAGATATTGGCTGATGCAGATGGTGAAATTATGTCACTGAAGCATAAGGGATTACCTATTGTAGGAGTGCAATTTCATCCAGAAAGTGTATTAACTCCGCTGGGGCAACAAATAATGGACAATTGGGTTAGTGGGTTGATTCGATAGCCGTAACGATTGCATCTATTCCATATCCCGCCAATTCATATAAATTTTCATTGTTTCCATGAGGGATAAATTGATCTGGAATACCCAGATGCAACCAACTTCCCTTGAAATTAGCATGATTCATTTTTATGGACTGCCCAAATCCCCCAATAATGGAGCCATCTTCAACGGTAATTATTTTTGAATAATTTGAGAGGTTAAAATGTGGAATTGGTTTAATTTGATTGATATGCAAAGAATCGAACGAAATTGAAGTTTTGCTTTTTACGGATTCTACAAAATTGCTGGCAATACCCGTAGAAATTACTAAGATTTCATGTTTGTTTTCAATTATATATTCAACAACATCAGTATTTTCTGTGAACCAAGAGTCATTTTTAACCGAACCTTTTGGATATCGAATTGCAATTGGCTTTCCTGCAGAAACGGCATATTTCATATTGTTAAATAACTCTTGCGCATTTTTAGGAGCAAAAATTTCAATATTTGGTATGCAATTTAAAAAAGAAATATCGAATGCTCCATGATGGGTTGGTCCATCTTCTCCAACCAAACCAGCACGGTCAATACAAAAAACTACAGGTAAA
Source organism: Flavobacteriales bacterium (assembly GCA_947487175.1). GTDB lineage: Bacteria > Bacteroidota > Bacteroidia > NS11-12g > UBA955 > VMCP01. The sequence goes on along the minus strand of CANKVM010000015.1, from coordinate 7,051 downwards.
TTTTGGAGAGCAACGTCATGAATTATTTGATCATAAGCACGTTGTATAAATGTGCTGTAAATATTTACAAAAGGAATTTTACCCTGGGTTGCCAAACCTGCGGCAAATGTTACTGCGTGTTGTTCGGAAATTCCAACATCGAAAAAACGATCTGGAAATATATCCATTGCTTTTTGCATACCACAAGAGCTCGGCATGGCAGGGGTTATGCCTACAACTTGGGAGTTTTGTTCGGCCAATTCAATAAGGATTTCACCAAAAACATCTTGCCATTTCTTTGAAACATGATTCTCGTTTGGTTGAATTTTTACGTATTTATTGGTACTGTGGTATTTGGTTTGTTCTTTTTCTGCAGGTAGGTAACCTTTTCCTTTGATTGTTTTTACATGAATAATTTTTGGTCCTTGGATGGACTTTGATTTTTTAAAAGCCGACAATAATTCATATACGTTATGCCCATCAATAGGACCATTGTAATTCAATCCAAACCATTCGAACCATTGCTTTATTTGAGGATAATCTTCATTGGTTAAATGATTATTTAAAGCTCCAGTATTTGGATCTATGCCAATTTGATTATCATTGAGTACAATTGTGATATTTAGATTGCTATTTACAATATTGTTCAGTGCCTCATAGCTCATGCCTCCGGTAAGGGCGCCATCACCAACCACAGCAATGAAATTTCTATGGGGTTCATTGTTGATTTTTGCAGCTTGCGCCATGCCCATTGCGGCAGAAATTGCAGTGCTTGAATGACCGGTGCCAAAATGGTCAAAATTGCTTTCTTCTATTTTTGGGAAGCCCGAAAGACCGTTGAAATTTCTAATTGATTTGAGTTCTTCTTTGCGCAGGGTGAGCACCTTAAATGGATAAGACTGATGTCCCACATCCCAAACAATCTGATCTGAATTTAAATCATAGTTTTTAAGTAAAGCTGTGGTTAGTTCAATTACGCCAAGGTTCGCAGCAAAATGTCCTCCGTTATGTAAAATAGTTTCAATGATATATTCTCGCAGTTCTTTTGATAATTCAATCAACTCTTCAGTATTGAGAGACTGGATTTCGGAGGGGTGTTGAATATTTTCAAGAAACATGCGCGCAAAAATAGGGTTGAATATTGAATCGAATATGCATTTAATTTAAATATTTAGAAATTTGGAAGATAATCAAATTTAATTTGGGCCAATTGATTTGTGTTTTTTTTGTAAGGTTTAAGTCATTTTTAAAAATATTAAATTTTTTTAATCGAGATAAAATAACAACAATTTACTTTGCCTATTTGTTTGTTAATCCAAATACAAGAAGTTGTAATTCAATGTATTGTAATTTTTGAATTAGATATATTAGTTATTTAATTGTGACTGATATTTTGAATAATTAGTTTCGTTAAATCTCCTAAATTATTCGATAGTAAAAACAATTTATTGGATTACTTTGTTGAATTTTGCGAGTCTAAAATCTCTTTATAAAACTCTAATTAATATGAATCAAAAAAAAGAAATAATTGAAACTAAAAAACGTGGCAGAAAAAAAGGTTCAAAAAACAAAGTAAAGTCAAAAAGAACTACTGTGAACAATGGCCACAGTGAAATTTTCAAGAATCTTGAGAATGAAGTGTCTGTGGTATTGGGAGCAATCCAAAAGGCCCAAGAATTGTCTGCCAAACAAATTGAAAAATTAGAAGCCAAGCATAAAAAAGAAATAGCCAAAGTTAAAGACAAATCCGATTTGTCTATCAAGATTTGGAAAGAACGCGCGAAAGAATATCGTCAGAAAATGTTGAATGCTGGCTCAATTAAAAAGAGATCAGTTGGTAGACCAGCATCGTTAGTTGCTAAGCCGCCGGTTAAACGTGGTCGTCCTATTAAAGTTGGCGAACCAAGAAGAGGTGGAGGTCGCAAAAAAGCAGGTGAACTAACGAAGAAAGATATTATCTTAAATTTCATGCGCAATTTTAACAATGAAATTACTTCTAAAGAATTAATTAAACAATTGTTTTTATTGAGTGGTGAAAGTGACGCCAAAAGATACTCTCAAGGAATTTACACAACATTAACCCAAATATATAAAACGGGTGAGTTGTTGAATAATGGCGGAGTTATTACCCTTTCTAAAAAGTAATTTCATTTTACAACATATACAAATCGAGGGTTTTTTGAAAGATCCTCGATTTTTTTTGCCGTAAATTTTTTATTAAATAACGCAACTACATCATCACAATAGTCTTGGTGTGTTTCCATCCAAAGTTGTGCATTCGGATTAGTATTTTGTTCAAAGTAATCAAACAAAGCTGTGTAAAATTCTAGAATATTGTTGGTTACAAACAGTGCCATATGAGGTTCAAATTGAGTCACTCTGTTTTCTAAACTTTCTATTTCGTTTGGATGAATGTATGGAGGATTAGAAACAATAATATCGTAATTATTCGCTGAAAGGTTGTTTTCTAAAAAGTTTTGATTCATCAATTCCAATCTGTTCGAAAGTTGGTATTTTTTAGTATTTGTGTCAGCAACTATCAAAGCTGCTTTAGATATATCTAATGCTTTGAATTCCCAATTTGAGCGTTCACACAACAATGTAATTGGAATACATCCAGTTCCAGTTCCAATGTCAATTCCGATTAATGGCGTATTCGTATTTTGATTTAAAATTAATTCGCATAATTCTTCGGTTTCTGGCCTTGGAATCAATGTATCGGATGTTACCTCAAAACAATATTTATGAAAAAATGAATATCCAAAAATGTATTGAATGGGTTTTCCACTCATTAATTCGCGTAACCATATTGTGTAATTATTTTCTACCTCTGGTGAGTCAGAAATACGTATCAAGTTTTCATTAAACCATTGCCAAAAGCTTTGAATTTCCTCTTTTGAAAAATGAGGACTGCATTTTTCTTGAAAGTCGGCTTTGTATTCTTGAATTGTCAAAGGTTTATTGGTTTAGAATGGTAAATCTATGTATTTCTCTGCAAAGGTCACCATTTGGGTAGAAAGCTTCAAGTTTTATTACATAATTTTCATTGGGTAAAATTTGATCACGATTACTTGGCCAAATTGTTAATGTACCTTGTTGTGTAAGTCTTTGGTTGTTTATGCTTTCACAAATAATTTGTCCAAACTTATTAAAAATAATTGCATTGCAAATGTAACCCGATTGGGGAAATTGATACTCAATATGCAAGGGTGAAATTGATAATGATTTATTTATTATTCTTTTTTGAGGGATGGTAAAGTGTTTTACATTTGTTGTTTCAATTGCCTTCGTGAAAACTGAATTTGTAAGTCCTGGCGTTGCGCCTCCACTAGCCTCTATAGCGCTTTGCCAATTTCTATAATCGCCACTTTCTGCATTGGGTGAATTTTTTTCAAGGGAAGTGCCAATTAGATTTGTAATATTAGGACTATGATATTTGTCGTCAAATGAAAGTTTATCAATTGATATTCCATTTTTTATATTGACTAGCAATAATGATCCTCCTTCTGACGATAAATTTGGGAAACTGGGTAATTCAATGATATTTTCTTTGTTTGATGAGGGATATTGACTAAATAAAACATTTGAATAGCTTGTGAAAGCCAATATTTCATTTGGCAAGATTAATTCTCGAAATTGATTTTTAAAGGCGAGGGTAGATTTGGAATTTTGCAAATATTCATCGTAGATTTTTAAGTTAATATTTTCAAAAAAAACGGCAGAAGTGTCGGTATTTATGAATTCAAGGAAATCGGGTTTGTAAGCATAGTTGCGAAATAATATTTCATTGAATTGAATATTCGAATTTGAAGAGTTCGAATTGTAAGTCACAAAGGGATTTTGGATTTTATTTCTTAAGGCATCTTCTAGCAGAATTGGAATAATTTTCTCAGAGTTTTGCGTTGGGCATTTGCAATATCCTTTGGCAGTGTTTTGGGAATAATTCAAACAAATAGTGTCGGATTGAGTTAGGAATCTTGCTTTGCCTATTTTATTAGGATTGGTATTGTGATTGAATTTTATTACCAAAGTGTCATTTTTGAAATAGGATTCAATTATTTTGAATGGATTGATTTTGAACATAGTATCATTGCTATTTGGAGCGCCCGGGGAGCCTCCAACTGTGGAATTGCTTTGCCAATTATCTGTTTCTAATGCGCCAGCTGTTATGTTGCTTTTTTCGAGGGAATATCCTCCGTCAATTTTGTCTGGCTGATGCATATCTTGGATATATTCGAATTGAAAAAGATATTCGTTTTTTGTGTTTTTCAGGGAAATGAAATCGGATTCAATATTGAAGCTTGGCAAACTTTTGATATTAATTGTATGGATTTTTGAAAAGAAATTAGAATCAATTTCATTGATGATTAAATAGTATTGAAATGGCTCAATGGTATTAACGGGAAGTTTTGCCGTGCTTTTAGAATCAGAGATATACAAAGTATTTGCTGCTATATATTTTGAACTTCGATTATAAATTTCAATATATTTTTTTTCGGGAAGAATGCCTTTAGTTGGACTTGGATTCGACATGATTTCAGAAAGGATAAGGTCGCCAAAGATGGGTGTGTCGAGATAGATGTAATCCAATTTTATTTTGAATTGTACTGTGTTGTTAGAAAATAGGTCTTGAATATTACTTAGTTCTATGGTAATTGAATCGCGAATAATTTTATTAAAATTTGAGATTTTCAATAAGAATTGTGTGTTGGAAAATTGCAACAAAGAATCAATTTTTAGTTTGTCTACTTTACATTGTGGTTTTATGATTGGCTGAGTTGGTTTTTTGAATACAATCAAGATTCTTTGATTGTCAAATTGCCTCAATTCAGAAATTTCTGGAAGGGATAGATTGGTTTTGTTTTCGCCGAAATATAGAAAATTGTAGCTAATTTTTCCGATTGCACTCGTTCCGTATTGTTGAATTTTTAAGTATGCGTTTATTTTTTCAAATTGTACGTTTAATAATAGGGTATCATTTGTAACAACAGAATTTAGGAGATTGATTTTCTGTAAGAATATTTTGTTTGATTTGATTTTGAGATCAAATGCATAATGGAATTTCGAAACGTTGAATTCGTTTTCTTGTTCTCGAAATACTATTGTATCGTTTTTTAATACTTGTAATTGATCTAGCGTATTGCCGATGCGAACTTGGATTTTTTGATTTGTTGAATCGGTAAAACCGAATTCCAGAAAATTTGAACTAGATAAATTAATTTCGGAGGTGATTTCGATGTGATATTGAGCTTCTTTTAATTGTGAGCTATTAAAGTTTAGCTGAAATTGATGTTTTAAAGGATTTGTGGAATTTGTAATAACAGAAGATTGGGTTCTTTTGAATTTGGATGTATCCCCGGAAATACCAATTGGCCATTTAAATGAGGTGGTACTGTCGGTTAAATTTACTTGGCCATAGACAGATGTGCCGGTTGAAATGGAAATTAAAGCGTTAAGAATAAACCCTTTGTTTCCAATTTGTTTTGCTGAACGGATGCAAAATACCCAAAATTGGAATGAAAATATTTTGAAAAATCGAAGCCACCACAATTTCGAAAATAGAAATTGGTTGTTTAAAGGATTGGAATGTTTTTTTAAGGATAATTGTATCGGCAACAACTTTTCCAAGCCAAAGAATAAGCATGATTTCATAGCACGAATAGTACAATGATATGCTTGTTAATCCCCAAAAAAGCATGAAAAATATTGCTAGAGATTTTTGCGATTTTTCAGTATTTGATGTTGTTTGGAATGTGGTTTTTTTAACCCAACGAATTCTTTGTTTCCATAATTCATTCAAGTTGATGAGAACATTCGTAAAGACAGCTGCGTTTGGGTCTGGAATTGAAATAACCTTGGTTGGGTCAAATTTGTAAAAGGCTTCTAACGTAAAAATATCATCACCTCCAGCAATATTTTTATTCTTTCCAAACGGATTTAATTCTAGAAAAATTGACCTTTTAAAAATCAAATTGGCACCGTTCGCCATGGTTGGTTTGCCAATATGAAATTGATAAAATCCCAGAGCTACTAATGCGGTATTTTCAATTTTTTGATAAATCTGGTGCATTGAAAATCTGGTAGTGTTAAATATAACTGGACCAATTCCCATGTTTGCATTTTTTTCGATAAATGCTTTTGTTAGCGTTTTTAGGGTAGAAGCCATTAATACACAATCCGCATCGGTTGTGATGATGATTTCGTTTTCTGCTGCTGAAATCCCTATTTCTAATGCATCTTTTTTGCCGTTTTTGTTGCCTTCAAGATTGATTATTTTGCAGTTATGTGATCGAAAAGTATCGTGATTTTGGATAACGGCGTTGGAATTGTCTGTACTATGGTCGTTGATAAATAGAAACTCAATTTGTCCCTCAAAATCAGTTTCTTGAATTGAATTTAAGAGTGGAATAATTCTATATGCTTCATTTCGGAACGGTATAATTACCGAAATATTTGGCATTTTTTCATTTAACGAATGTGTTTCAGCGGATTTGAAGTTTTTAGAATTGCATAATGCAATTTTATACCATGCAAAAAAGTATTTGCCAATTAGCAGTAAAGAAATTAGCCATAAAAATAAAAGATAAAAATTGTTAGATATTGATAATATTTCAAGGAAAGAGATCACAATTTATGTGCTGCAATTATCTTTTTTTCAATGGCGGAGGTAGAAAATCCCGGCAAAAATTCTATGGTTTTAACCAAACCTCCATTTTTTAAAACCCAATCGGCACCTACAATATTTGAAATTTCATAATCTGCTCCTTTTACAAGGACATCTGGGGTAATGATTTCAATGATTTCTTTTGGGGTGTCTTCATTAAAGAGTATCACTGCCCCAACAAAACTAAGAGAAGCCATTACGTGACACCTAGAATATTCGTTTTGCAATGGGCGGGCAGGAGACTTGTCTAATCTTTGAACAGACTCATCCGTATTTAAGGCAACAATGAGGAAATCGCCTAGTTCAGAAGCTTCCTCGAGATATTGAACATGACCAGCGTGTAAAATATCAAAACAACCATTCGTAAAAACAATTTTTTGACTATTTGCTTTTAAATTAGCAATTTCA
>CANKVM010000014.1 GCA_947487175.1 Flavobacteriales bacterium | reverse complement strand
AAAAATCGTTCGTAATTTCAGCAATTCCAGTTTTAGGGTTAGGTACAAGTGGCGGACAAAATCTGAAGCCATTCGACAGAGCTATATCTGGTTTCAACTTCCACATGAGGGCATCCGTGATCATATTATCCATAGGATTTTCCATCACATAATACCTCACCAAAGTGGTTTTAGAGGTACCAATAACGGTTTTCAATTCTTTTTGGAAAGGTTCTTTCGCTTTGTTAACCAGTTGCTGCATCTGGGCATCGGGTTTATATATAATCGGATCAACATCTAATAGCGCATAATGGTGCTCTTTTACAATTCCATTTTCAACTACAATGTCCATTTTTGACACAAAAGATCCAAAAGCACCTGGTTCTGTAACTTTTGAAAATTTTCCTTGTATTGGTTTTCTTACGCGTTCATGCGTGTCGGCACCCAAAATATAATCGACACCATCTACATAGGCTTTGTTTGCAAGATCTACTTGTTGCGCTAAACCCATGTGCGTAACTAAAAACACCATTGAACATTGCTCGTAATCACGCAGAACCCTAACATATTTAGCAACATTTAAGGCAGGATCTGTGAATTTTATTCCTTCTGAATAGGCAGGACTTTGGCGCTTTGGAGTTAATGGATCATTGTAACCAATAAATCCAATTTTGATTCCCGCCACATTTTTCGTCCAATACGGTGGGAATATCATTTCCCCCGCAAAGTCATCTTTGGTATTGTGGAACATATTTGCACAAATTTTAGCGCCACTATATGCTCCGAGATCTTTCAACATCATTTCTTTACCATAAACAACTTCCCAGTTTCCAGGCAACATGAGGTCATAGCCAATATTGTTCATTAAAGGAATGATTGCTTTACCTTCGGTAAGCGCAGCCACACCTCCGCCTTGGAAACAATCTCCACCATCAATGACAATGGTATTGGATGGATTTTGTGATTTCAAAGTGCGAATCATGGTTTTGAGACTAGCAAAACCGCCTCGTTTCTTATAAACAGGACTTCCATTTTCTAAAAAAAACTCATCATGAGTATCTAGTTGTGCATGAATATCGCTTGTGTGAAGAATTGTAAAATGTTGCGCTTTGCCTTTTCTAATTGCTTCTGATTTTTCGATATCACGAATCGTAGATTCATCATTGGAAAGACCATAGGCAACTTTAGTGCCGAATGCCAATCCCAACCCCATGGTTGAAGCTTGTTTTAAAAAAGTTCTTCTGTCTGATTCTGTAATTTCGTTATTACATCCGCACTGACAATTATTCTGATGGTGTTCTTTTTTCATAGGAATTGACTATTTTAAAAATAATCTAAAGTTGGTATTTTGATTCAACAATTTAAAATGATGTGTCAATAATAATAAAAAATAAATTGATTTTGGGTGACAATTGTCACAATAGCATTCCAATCAAATGAATTAATAAAAAAAATAGAAAAAGAAGAGTGCCACCTCTATTTTTCTGACAGAATTATAGTAACCAATGATAGAACCAGATTTGTTTTTCACCCGCCCATCATCTACATAGCCAATAATACTTCCTGATCTATTCTTGGCCCTATTGCCATCAAAGTATCCAATAATTGAACCAGATCTATTCTTGATTCTCTCATCATCAAAATAGCCAATGATACTTCCTGAACTATTTTTGACCCTGCCGTCTTCAATGTAACCCCAGATTGAACCAGATTTGGTTTTCACCCTCCCATTTTCTATATATCCAACAATAGAGCCAGAACTGTTTTTCAGTTGCTGTGCATCTAATTGAATAGATACAAACAACAAAAAGAAAATGGATATGTATTTGAACCAATTCAAAATAGATTATTCAATTGCAAATTTTGAAACAAATTTAATTCCGTTTTTATATTGCCCTTGAATGAGATAAATTCCGCTTCGAACATCTTTTAACTCAACGTCAATCTGATTTTTCAAGTTACTCTCGCTCCAAGTAGCTTGGATTTTTTGTCCCTTCAAATCAAACACATTTAGACTTTCAACCTGAGCGTTAACCAACAAGGTGAATTTCCCTGCATTCGGATTTGGATAAGCCATAATCTTTTGTGCGTCCAAATTCTTCAATCCACTTAGGCCAAAATACTGATCGTAATAAGCAGTATCTGAAATACATCCACGTTGAGAAACAAAATATACCATAAACTTCAAGGTACCGGTATCCGCAACCCTAAATTTCAAAATTGAATCACTAGAATTGAATGGTTTTGTCCAAACCACAGAATTTGGTTTTGGATAGAGCGAATTTGGATTCACCATCACTGAAATTGTATCACCAGGGTAGTTAGCAGACTTAACAACAATAATTTTCGGTATTTTCGGTTTTTCATAAAAATTAACAACCTTAAGCGAAGAGTCTGAGCAACCAAAAGCACTTGTAGCTATCAATTTCACAGAAAAAATGTTAGCCAAAATTTCAACAGACTTTTGGTTCTTATAAATAATATCTGAACCCGTTCCATTTCGTTTACAATTCCATATCAAACTATTGGTTGTATCATTTGCTGTGTAAGTATACTTTCCAACGCAAATCGTTGTGTCTGGATTAGATGTAAACTTCGCATTTGGCAATGCATTAAATACCAATGTATCTTGAGAAACATCAAAACAACCATTTGCATCCTGTATTTTGTGTTTTATAATATATTTACCTGGCGCAGTTGCTGAATATTCTACTGAATCAATTCTTGAAACAGTATCTTTTCCAACTGTCCAAATTTGGGTACCAGCTGATTTTGTTTTTGCCTTGAATTTCTGATTAAAGCAAATATCTTTAGCAGTAAGAAGTGTGGTTTTTGCCGATGGTGTGCTGTTAATCACAAATTTCACGCTGTCGTTATAAATACATCCAGAATCTGTAATTAGTTTCATTAAAACGGTAACATTTCCTGTCTCATAGGTTCTTTTAAAAGATACTGCTGTATCTGGTATCATTTTTCCATTTACATACCAAGAACGTTTGTACTTTGGATTGGAACCAAATTTTAATTCGGCAACAATCACCGAATCAACAGAACAAGCTATTTTGGTTGATGTAATTGCTATGGCAACTGCCCTAATATTTACGCTAACATCGCAATATTGACGTGCTCCGTATTGCCACCAACTACCCGAAGCACTTTTCATTAATTTTAATGGACGAATTGAATATTTATGATTTCCCAATGGCGCACGGTATGTTAAATTTGTATCAGATCCTATTGTTTTGGTAAGTATTTTCCATGATCCCCCAACAAATTCTTCTACTACTACTGTATCAACATTATCTGGGTGTAAATCCCATCTAAATCTTACTTTATCCGTGCATTTCGCTATTGCCTTGACGTTACTTAACGATGCCAAAGGATATAAGGTAAGCGTTGGATCTCCCATCAATGCAGTATGTACTCCACTTTGAAATCCAGCGGCATTATAATAATAATATGAATTTACGGTTGTTAATGTTGCTTGACCTAAAGTCAAACCAAGGGCACATTCGTGCAACATCCAATAAGGTCTTCCCGACCATACACTTGCTAATCCCCAGCCTTTGCTGGCCAATGGCGCACGTAAAAAATTATCGGAATTATCCCAATCACCAAAATAACTTCCAAACGTCATAGTGAAAGGATTCAATAAACTATCAGTTGCAAAAGTTGAAGTAGAAGCAACCTGAGCACAAGAAGTATATGATCCAGTACCACAACCATAACTCATTAAATAAGAGTTTTTAGACATGCTCGTTCTGTAATCACGTTCAAAAACAGAATCTTTAAAGTGTACAGAGAAATTTCTAAATCCTCCAGAAGCAAATGCTTCACTTCCAAAATATCCAAAATTATCATCCACCAAACCTCTTGGTGCCGCTTTATAAACGCCCCTTCTGAAATTAAGTGCTTTATTTAAATAGCGCTTTATTAAGAAAGTATCATTGCCAAAAGATGGCATACCATAAAGATCAACACGACCAACCGGTATTTGGCAGCGCTGGATAGCCGAAAATGCCGTTCCTCCCGGGTTAACACTACTAATATCAAATTTACCATCTGAAGGGATATTTTGATTTTCACTTCTGGTAGCTTGGGTATTGTTTACTGAATTGTCGGACCAATTTGAGTAGAAATTCCCATAATACAGATCCGCGGGCCAAGCTCCAGTATGCTCTGTCTGTCCATCTGGTCTGTAATTTCCACTGTAAGGAACTGGAACATGCCCCAATAAAAAGATAGATTTAATATTGAAAGAATCAGATTGCCATTGGCCAGAAATCCATGATTTGATACTACTCACTTTTTCTGTTCTTAAAACAACTTTTGAAACCACTGTATATCCTTCACGGGTTAATTGATCCTTGTATTCCGCAATTTTAGATTTTAACGGAACAGAATAATTTGAATCTATAACCATCAAAACCTTCCCCAAATTTAATTTAGGCGCAACTTCATATCCAGTTAGCATATAACCATTTGCAAAAAACGCGAAAGTTTTTTTGCTTTTTGAAACAAGGTATTCAGCAACTTGACCAACCAATAATCCCTTGTCTAAATAACTATTTACAGATCCACTTACTGAATCTAACAACAACCAATCCATTCTTGGACCAAATCGTTTAAAAACATAATATTTTACTGCTGTATTATCTGGAATCCATTTGATATAAACGCCACCACCAACTTTTGCTTCGGCATAAGTTTCAACAGCAACATCTCGAGCAGTCTGAGCGTTTGAGAAATTAATTGTTAGAAAACATAGGGTTAATAAAAGTATTTTTCTTACCATAAAAAAGTTTGGGGAAGATACAATGAAAAAGTATTTTATCAAAATACCCACCTTTTAATAAGTGTAGCAGCATAAACAGATTATTAAGTTTTTTCCTAAAGTTAACAATCAATTAACCAAATAGTCGAATTGGGCTAACATTGCAGTAGTTATTTTACAACATGGCATTCATTGAAAAACGAGAAATCGTTAAAATCGTTAATAAAACTTTGTTAACGAATGATTTTTCATTTAATATCATTTCCAATATTCTCGGGTGGAAAAAGGCAAATAAATTTTACGATAGGGTAAAGAGCCTTACTGCAAAACAATTCCTTGCTGCCTATAAGAGAAACTCCAGAATCAAACACATCATTCCAAATAATCAACTCGAACGAATACCCGCAACCGAATCATTGTTAATTATAGCTAACCACCCAACTGGAATACCAGACGGATTACTTATTCTTGACCAGGTGCTTAAAGTAAGACAAGATGTTAAAATTGTTGCAAATGAGTTAACATACAAAGTTGACCCAATTAAACCGTTTACAATACCCGTTGATCCTTATGAAAATGCTGAAGCAAAGGCTCAAAACTCATCTCAAATAAGGACAATTTTACATTGGCTTGATGAGGGACATTGCATCATTCTTTTCCCAGCAGGAGATGTTGCCGATTATGATTTCAAGAAGAAAGAAACATCAGAACAATTTTGGCATCCAACCGCTAAAAAAATTATTTTAAAACATAAAGGCGCCATTTTACCTTGGGCAATTGCAGGAAAAAACAGCGCATTATTTTATCAATTAGGCAAAATTCATCCTGCATTCAAATCCGCATTATACCCGCGTGAGGGACTTAAAAAACGTCGCCGACCTATTTATTCTTTCATAGGAAAACCTTGCAGAATTAACGGCAATGAAGCTTTGCTCAATGATTTGGAAACAAAGGTTAAATTAATGAGCATTTCACTAGTCAATAAAACCAAAAATCGATTTAAACTAGCTAAAAAAACAACTCTAGTAAACATTGCAGAAAAAAGAAATACACAACAAATTGAATCTGAAATTTTAATGCTCAATTCACCTTTGATTACCAAGGGAAATTATCAAGTTTTTTTAACCACCTACAATGAGTCTCCAGAATTAATATTGGAAATAGGACGTCTCAGAGAAGTCACATTCAGATCCGTAAATGAAGGATCCGGAAAAGAAAGAGATCTAGACAAATACGACGAACAGTTTGCACATTTGATTTTGTGGGATGATGAAAATAAAGAAATTGTTGGTGCCTACAGACTCGGCGACGGTACCAAATTGCACAAAGAGAAAAATTACCACTCAATCATGTACGATTATTACCACAAAAACAATGAAATTGAAAAAGTACTGAATCAATCGTTAATTTTGGGTAGGGCTTTTGTGCGTGAAGAATACCAACAAAAAGCTTTTCCATTATTTCTGTTATGGCAGGGAATTACAAAATATATTCAAAGTTCAAACGAAATAAAATTCGTATTGGGTCAAACAAGTTTACCGAACTCATACCACCCATTTACAAAGGCACTTATTACTGGGTTTATTTTAAAAAACCACAGCAATAAAGATCTACTGAAACATTTTAATGCCTATTTCCCTTACAAAAAGGAGCCTAATAAATTGGTTTCAGATTGGTTAAGCAATCCTGCTAATTTAGATTTCAAACGACTAGATCGTATTGTTGAATGTGTAGAACCCGATGGCAATAAATTGCCTATTCTATTCCGACGCTATATTGAACAAAATGCTGTGTGTATAGGAATTAATATTGATCCCGATTTTCAGAATTCAATTGATATTTTGATGCTTACCAAAGTTGATGACATCCAAGTCAACTAATCCTTAAAAAGCTTTCTCGGTTTAATTCCAATAAACTTACTGGGAGGACGTTGATTCATAGTTGAGGCCGTATCTTTTTGAGGGACATTCAATTGCTCAATCCTAGAAGTATCATTTGGAAATGCAACTTTACCCTTAATAGTAACAATTGTTTCTTCTTCTATGGCTTCCGGAATAACACATCCAACTCTCACCACAGGTGCCACATAACCCGTTACCGATTCGATATCACCGGTAAGCGTTTCAGCCCGCTCAATTTCCTTTGGTTTTCTGTTTGGCTGAGTAGAATAAATAGTATCTCCAGTTAAAAGAATTTCTTTATTATCAATTGTATCTTCATCGTTGATGTTTTTCAAACTATCTACTACAGTTATTTTCACTTCTCCTTTGGTTTTTGAATCACACGAAACAAAAAACATTCCCATACAAGCAAATAACATCCATAAAAATTTCTGATGATTGGTCTTTGCATAAAAATAAGTTTGAATGGGTATTTCAATCATTTTCTCCTTTTCCAAAACCTGATCTGCCCTGAAAGTACCGCAAACTTTTGCTGCGCCACTTATTTTTTTATCGAAATATAAAACTATTTCTTCATCCGTCATTTTGGTAAAATCTATAACCTCTTTCTGACAGCTTAGACAAAATTTACCATTCTCAGTTTTATCCATCAGCGATAAATTCTCATGACAAGGACTTGGTATCGAAATTTTCAATTGATTTTCCATAAACACTAAATACAAAAAGGAAAGAAAAGGTAAACGACAATTTTCAAATATTTTCAAACTTAGATATTCTATTTTGGCTATCACCGCCAATTCGATTAATATTGCAAGGCTTTTCGCTATGTCAAAACAAGAAAAAATCTCTTTCATTACCCTGCTAATTCTTGGATTTGCATTGCGATTTTTCAATTTCACTGAAATCCCATTTACCAACGACGAACTGTCAGCCCTAAACCGTTTAAATTACCCTGACTTTTCAACCATGCTATCAAAAGCAGTATGGACAGATGGGCATCCAGCAGGAGTGCAAACATTTTTGTGGTTTTATGTAAAATTGTTTGGCACCAAACAATGGGTCATTAAACTTCCATTTGTATTGATGGGATCGTTATCCTTGATATTCTATTTCTTTGCAGTCAAGCAATTGTCAAATACCAAAACCGCTCTTTTCACCTTGGCATTTCTAGCCACCTTGCAATATCCAATAATTTACAGTCAAACCATCAGACCCTATTCCTCTGGTCAATTTCTAGCCGCTGTAAGCTTGTATTTATGGTCAAGATTAATCGTTGACAAACCGTCAAATCGATTGTTTCAGATTTTATATGGACTAGCAATATTCCTGAGCCTCAGCAATCATTATTTCAATTTGCTTTTCGTTGCACTTTTATTTCCCACCGGATTGATCCTTCAAAAGCAGAAAAACCTTATTCAGTATTACATCCCATACCTCATAGCAATATTGTTATACATCCCTCAATTTTCAATTTTTACTCATCAAATCTCAGTGGGAAGTCCGGGTTGGTTGCCTACCCCATCGTTCTATTCGGTTCTCAAACATTTCGAATATTGTTTTCAGTTTTCACCATTATATCTTGTTTTATTTTTGGTGCTTTTTGTATTTAAATGGATCAATCATCCCAAAGAAATCATTCCAAAACGAAAATCCTTGCTCTGGCTTTTATTATACATCTTCCCAATTTTACTTACGTATTTTTACTCAATTTATAGGGCTCCTATTTTCCAAGATTCGGTTTTTGTTTTCGGATTTGTGTTCTTGTTTATTTTCTTGGGGGACATTCTTTTGTTGAACAATAATAATTTCAAAACAACATCAATCATACTTGCTGCCATTGTATGCACCAACGTTGGAATTTTGATTTTAAAACGAAATCACTTCAAAGAATACTACCACCAAGGATATTCTCAATTGGTACATGATACGTACGAATTTCAGAACAAAACAAACAACATTCCTACCCTAGTTTTTGGATTTGAACCCTTCTTTTTCAACTATTACAAAGAAGAAAAACAAGAGCAAAACATAACTCAAATTCAATTTTTGAGGGATGATTTTTTTGCGAATACTGCAAAAACTCCCACAGATTTTATTCGCATTTTGCGCAACTGGAACTACAATCAAATGATTGTTTCGAATGCAATTGAAATTCCGCAATGGGCAATTTCAGTATTGGAAACCGAATATCCATACTCAATAAAGAGCTTCCATTTTGGAAGCGAAGTGTATCTGTTTTCAAAAGAGAATTCCGATAACAACAGACATTTGCTTTCCGAAGAAAATGTCCCTCAAAAACAAAAAGTATACTCTCCATCAACCATTTCAAATAGTGCAGTAACATCTGAAAAATGGATTTCCACAACGAAAATTGATATTGACAGCATGAGAAAACACCTAGGCAAAGCGAATTATAAACATGCAATCATTAAAATAAGAACTAGTGTTCAATTCGTTCAAAAAGTTACTAATATTGACTCTTTGTTGAAGACAATGAATTTGGTTTTTACAGTTACGAATAAGAAAAATCAAACCATCCATTTTATGAATGAGCGCTTTGACCGTTGGGCTAATTTAGATAGCAATCAATTTAGTTGCATTTTAACAGCAAACTGCAATCACTTCGAAATTAATCCACAAGGAAGTATTTCAACATTTATTGAAAACAATAACCTAATTCCATTAAAGATTACCAAGTTTAAAATCTCGATTTCACAAGGCAATAACCATCTTTATAGTTTGGTAAATGATTTTTAAACTTTTCTTGGTTTTTAAACAATAGTTAAGGAAGTTTGCCACCGAGTAATAATAAGGAACAAGAATGATCAAAGGACAAAAAATTATCGTGGTTTTGCCAGCGTACAATGCAATGCAAACGCTAGAAAAAACATATAATGAAATTCCTTTCGACATAGTTGACGACGTAATTCTTGTTGATGACAGAAGCACCGACAATACGGTAGAAGTTGCCACAAGCATTGGCATCAAACATATCATTTCGCACGAAACAAATAAGGGTTACGGTGGAAATCAGAAATCGTGTTATAGAAAAGCTTTGGAATTGAATGCCGACATCATTGTGATGTTGCACCCGGATTATCAGTATACGCCTCTTTTGCTGACATCAATGTGCCACATTATTGCAAATGAAGTTTATCCGGTTGTTTTTGGTTCAAGAATATTAGGAAAAGGTGCTTTATTGGGTGGAATGCCCATTTACAAATATATTTTCAACAGATGTTTAACGCTTGCCCAAAATATTTTGATTAACCAAAAGCTGAGCGAATACCACACGGGTTACAGGGCTTACAAACGTGAAGTATTAGAGAATATACTTTTCGAAAACAACAGCGATGATTTCGTTTTCGACAATGAGGTGGTTTCTCAAATTTTCATGAAGGGGTATCAAATTGCAGAGATCACTTGTCCTACCAAATATTTCGAAGAAGCATCTTCTATCAATTTCAGCCGCAGCATGAAATATGGCTTGGGAGTACTCAGGGTTTCTTTGGTACATTTCCTTCACAAAAAGGGATTGGTCAAATCGAAACTTTATTAATAGCACTTCGTGCGTTGACGCTTCGCTGTTTACACCGTCGGTAGTTTACACCTTCGGCTGTTTACATAGCAGAAAACAGAAACACAACTTCATAAACCCAATCTGTCTAACCTGTCTAACCTGTCTAATCCGTCTAACCTATTTAAGAAATAACCCAACTGCATTTGCAGTGGTTACTTCATAAATTTCCTGAGCAGAAATCCCTTTTATTTCCGCCAATTTATCAGCAACGAGTCGGGTATAACTTGGCTCGTTTCTTTTTCCCCTATATGGAACTGGTGCCAAATAAGGACTGTCGGTTTCTAAAATTATATGCTTTAAATCCACTTTTGCAAGTGCCAATGGCAAACCAGCATTTTTAAATGTAAGCACACCCCCAAGGCCAAGTAAAAAATTCAATTTTATAATTTCGTTAGCCAATTCTTCGCTCTCAGAAAAACAATGGAATACACCAGTTACTTTTCCTTTGAATGGCTTTAACAATTCAATCAATTCGTAGGTAGCATTTCTAGAATGAATTGCCAAAGGCAAATTCTTAGAAATTGCAAATTCTACCTGCTGAATGAATGCATCTGCTTGCCAATCTTTGGTAGTTTTATCCCAATATAAATCCATTCCAATTTCACCAACTGCGCAGTATTTTCTTTTAGAAAACAAATCAAAAATAGTATTTAAAACTTCCTGATAATCTTCTTTCACATAACAAGGATGTAAACCCATCATGGGAATACAAATATCAGGATATTGATCAGCCAAGCTGTGTAATCCATCAATACTATCCAAATCAATGTTCGGCAATAAAATTTTACTTATGCCTTGCCCAATGGCTCTTGAAATGGCATCAGCCCTATCGTCATTGAATTCTTCAGCGTATAAATGGCAATGGGTGTCAATAATATTTACCACGACAATTTCTCTTTATTTAAAAATGCATCAATACCGCGTTTGCAATCATCACTGCTTCTTGCCATTGCATTCATTTCGGCAGCAAATTTCAATGCATCTTGACGGGTGCTTGGCATATTGCGAAGCATATATTTAATTCCAGCTACAGATTGACCACTCACCCCCACCAATAATTTATCTATAAATTGTTTGACGTCATGTTCAATTGAATCACTATTCGACAATTGATAGATAAGTCCCTTATTGAATGCTTCATCTGCGTCAAACACCCTTCCTGTAATCATCCAATCGGACATAATTGCCATTCCCACTTTTTCTCTCAAATAAACCATAACCAAAGCAGGCAAAAAACCAATTTTCGCTTCCGTATAACCAAATGTTGCATCAATACTAGCAAAACAAAAGTCAGTTACGGTTGCTAAACCACAGCCACCTGCTAAGGCTGGACCTTCAACTTGAGATACGGTAATTTTGGGAGATGTGTAAATGAGCTCAAACAAATTTTTCAATTTGGTACTATCTTCAACATTCTCTTCAAAAGTAAAATTTCTTAATTCTGTAAGATAAGCCAAATCGGCACCCGCACAAAAAGGCAATGAAGCCGATTTTAACAAAATCAATTTCACCGAATCATCATTGTTAAATAATTCAAACGCATAAGTAAGCTCAGCAATTAATTGCGCACTCAATGCATTTCGTTTTTCGGGTCTATTGAGGACAATTGTGCCTACCCTGTTTTCAATATTTGTGAGAATCAATGACATCAATACAAAGATAATACTTAAAACTTGGTGATATTTCTATTTTTCAATATTGGCCTAGCCCTAATGATTTTTAAACTATCAATCGAATAGGAATGAATTACATAATCCAACCGCTTTATTAATTTATTTTGAGGGATACTGTCTGCAGTAATTACAGTTAACTGATTTCCTTGTTTATTCACTTCGAAATACCCTTCAGGCAGTTCAATCTTGCCACAGAATTCAGCCCTTTTTCGAAACTCACGACAGGCTAAAAATACAAAAAAGTTAAAAATCAGAACCAATACAACGGACCAATAACTTAATCGGTGATTGCTATAAAACAAATAGAAAACAAAATGAATCAAAAGCAGATGAATGAATAAGTTAACTTCGTCAAATCCATATGAAAAAACAAATTGGCTAGGCAGTTTATTTGATAATTTCATTACCCAAGTTATTGCGTTTAGGTATTTGTTCAAGGCAAAAACCACCCAGTGAAGTGGCACAGAAAAGGCTGTCAAAAACACCATCATAAATAGCCAATACATAAGCAATGTAAACATTGGCAACAACAATAAATTGCCCAGTAAAAACCACACTGAAAATTGATGAAAGCAATAAAGTGACAAAGGGTATGTTGTGATGGTGCTACTTATGCTAATTGCAAAAGCATCCAAAATCAACCTTTGCCAGTAAGGTCTATCCTCATAAAATCCTTTAATAAATGGCAACACAGTTGACAAACCTAATACTGCCAAATAAGATAGTTGGAACCCAATATCCCATAGTGACAAAGGATTTGCCAATAATTGAATAATACTTACAACCATAAGAACATGTAATAATTTAAGTTTCCTTCCATAAAGAACATTGCCCAAAAGGTAATAAGTAAAAAAGCCAACTGCCCGAATTACTGGCGCAGAAAAGCCTGTAAAAAATGCATATATCCAGAGCAATGGAATAATGCACAGTTGGACCATTTTACTCTTTTGTTTTCGCAGTGAAATAGTTTCAACCAAAAAGGAAATAAACGCAAAAAGCAATGCAATATGCATCCCCGAAACCGACAAAACATGGGTGGTGCCACTTACTTGAAAAGCAGTTTTCAAATCCTCATCAATTTGGGTTTTGTCGCCCCAGATTAATTGCCTCACTAAGGCCAAATTCTCTACAGAAAGTCCCTCAACAAAAACCTTATTTAATTTATATTTTACCCTTGCCCTAAATTCTATCCATTGATTCACCTTGGTATTGCTCACGAAAACTTGAGAATTTCGGGCAAATGTGATTCCTATGAATTTTCTGGCATTTTTGAGGGACTTAAAATTAAAATCACCGGGCAGCACAGGATTTTCAAATTGCTTAAAATTGAACTTATTCAAACTGTAATAATGTCCTTCCAACAAATTCGGATTGTCTTTCACATATAAATCAACCATGCAATTTCGGAAAGGAATCCAACATTGAGTACCTAAGGCATACGTCAATTCACACTCATATCTATGCCACTTATTGCGATTACCCAAATCTTGCGAAACCAAAAATTTTACACAATTTGATTTCTTAGCAAGCTGAAGATTATATTGTAATTGTTTTTCAACTTGACTTTGCCGGATGTATCCACAAAAAGCAAAAAGCAAAAAAACAAAATAAGCAAACTTCCAATTGGGGAAAATCTGGTAAATAAAAAAGCACACAATTATAACCAAGAATACAAGCAAAAATGTTGCTTGTATTTGAATATGATTGGATATAAAAAAACCAAAAAGTATTCCTAATAAAGGCAGGTAAAAAGGCCACTGAGCGAGAATTTTTTTTATCATTGGAACAAATGCTCCAAGACAAAAAAATCGCTTACAATAATTTACTTAAGTTCTTCTTCAAATCGGCAGCAGTTTCATACTTTCTACTCCACTGATTTTCATCGTACCACTTTTCGTAAACTGATTCTCGCAATTCTCCGGCAGGAGCGCTTAACATTTCAGAAACAAATACAATAAATTTATTCATATCCCCTGCAAACAAGAAATTCATGAATTCATATCTACGGGTTAAAGAAAACTGCCCAATTATGGAATTGGCATTTGCTGCAGCTTCAGCTTTTTTCATGTTTTCTTGAACAGTTGGAGGCATGATGATTTCATTTTCCACCTTCGACTCAACAATAGAAACAGCTATAACCTCTTCTGCAATGACTTCATTAGCAATATCCTCCGCTTCTTCCAAAGTCAATTCAGGCTCTAATTCGTCAAACAAGGTAGGATTGTTTTCAATTTTAATTGTGGTTTGTGTAAAATGAACTTGAGTTACTATTTCTGGAGTAATTTCAGGGTCAATCTCTTGCGAAACTTGCAAATCTTCTTCAATATTATTTTCAATTGATGGATTCTCCTCTATTTCAATTTCTTCAATTTCAGGCTCAGGGTCATTCTTTACTAATGTAAAAACTGGAACTTCATCAAATAACTCTTCCGTTGAATCATTTTCATTTGTTTCTTCCTCAAAAACAGGAACTTCCTCAGGTTTGTTGGAAGTAATAATTTCCATATCAGATTCTAAATACAATTGAGCCGACAACAATTTAATTTCGCCCAAAATGTCAATTGTATTTACATTTTTTTGGTCTGAATGCAAAGCTTGGCTTAATATTGCTAAATTTTCTAGAATTTCGGTGATTCTTGAGTTCATGATCTAATTACTAAAATTTCGGGGAAATTACAACGCTGATTTTATTAAAATATGAGAGATTTTACACTTATTTTTGGCTGTATGTTTGCGGGGAAAACCACCCGTTTAATTGGGCTCTACAACGAAAGCCAAATAGATATCAACGAAAAATTAGCGGTGAAGCCGCTTATCGATAATCGCTATTCAGCACAGTTAATTCATTCACATGGCGGATTATCACTCATTGCCCATAGAATAGGCAAAGCCGAAGAAATTTATCCGTTGATACATCCAAATTTAAAAGAAGTTTATATTGACGAGATTCAATTCATGGGCCCCATGATTTTAGATGTCATTGGCGAACTATTAAGCAACAACATCAAAGTGGTTGCCGCTGGATTAGATAAAGATTATCTAAACAATGATTTTGGTCCGATGCCAATTCTAAAAAAACTTGCAACCACCCACATTCAAGTTTCAGCAAAATGCAAAGTTTGCAATCAAAAAGCAGATTACACTTTTCGCAATATCGAATCCGACGAACTCATTTTAGTAGGTCATAACAATATTTATGAACCAAGATGTTTGGAGCATTGGCAGAAATAGGGTTAGACGGATTAGACAGATTAGAAGGGTTAGACAGATTGGTTTATGGAAATTAGAAGGTTTATAAAAGTTGTTAGGTCTGAACCCTAAACAGCAAAGCGTCAACCACCGAAGGTGAAACAGCCGAAGGCGTAAACAGCGTAGCGTAAACAGCCAAAGGCGTAAACGCACGAAGTGCACTAAATACAGACGAGCAACAACGCCAAATCAATAACAATTCTGTAAACCGAAAACCCTCTAAAAAACGAAGGAAAATAATACATGAACAAATAAATGGCAAATACATAAAAAATAGAATGCTGTTGAATATTCCAATAAAAAAAACAATGCAGTAAAATCATCAATGTTGGAACGACAAAAATGACAGCTCTTGCCACGCTTTCATGGGTATTCCAAATATTATGGGTATTGCCTTCAGCATCTTTCTCCTTCTCGAAAAAAGAAACTGTAATAACATTCGCCAAAAATAACAAAAAGTACGACGTTAAAGGCTGAATAAAATCCCCCGATAATTTAAATCCATCTATGTCCGATATCAAATAAATTGGTGCAAAAACCGACATAGATGCCACTAGTGCAATAATCAATGGAGAGAACACGGCTGCATATTGTTTGGGTGAACTTTTGATAATCACAAAAATTCCCAACAACCCAATTATTAAAGAAGTATACCCATTTAAGTATCCTTTTATTCCATCACCAACGAGTATCATTTTTGCCTCGCCATTTTTGATCATGGTGATAACCAAACCAACAATGACAACGGATCCCAAAATAACATAACCGATAGAAAGTAATTTGCCAAATTTAGGAATTTGCATTTCCGATTTTTTCCAAAAGGCCATGTCCCTCAAAAAATCCAAAGCATAAATAATCAAAGTAGATGCGAACAAAAACATGGCTCCAAAAATTGGGAGCTGAATATTTGCATTTTCAGAGGTTGAATAAGATTGAAATACCTCATAAACAGGAACATTGTTTTTCAACAATACAATTGTCAATACAACAGCAGGAAGGGGTATTCCTAGCAGTTGAATGAGTAAATTTTGGTAATATTTATTCTTTAATTGCGACAATTTTACCTAAATCTGGAATAGACTTGCGTAAGCTCTCTTCAATACCCGCCGTCATGGTCATTTCACTCATTGAGCAACTACTGCAAGCACCAGTAAGGCGCAGAATAACATCGTTATTGCTTTGAACTTCTACCAACTCAACATCACCACCATCGGCTTGTAAATAGGGACGAATGGTATCTAAAACGGATTCTATTTTATGTGCTAATGGCATTATTACAAAGATAGTTGTTTTTCAATGGATTGACAAATTCACTTGGCAATCATCATACTTACATTTCTTGCAATTTCCTGAGAAACTGCAATATATGGCAACATGTTTTCATGGGCAAAATCCCATTTCCCTGAATCCGCATTCGCGCCAATAGAAGGATTTAACGGCAACTCACCTAGGAATGGCAAATTGTATTCCTGAGCCAATTTTTGTCCCCCACCAGTTCCAAAAATATGATATTTTTTATCTGGCGCATCATCGGGAATAAAGTAACTCATATTTTCAACTACTCCAATAATTGGCTTTTTAATTGCATCCAAAGAAAACATGTCAATGGCTCTGCGGGCATCCGTCAAGGCCATTTCTTGAGGTGTTGTAACAACCACCACACCAGTTAACGATGCTTGCTGCGCCAAAGTAATTTGCACATCGCCTGTTCCAGGTGGAAGGTCAACAATTAAATAATCCAATTCACCCCATTCAACATCATGAATAAACTGCTTAAATGCACTCGAAATCATAGGACCGCGCCAAACTACTGCTTGCCCAGGAGCTGTCATAAATCCAATGCTCAACAATTTCAACCCATGCGACTCAACAGGAACCATGCGCTGCTTTCCATCGACTTCAATCATTTCGGGGGACTGATGCACGTTAAACAAAGTAGGAATGCTTGGTCCATAAATATCGGCATCCAGCAAGCCCACCTTGGCACCTAAGTGCGATAAACTCATTGCCAAAGTTGCAGACAACGTACTTTTGCCTACCCCACCTTTTCCAGAAGCCACCGCTATTACGTGCTTAACCCCTGACAAAACGTTATCGGGGCGGGCATTTTGTTGAACGCGGCTATCGACCCGTATGTTTACCTCAGCCTCTTTATCAACCATATATTTAATGGCTGTTTTACAAGCATTCACCAACATGTCTTTCATAGGACAAGCCGGTGTGGTTAATATCAAATCGAAAGAAACAATTTTATCATTAATTTCTAACTTTTCAATCATACCCAATGTAACCAAGTCCTTCTTTAAATCAGGATCTTCTACATTACCCAATGCTTTTAAAACATTCTCTTTATTAAGCATCTATGGTTAATTTTTACGTTTAAAAATTCTAGAGAAGAAACGTTTTTCAAAGTTCCAAAAATAACTTCCTTGTCCTAGCAAAAAACCATAAACCAACAAAATGATATTATAAAACGGCAAAATAAGGATGTAATAGACAAAATCGATATACCATTCATCACCAAGATATGGCTTTACAAACTTTTTGAGATAAACAACAGTTGTTCCAGTTAAACAAAAAACCAATAAAATCAAAACTACTTTTCCAATTGAATCAACCTTCCAGCGATTCTGAAGCGAGCGTAAAAAATTCACATGGCAAAATTAGTATTAAAAAGCGTTCGAATAAAGAAATTAGGTGGGAAATCGAATTTATTTTACGAGTTTTGCCCCAATGCAAAAAACAAGTTGTGAAATAGTATTATTGCCTTTGCCAATTGGCGAAAAAAGTTGGGAACAAATGGATACAGCCTATTTTCGTAATGAATTATCAACAATAACATGCTGGGTTGCAGAAAATGCAAGAACATTACGTCGATTTATAAGTGGATTGCAAATGGGAATCAACATTCCAAATTTGGACATTTTAGAATTAACCCGAGATACCAAACAACAAGATATAGAAGCTTTTTTAAATGAAAATTTAAACAAAAGCAAAATTGGCGTATGCAGTGAAGCGGGTATGCCCTGTATTGCCGACCCAGGAAATAAAATTGTTGAATGGGCCCACAAACGCAACTTAACAGTTTCGCCATTGATAGGACCAAGTAGTTTACTACTAACCTTGGCAGCAAGTGGTCTTAATGGTCAATCATTTACATTCCATGGGTATGCACCATTGAAAGATGATGAATTAAAAAATTGGGCAAAAACATTAGGGCAAAATGAAAAAAGAACGCCTGCACATATTTTCATTGAAACACCTTATCGAACAGATAGATTGGTTCAGTGGTTTATTAAAAACATCCCTCAAGATTTCAAACTTTGCATTGGATACGATTTACATGGCGAAAACCAAACAATTGTTACCAAAACAATTACCGATTGGAGAAATAGTGTACCAGAAATTGGCAAAGTGCCTTGTGTGTTCATAATTGGTAAATAAGCTTTTTCATTTATTCCAAAAAACAAATAAATTTGCATTGTATTAATTATTGATTAACGTTTACTTCAGATGAAAGATATTTTCGACAAACTTTACGACAAAATGGGGCCATTGGGCATGCACGCAGATGATGCACATGGTTATTTTACTTTTCCTAAACTTGAGGGACAAATTGGCCCAAGAATGATGTTCAGGGGTGTTGAAAAGTTGAACTGGAGTTTGAATAATTATTTAGGTCTTGCCAATCACCCCGATGTAATGAAAGCCGATTCAGATGCTGCAACGCAATTTGGTATGGCATACCCTATGGGAGCCAGAATGATGAGCGGGAATTCCAATTACCACGAACAATTAGAAAGTGACTTAGCGAGTTTTATAGAAAAACCAGATGTTATTCTTTTGAATTTCGGTTACCAAGGAGTTGTAAGCGCTATTGATGCATTATTAGACCGACACGATGTGGTAGTTTATGATGCTGAAGCCCATGCTTGTATTATTGATGGACTTAGATTGCACCTTGGAAAGAGATTTGTATATAAACACAACAATATTGAAGACTGTGAAAAACAATTAATTAGGGCAACCAAATTAGCTGAAGAAACAGGTGGTGGAATTATGGTTATTACCGAAGGTGTTTTCGGAATGAGCGGTTCTCAAGGAAAAATAAAAGAAATAGTTGCCCTTAAAGAAAAATTCAATTTCCGTTTATTTGTTGACGATGCACATGGCTTTGGTACAATGGGTAAAACCGGTGCTGGAACTGGAGAAGAGCAAGGTTGCCAAGACGGAATCGATGTTTACTTCTCAACTTTTGCCAAATCAATGGCAGGAATTGGCGCATTTATCGGATCTGAACCTAACGTAATCAAGTTTTTACGTTACAACATGCGTTCTCAAATTTATGCAAAATCATTGCCAATGCCTATGGTTGTTGGTTCTATCAAACGCTTAGAAATGATTCGCACTCAACCTGAACACAAAGACAATCTTTGGAAAATTGTGCATGCATTGCAAGGTGGATTAAAAGAAGCTGGTTTTAATATTGGAATTACCACTACCCCAGTTACGCCTGTTTTGTTAAACGGAACAATTCCTGAGGCTACGCATATGACTTACGATTTAAGAGAAAACTACAATATTTTCTGTAGCATTGTGGTTTATCCAGTTGTACCAAAAGGAGTTATCATGCTTCGTTTGATACCAACTGCGGTTCATACATTAGAAGACGTGGAAACCACAATTAACGCGTTTAAATCTGTGAAAAGCAAATTGGATTCTGGCGATTATCGCAAAGAAACACTCGCTTCAGTTTCGTAATTTTACGGAATGGCTCACCATTCCCAACGCATTTCTTTTTTTCGCAAACCTGCATTTTTAGGGACATCACTTTTTGGAAGTTTTGTATTTCTGATTTTTCAAATCAATTATTGGCAAACAGTTTATGCCAAAAATATTATTATTGATATCAAACAAGATTCACTTCTTTTTTTGAAATCTAAAAATCAAAATTACCCAAATTTCAAAAGAAAAGACTTCAGTATTTATCCAAGTGTGGCATTGAAAATTTTGAAAGCCATCAAACACAACCCGAACATACGTTCATTAAGTGAACTTTGCGCAAAAACCAGTTTAGACAGCGCCATCATTCTGCATACGTTAAATAACGCTAGCAAACAGATAAAAGTTAATAAATATACCATTGATTTGAATCGGGCCGACAGTGTGGAGTTTGAATCGTTACCAGGCATTGGTGGCAAAACTGCCCGAAGAATTATTAAATACAGAGAACGGCTAGGTGGATTTATCAATAAATTTCAATTGTTAGAAATCAAATACTTTGATAGTTCGTTGTTGTTAAACAATAATATTCAATTTATACTAGACCAAACAGCGATAAATAAAATAGATATTAATTATTGTGAAATGGCAATTTTATATAGACATCCATACATTGGAAAAGACCTAGCCAAAATTATTTGGGCATATAAAAAAGCGCATTTCCCATTAACTGTAAATAAGTTCAATGAAATTTTAGGAATTCCGCGTGAAATAAGTGTTAGACTGACACCATACTTGCTTTTCCGTGATTGATTTATTGCCAAATTATTTTTTTGTAAATGGTAGTTTTTCAGCAAAAAATATCGTTAATTTTGTAGGGCAAATTATGAATTTTCAGGAAAACGAAAGTGTGCAAATGGTGCGTCAAATGGTGCGTGATTTTGCGGAGAGAAAGGTTAGACCCCATGTTATGGAATGGGATGAATCACAAACATTCCCAATTCATGTTTTTAAAGAACTTGGAAAACTTGGATTAATGGGTGTTTTGGTACCTGAAGAATATAACGGTTCTGGATTTGGATATTTAGAATATTATGCCGCTATTGATGAATTATCAAAAGTTTGCGGAAGCATTGGATTAAGTATGGCAGCGCACAACAGTTTGTGCACGGGTCATATTTTGCAATTTGCCAACGCTGATCAAAAGAAAAGATGGTTGCCAAAATTGGCTACTGCCGAATGGATTGGAGCTTGGGGATTAACCGAAGCAAATACGGGTTCAGATGCATTGCGTATGAAATGTGTTGCTAAGAAAGATGGCAATGAATGGGTATTAAATGGTTCAAAGAATTGGATTACCCATGGCATTACCGGCGATATTGCTGTTGTATTGGCTAGAACTGGCGAACTTTTAGACTCGCATGGAATTACTGCTTTCGTTGTTGAAAGAGGAACTCCGGGCTTTAAAGGTGGCAAAAAAGAAAATAAATTGGGAATGCGCGCTTCCGAAACTGCCGAAATGATATTTGAAGATTGCCGAATTCCAGAAGAAAACGTTTTAGGAAATGTAGGTGATGGATTTATCCAGGCAATGAAAGTATTAGACGGTGGCAGGATTTCTATTGCTGCATTGAGTTTGGGAATTGCAAAAGGAGCGTACGAAGCTGCTTTGAAATATTCAAAAGAACGGGAACAATTTGGTCAACCAATTGCACAATTCCAAGCAATTGGATTTAAACTTGCGGATATGGCTACTCAAATTGAAGCGGCTGAATTACTAATACAAGAAAGTGCACATTTGAAAAACCATGGCAAAAGTGTAACCAAAGTAAGCGCGATGGCCAAATACTACGCCAGCGAAGTTTGCGTAAGAGTTGCCAATGAAGCTGTCCAAATTTTTGGAGGTTATGGTTATACGAAAGATTTTCCAGTAGAAAAATTCTATCGCGACTGTAAGTTGTGCACCATCGGAGAAGGCACAAGTGAAATTCAAAAACTCGTTATTTCAAGACAAATTTTAAAAGATTAATAACATTTGTTTAAAAAAGAGTTTTTTATTATATTTGCAACCCTAATAACAAAGAAAAACACAATACCATGCTTGTAATAAACGTAAAAGAAAGCGATTCTCTAGAAAAAGCACTTAAGAAATTCAAAAAGAAATTTGAAAAAACTGGCGTAGTTAAAGAATTACGTTCTCGTCAAGCCTTCGAAAAACCTTGCATCACCAAGCGTATGCAAAAAATTCGTGCGGCTTACAAACTTAAGATGCAAACTCAAGAAGTAGAAGGATAATCCTTCCGCTCAAAATATATTCAAAGCCGCTTTTTGCGGCTTTTTTTGTTTATCTAAATTACACAAAACTTCTGTACCTTAATTCCATTATCTTCGTACTATGACCATGTGGCAACAACATATAGATGACTTTATCTTTTACATTGAGAAGAATAAAAGGATGAGCATCCATACCACCGTTGCTTACAGAGGCGATTTAGAGCAGTTTCTGGCATTTTTAAACTCACTCGGCAATCCAAGTGTCAATCAACTCAAAGCTACACATGTAAGAGCTTGGATGTCGGACATGATGCAGCACAAAATTGCACCAAGAAGTATTCATAGAAAAATATCAAGTCTGAGAGCCTTAGTGAAACACCTAAGAAAAGATGGTATAATAGACCATGATCCATTAATCAAAATATCTGTACCCAAAACACCAAAACACCTAGTTAAAGATATTCCCGCAGAAGATTTAAAAAATATGTTTGAAAGGTTTCCGTGGAATGAAGTTGAACATGGTGAAAGAGACAGATTACTATTGCTGCTTTTTTATACTTCAGGAATGCGCTTATCGGAACTTGTGGGATTAAAAACCAGCGATGTTGATTTATCGAGGAACACGTTAAGGGTTTTGGGCAAAAGGAACAAAGTAAGATTGATTCCACTCCACGATGAAGGAATAGATTTGCTGAAAATATACGTTTCTACAATTGAAAGGGGTTATTTATTCACCTTAGAATCAGGAGAACCGCTATATCCTGTTTTTGTTTACCGACTTGTAAATAAGTATTTAAAACTGTTTTCACATGCATCAAAAACTAGCCCTCATGTATTGCGACATTCATTTGCAACACACATGTTAAACAATGGAGCAAACCTCATGGCAATTAAAGACATATTGGGGCATGCCAATTTATCGGCAACTCAGGTATATACAAAAAACTCATTTGAGAAGTTGAAAAAAATTCATCAACTTCATCCAAGGAAATAACAAATAAAACAAAAAAACCTTGAAGATTACGTCAAGGTTTTTTTGTTTTTATATCAAATACGTTTTATATCGTTGCTATCACTTTTAACTCAATGGCAATAGGTGTAGGCAAGCAATTAATTTCTAGCGTTGTTCTGCATGGTGGATTTTCACCAAAGTATTCAGCCCAAAGTTTGTTGTAAATGGGAAAATCGTCTTTCATGTTTGTAAGAAAAACGGTAACATCTACAATGTTATTCCAGCTGCTTCCTGCATCTTCAAGAATCCAACGAACATTTTGAAAGACTGAACGGCATTGAATTTCAATATCATAACTCACAATATTCCTGTTTTCGTCTAATTCCACACCAGGAATCACCTTTGTTCCCTTTTCTCTAGGACCAACCCCACTTAAAAACAACAAATTACCAACCTTACGCGCATGCGGATACAATCCTACTGGTTCAGGAGCTTTGCTACTATTGAATAATTCACTCATTAATTTTTCTTTTTAGGAAGTATTTTAGGTTTGTCAGCATTTTTGGGAGCATCAATTACATTCTCAGATTTCACTCCGTCTGCATCATCAGACCATGCCCAATCTTCCAAAGGTTGCCCTGAAGACGGAGCTGGTACCATCTTCCCATTTTTACCTTTAATCATTTGTTTTTTAACAAATGGAATATAACGTATTGGCGTTTTATAAATAGAAACACCGTAAGATCCACCGTTTTGCAAACTGGCAACAGCAATTCTTGTTTCGTTGGCATTGAAACATCCTTGACGGGCATTGGTGCCCTTAGGTTGAATATTTGTCATGCATTTGCCTGTTTCCAAATTCCAAAGTTTAACTTCCCCCGTATTACAAGTACTTAACAAATATTTGCCATCTGGAGAAAATTGAACTGACGTTACTTTCCATGCATGTCCAGTTAATTTCTTCAAAACAGTTGCAGTTGTCATATCCCAAATAATGATTGATTTATCATCAGAGCCACTGGCCAACATTTTTTTATTGGGGGACATATCTAAGCAATTTACTGGCCCCGTATGACCTGCAAAAGATTTCGTTACATTTTTCTTTAAAGTTATTTGTTCAATTACCGGCTTTGTAGAGGCAACCAAGAAGGCGCCTTTTGCTGTAGACAGAATACAATCATTGATTTTGGTTCCAAATTGCAAGACTTTTTCAACTTTATTATTCTCAAAATTAGCAACATCGTACAAACGAATTGAACCATCATGAGAGCTACTGAAAAGCATCAAACCTGCAGGATCGAATAACAAATTCGAAATGGCCTCTTTGTGATCACGTGAAACGAATAGAAGTTTACCCGTTGCTATATCGTAAACCCTCACAGTAAAGTCTTTAGAGCCAGTTGCAACCATTGTACTTTGGAAATTAATTGCCACCGCTGTAACTGCCGCAAAATGACCTGTAAATGATTTCAAAAATGTGATACCACCGCTAGTATCAACAGTGTATAATCTTGCCGTATTATCCCAACTCCCCGAAATTACAAATTTACCATCTTTAGAATACGCTACAGTTTCTACCGCATTGGTGTGTCCGGGTAGATTCTGCTCAAAATTAACTATTGTGTCTTGTTGTGCAATCACATTTAAAATGCTGCAGCAGAACGCGATAAAAAATAAGAATAATTGTTTTATCATGGGAATAAAGTTTTATCAAAAATACAAAAATCAATTCTGAAAATACACTTTGTGGATAAAACTACAAATAATTAATTATTAATTTGTTGTGTAGTCTCAATAAATTGTATTCCAAGTTCTTCCAATTGAAGTAATATCTGTTTTCCCCAAAAAACATTAAATGGCATTAAACAACCTCGTTCTTTAATACTCCCATCCAATATTGCTATTGCACCTAATGCCAACGGCAGCCCTACTGTTTTGGCCATGGCAGTATGTGCACCACCTTCGCCAATAATGCGCAAAGTTGCAGCATATTTGAATTGATTATTGTTTAATGTATAATCAATTTTATGCACCATCAATACTTCATCTTTATCAGAATCATTCAGCTTCCATTTTTCTTGAAGGATGTTTTGTAAATGAGCCGCATGGCTTAATTTTTCAATTGAATCTGTATTTTCTAAATCTAATTCTAAGAAATTTAATTTCTCCAATATTTGACTGTTGGTTAAGTTCAATTGAATAAACCAATCTTCAACTGTTTTACACTTTGTAATAAATTCAAACCAAACTCTTCTGTTGGCAAAAACCAAATCTTGTCCTTTTTCATCATCGGTAAAACCGGCATCAATTAAAATTTGCCAAGCATCACAATAACCTACCCTGCGCAAAGTGCCTCTTAGCATCGTTTTAACACCGTTTAAACGATATTGATCTATGTAGCTTAAACTATCTCTATTGGGATAAGCTTCAATTTGGCCAAGTTCAGGGAAATCAAATCTTTGAATGTGTTTAAAAACTTCAGCAGGTGCAATTTGATGCAATTCACCATTGGCAAGCCATTTGCTTTTCCCGCCTTGCCCAGCCAAAACTACATTTCTCGGATTCCATGTAAATTTATACTTCCAAGGATTGCCCATGCAATCGTTTTCAGTAATTAATCCACCGCAATAACTTTCAAATCCAAAAATCTCTCCACCTTGTTCTTGTATTTCAAAAATCGCTTTGGCTGCAGATAAATGATCAATTCCAGGATCAAGACCTAGCTCATTCAAGAGAACAACATCATTTTCAACTGCCACATCATGCAATGCCTTCATTTCTGGAGAGATGTAGGAAGCAGTTACCAAATGGGTTCCGTGCAAAACGCAAAAGCGAGCGACGCCAAAATGCATTGTGGGAGGCAAAACACTAATTACAAGATCAGAATATTGAACAATGAATTCTAATACTTTGAGATCAGACAAATTAGACTGCTCAAAAATACAATTGGGATTTTCTCCAAATGACGAAAAATATCCCTCAAAATTCTGGTCATACACTTTCAATTCCCAGCTTTTCGCTTTTGAAACAAGGGCCAAATGGTCAATTAAATAACCTGCACTTCTGCCCGCGCCAAGAATTGCTATTTTTTGCACAATACAATAATACGAAATTTATTTAATGCGTTGACGTCTTGCTTCGTACATTAAAACTGCAGATGCCACCGAAACGTTCAAACTATCAACAAAACCAAGCATTGGGATATTGATATTTTGTCCAACATTTCTCCAAGAATCTGACAAACCTTGATGTTCAGCGCCTACAACAAGCGCAACTCCGCCAGTTAAGTTGGCATCGAATAATGAAATAGACTCATCCATAAAAGTAGAAAAAACTTGAATATTTTTCTCCTTAAGCATATCAATGGCATCATTTGAACTACAAACAATTACCGGAACGGTAAAAACACAACCCAAACTATTTCTAATTACATTAGGATGAAATACATCCAACAATTCATCACAAACTATAATTGCATCCATTTTGGATGCATCGGCTGTTCTTAAAATCGCACCCAAATTGCCAGGTTTTTCAACCGCTTCAGCAACCAAGTACAAACCGTCCGATTTCAAATCATTCAGTGTAGGTCTATTATCTGGATATGAAACTATAGCGATGGCATTCTCTACCCCACCCCTATATGCCAAAGATTCAAAAACGGCAGAGGAAAGTAAATATATGTTCGCAATTGTATCTAATTCAACTCCAATTCTCTCAGACAAATGTCCTTCAGAAATCAAATCCTTACAAAAGGCAAGCTCTCTAATGGTATAGCCAGCTTCAATACACAATTTGATTTCAATAAGTCCCTCAACAAGAAAAACACCTTCCTTTTTCCGGGCGCGATTTTTCTCTTGTAAAACTTTAATGTGTTTTACCCAATCATTTTGAAAACTAGAAATTTCGCGTATCATGAATTTTCTGCATCGTTGCTATTCAACCATTCATTTTTAGGCTTTCTAAACTTGGTTGAATTTACAATTAACAATGCCAACAATCCGTTTGAAAAAATCAAACCTATCATCTTTCCAATGATTTCCAACCAATTATTTGGATGGATATTCGACATGATAAAATCTTTCTGGCTATTGTTGTATAAATTGGGAAGCGCTTTGAATATTTCTAATTTTTGCGCCCTTTCAATTTCGATGACTTGGTTTAAAACTTGCGGGCCAGAAGAAAGCGCAATTTTATCGGCCAATATTGAAAATACAACCGCAATAGAAATCGTTTTTAGGGCCGCAAACAAAGCTCTTTTATAAGTATAGACTTCACCTTGAATGGCTCTTTCTGCTTTTCCACTGATCAAAATTGCCGCATAAATAGGCAAAAACGACAACATAGGGAAAGTTGGAGAATAACGATAATCAAAATTACCAGAAAAAAGAAAAACCATTTTCACTGCAAAAAGCAAAACTCCAGCAAGTAAGCCATGAAGCACTGCGGGACGATTAAAAAACAATTGTAATTTTTCCATATTAATTATTGTGCAATAATCCTTTAGAAACTACTGCAATCACTTTTCCTTTTGATGTTTTATTTAATCCCAAAACATTATAGGCCTTAGTACCTTGATTTTGCTTTGTTAATGTATGATTTGCTTCAGTTGAAAATATAGTAAAGTCAGTAATTTCTCCCACTTCAAACTGTTTTACAGGCATATTGTAAATTTTATTGGCACCATTTGCCAATGTATTCACAACTTTATTGAAGTCCAACCCAAATGCATCAATCATCATGTTGAAAAATGAAGGCAAAGTTGCGGCACCAAAAGATGCATATTCAAACTCAACATTTTTTGATTCAATGTCGTCTGGACAATGGTTACTCATAATTGCATCAATGGTACCGTCTAAAACCCCTTGAATCAAAGCCAAGCGATCTTCTTCTGTTCTCAAAGGCGGGTAAACTTTAAAGTTTTCATCAAATTCACCAACTGCATTTTCATTATAAGCCAAATTCATAATTGGAACTACTGCATATACTTCTATACCATCTGCTTTGGCTTTTCTGATAATTCCTACTGAAGCAGCACTGCTAATTCCAATAATTCTTAACGGAACATTTAACCATTCTGCCATGACCAAATCAGACAAAATTGCCATGGTTTCGCTTGCAACCGGCAACCCTTTTAATCCTAAATTCACATTGATAATTCCTTCATTCACAACCCCACTTGTAACTAATTTCGATTCGAAAGGGAAATGCAAATATGGAATATTCAACGATGCACAATATTGCATCAACTTACTTCTTAATGAAACCGAAGCACTAGAGACGATGCCATCGGTTTGACCAATGCTTCCGGCTTGAAACATTTCAAATACTTCCGCCATTTCTTTACCTTGATGATGTTCGCTGGAAAGTCCTAACGGATAAATTTGGACGTCACAATGATTTGCTGTTTGTTTTATTTGTGAAATCACGGTTGCATTTTCAGGCAAAGGATTTGAACCACACAGTGCGGCAACAGACGTAAAACCTCCAATTCTAGCAGCATGAGACAATGAAATCATATCTTCTTTCCAATTGGCACCTGGATCGGGGGAAGTTGCAAATGCATCAAACCAACCAAGCGAAATACAATTCCCACTTGCATCAAAAGCTTTAACATTGTCAGATTTTATTTCTGAAGCAATATTTGCAATTTTCCCATTTTCAATTAGAATATCAACCACTTGATTGTTCCATTTGCTTTTGGAATCAATAACTTTTGCAGATTTAATTAGGAGATTATTTGTCATACAGTTTTAACCGAATTCGTTTGTTTATTTTTATATTTCAACACCAATAATACAACTTCCCCAGCAAAAAATAGAGCGGATAGCCATAAAAATAATCGCCACAGTGAATTATCAGCTTGAATCATTGTTAATTTATTCAACATTTGTTGTTCTTTTACAAATTTAACACCCAACTGTTGCATTTCATTTTTTCTTTCTAAAGAAATTGATTTTAAATCTTTTTCTGTTCGAAGTGCATTCAGCGCAACGATTTCCTTAAACTTATTTTCTTTTGAGGGACACAAAGCGTAGTAACCCGGTTTGTTGGATTGGAATTGTGTGTTAAAAGCAAGTCCATTTTCACTCATTTCTAAATTCGCCATCCATTCAGATTGCTCATATCTTAAAACTGCACCTTTTTCAATGTTAAATTCCTTCACACGACATATGGGCATTGGATTGTTTGAGTTCAAATATCCGAATATAGGTTTGGATTCATGGAAGTTCCCCATGAATAATTGGGTAAACAAAGGCAAAAACAAAGATGATTTGGCAAAGGAAATACTCCCCGATTCAAAATCTGACAACCATAACCAAATAGTGCCATTGCCCGACTCTTTTTTCAATAAAATTGGATCGTTGTTTTCTAATGTTAAAATGGTTTGCCAATTTGGATCATTCTGTTTTTCAATTTGAAAATATTCCGTCACAAAAGGCATTTGTGTTTTTTCATCAATGGCCTCAGTAAATGCGCTTTTGAAAATATCATTATTTAAACCACTTGAAGAAATAGCATATTTTTCTTTTTTCAACTTGACTTTAAGCCCAAAAAAGTCATCTGAATTTATATTTTTTGATTGAGGAACACAAACAACATTGATCCCTTTTTGCGTTAACTCAGATATGCTGAATAACGTTTTGACATTGATATTTTCTGCATTGCAAAAAACAACGGTTTTAACTGTGGTATTCAATTTTTCAAACCCGCTAAATTGTGTTACTTGAAAAATAGATTGGGCTTTTATTAACTTATTGACAAAGGAATTATTTCCACTCACAACCAGAGGAAATTCTTCACTCGTATTCAAATGAAGCAATAAAGTATTGTCTGCTTGAATTGAATTGTCTTCCAAGCGCAATTGCAATTTATTCAGTGAAATATTCGGCAATAAGAAATTCACTTCTAATTTGTTTTGTTTATTGAATTCAGCTTTGAAATTGCCAATGATTTTATCAGCGGATATTAACTGAACATTCAGACTTCCCACAAAATCAGTTTGTGAACATGACACTTGAGCTGTAATTGTTTGGGATTTATTATTGGTATTCCATGGATTTGTAACATAGGCAGAATCAATTGAGAAATTTATGGGGTCTGTAGATTCAATTTCTACAACCTTCCAAATTGCATTGGTATAATTGATGTTCTTATATCCCTCAAAAACATCTTGCTTGGCATCGGTAATAAGATAAACAAACAAATTGCTACCGTCATTACTGGCAATTAAGGGATCAATATTTTTCATCCAATCTGCAAGTGATTCAGGTATTTGATTGGCTTGAATTTCACTAATCATATTCAATGCCGCTCTGGAATCTAGCCACTGTTGCGACATTTGAGAATGATTTGCAATAATTGCGAATTTTGTATTTGTATTCGCGTTTTCAATAATTTTACGTCCTGCATTTTTGGCTTTTTCTAACAACACTTCGCCATTATTTTGAAGCAGCATACTTGGTGAACAATCAATCACCAGCACTATTTTATTTTCGAGTGTTGTTACTTGATGTTGTTCATTGCAAGAAGGCATTGAAAAAGCCATAACTAAAAATAAAATTGCCAAAGACCGCGTAATCAAAAGCCACCAATGTTTGATCGTTTTTTGTTTTTTAGAAGCATTCAATTGTTCTATCAATCTAAAAACCCCAGGAAAGTAAATTGTTTTAAACTTTCTAAACTGAAATAAATGAATAATAATTGGAAGTAAAATTAACAAAAGTCCCCACAAAAAACCAGGCTGTTGAAAATGCATATTCAAATGTAAGGAATTGTATTTAAGTATTTAGCACTGTGCAAATGGCCAAATAAATCAATATCATCAGGGCGAACCTGAACCAAAGAAAGATATTCTGTGTAATCTAAAGACATTAAAACAAACCGTTCAATGTGCTTTCAACTTGTGCAATAATTTGAGATAGATCTTCTGGGTTTTCTTGAAAGTCCATATCGTCTACGTTAAAAATCAACAATTGGCCTTTATAATCGCCAATCCATGCTTCATAACGCTCATTCAATCTTTTTAAATAATCCAAACGAATGGCATCTTCATAATCACGTCCACGCATTTGAATTTGATCAACCAATTTAGGAATTGAGGCACGTAAATAAATCAATAAATCTGGTTGTGCAATTTGGGTGCTGATATTTTCAAATATGCGGCTATAATTTTCAAAATCACGCGTGCTCATCAAACCCATTGAATGTAAATTTGGCGCAAAAATATAGGCATCTTCATAAATGGTACGATCTTGAACAACCGTTTTTTCGCCTTTGCGAATATCTTGAACATGTTTCCAACGCGTATTTAAAAAATATACTTGTAAATTAAAACTCCAACGTTGCATGTCTTCGTAAAAATCAGAAATGTATGGATTGTCATCCATATCTTCCAATTGCATTTCCCAACCATAATGTTTAGATAACAAATGAGTTAAAGTAGTTTTTCCTGCACCAATATTTCCAGCAATTGCAATGTGACGAGCCATACTGCAATATTAACTAATCCTTAAGGGGTTATGCAAATCATTTACCTACAAAAGTTTTACACAATTACCCGAAGACACTAATAGAATTAGGGCAATTGGAAACTTCAAAGTAGTTTTGTGCCGTAATGACCGAGAAGAAAACCAAATTCACCTCACAATGGCATTTATTATTGAGATTGCTCAAATTGGCACAATTTCAAAAAACATGGATTGTACTCGCTATTTCTTTAACAATTATTCAAAGTTTACTTACTGCAACACAACCCTACTTATATAAAATTGTAATTGACCAAGTAATTTTAGCCAATAAATTCCACTTGCTGTCTTTTTGGTGTGGCATTTTGGTTATTTGGTTGGTAATACAAGCAGGACTTGGATTCGTAAATGCATATTTATCGGAGAGAATTGCCCAATCAATTATTTTAAAACTCCGACAGTTTGTTTATGACCATCTTATTCGATTAAAATTAAGCTTTTTTGACAAAACACCAGTCGGAACTGCCGTAACAAGAAGCATCTCCGACATTCAAACAATCACAGACTTATTTTCATCGGGAATTATTACTATTCTCGGTGACCTGATTCAAATTATTGCCATCTTGGTTTGTATGTTTTACATCAATGTAAAACTTACATTTTTAACCTTATTGGTGATTCCTGTTTTGATGTATAGTGCAAACAAATTCAGAAAAGGTATTCGCGATACATTTCAGGAAGTACGCAACCAAGTTGCCAATTTGAATGCGTTTTTACAAGAAAGAATAACGGGCATGCAAATTGTTCAACTGTTCAATCAGCAAGAACGCGAATATGAAAAATTCGAAGCCATCAATAAAAAACACAAAGATGCCAATATCAGAAGTGTTTTCTATTACTCTATATTCTTTCCAATTGTTGAAGCGTTAATTGCGGTTGCTTTTGCAATAATTGTAAGTTATGGTAGCCAAGCCGTTTTGCACCAAGCAATCCATTTGGGTGAACTAACAGCATTTATCATGTTCATTAACTTGTTTTTTAGACCTGTTCGCGCTATTGCAGATCGATTTAACAATATCCAAATGGGAATTGTAAGTGCCGAAAGGATATTCTTGCTTATCGATTCTGAAGAAAACATTGAAAAAACCGGAAGTTTCATCCCTCAAAAAATAAATGGAGATATTGAATTCAAAAATATCTGGTTTGCTTATAATGATGAAAATTGGATATTGAGGGACATTTCATTTACCATTGAAGCAGGCAAATCGTTGGCCATTGTGGGGGCAACAGGCAGTGGAAAAACAACCATTGCCAATTTGGTTACCCAAATGTACCAACACCAAAAAGGCGATATTCTTATTGACGGCAAAAACGTAAACGACTTTCACTTACCTACTTTAAGAAAGAGAATTGCTGTTGTTTTGCAAGATGTATTTCTATTCTCGGGGAGTATAAAAAGCAACTTGGTGCTTAAAAATCAGGATGTAAGTTCCTCTGAAATTGAAAAAGTTGCCCGAGAAATAGGCGCTTATGATTTTATTGAAAAATTACCTGGTGGATTTGATTTCAATGTAAAGGAAAGAGGTTTATCACTTTCTCAAGGACAAAGACAGTTGATTTCATTCATTAGGGCACTTACAATGAAGCCCGATATGATTGTATTGGATGAGGCAACAAGTTCAATTGATTCGCACACAGAAGAATTAATTCAAAACGCAATTCAACTCCTGTTAGCAAAAAGAACAGCCATTGTAATTGCACACAGATTAAGTACAATTCAAAACTGCGATGAAATAATAGTAATTGATAAGGGACAAATTATCGAGCGCGGAAATCACGAAAAACTTATCAGTTTGAATGGCGTTTACAACAATTTGTATAAAAATAGCCAAGAGGGTTATTTGAAATAACAACCTTTGGGCAAGATCTTTATAAATTTGTAATTATCTCATTTGTAATTGATCAAATTTCTTTTTGTTATTATAATTGTCTACCATAGACCCAATTAAGAAAAGATCTACAACCCAACCAAATCCTATAAGCTGACCTGTAACTAGATATAGAATTCCGGTTCCTGTTTTACCCACATAAAATCTATGTGCTGATATCCAACCAAGAAAAAACCATAATAATAATGCTACTGTTTTTGATTTCATAATTCACAAACATAGGACATTGTAAATAAGAAAAATAACTTATTTTAACGAACCATATCAATATGTGATTAAACGTATTAATTGAATATACAAGCAATTCAATTGAATCCGTCTATTCTGTTTAATCCGTCTAAACTGTCTAAACAAAAAAAGGGCTACCATTTAGGTAGCCCTTTTGTATGGATTAAGTTAAATTAAGCTTCCTCTTCTTCGTATTTGGTTGCCATCAAACGTTCGTATTCTTCTAGCGATCCAGTTACTACGTTGTCGAAACGACGCATACCTGTACCCGCTGGAATTAAGTGACCTACGATTACATTTTCTTTCAAACCTCTTAACTCATCTACTTTACCAGAAATTGCGGCTTCATTCAAAACTTTTGTAGTTTCTTGGAAAGAAGCAGCACTCATAAAGCTTTGAGTACCCAAAGACGCTTTGGTAATACCTTGCAAAATTGGAGTTGCTGTTGCAGGAACTGCATCACGGTATTGTACCACTTTTTTATCTTGACGACGCAATGCGCTATTTTCTTGACGTAAGTCTTTCAAACTTACAATCTGTCCAGCATGCATTTCAGTACTTTCGCCTGCATCACTTACAAACTTCTTGTCATAAATCCAATCATTTTCTCTTTGCAAAGTCCATTTATCAACGGCTTCACTTTCAAGGAAACGCGTATCTCCTGGATCCATAATTTCCATTTTTTGCATCATTTGACGTACAATTACTTCAATATGCTTATCGTTGATTTTTACACCCTGAAGGTTGTAAACCTCTTGAATTCCATTTAATACATAACGTTGTACTGAAGCTGGACCTTCAATTCTTAAGATATCTTGAGGGGTAATAGCACCATCTGACAAAGGTTGACCTGCGCGAACATAATCACCATCATGCACCAAAATGTGCTTAGACAAAGCAACTTGATAGTGCTTCACTTCTCCATCTTTAGAGTTAATGATAATTTCTTGGTTACCTCTTTTTGAAATACCATAGGTTACGATACCATCAATTTCAGCAACAACGGCTGGATTTGAAGGATTTCTAGCCTCAAATAATTCAGTTACACGAGGAAGACCACCTGTGATATCACGGGTTCTTGTAGCACTTCTTGGAATTTTAGCCAAAATATCACCGGCTTTAATAACGGCATTTTTCTTAGCTACCAAAATTGCTTTCAAAGGCATGTTAAACGTTTTAACTGTTCCTTCTTCACCCTCAACGCGAATAACTGGTACTTTGGTTTTGTCTTTGCTCTCAATGATTACCAATTCTGACAATCCTGTTTGCTCATCACCTTCTTCACGCATGTTAATACCTTCAATGATTTGCTCGTAACTTACGGCACCATCAATATCAGATATAATCAACGTGTTAAATGGATCCCAAGTACACATTTTATCACCTTTTTTCACCTTCATTCCTTCTTTTACCAAAAGATGCGCACCATAAGGTACGTTGAAACTTGTGATAATAGTTTTGGTTTTAGGATCTAAGATTCTAATTTCACCTGAACGACCCAATACGATTTCTGTTTGCTTGATATCACCAGTTGAATCATCAGTAACTTCTTTAATAACAGTTCTCATGCTATCAATACTCACTACACCTTCATACTTAGTTTCAAGTGTATTTTCAGCCGCAATATTCAATGCCGCACCCCCTGTATGGAATGTACGAAGTGTTAACTGAGTTCCTGGTTCTCCAATTGACTGTGCTGCAATTACACCAACAGCTTCACCAGATTGAACCATTCTACCAGTAGACAAGTTACGTCCATAACAACGCGCACAAACACCACTTAAAGTTTCGCAAGTCAATACTGAACGGATTTCGATTTCCTCAATTCCAGCATCTTCGATATCTTTAGCTTTGATTTCATCTATTTCAAGACCTGCTGCGCATACCATTGCTCCTGTTGTAGGATGATAAATATCGTCTAAAGCAGTTCTACCTAAAATACGATCGTATAATGATTCTGTAATCTCATCATTTTCAACAACTGCACTCATGTTAATACCACGTAAAGTACCACAATCGCGTTCAATGATAACAACATCTTGAGCAACGTCATGCAAACGACGAGTTAAATAACCCGCATCCGCAGTTTTCAACGCTGTATCTGCCAAACCTTTACGAGCACCGTGGGTAGATACGAAATATTCCAATACGTTCAAACCTTCTTTAAAGTTAGAAATAATTGGATTTTCAATTGTATCTCCAGCACCACCAATGTTCTTTTGCGGTTTAGCCATCAAACCTCTCATACCACCAAGCTGACGAATTTGTTCTTTAGAACCCCTCGCTCCAGAATCCAACATCATATAAATTGGGTTGAATCCTTGATCGTCATTTTGTAAGTCAGTAATTAATACTCTAGCCAATTGGTTGTTCACCCTTGTCCATAAATCAATTACTTGGTTATAACGCTCGTTGTTGGTAATGAATCCCATATCGGCATTCGATTGGATTTCAATTACTTCTTCCATTGCTTTGTTTACCAAAATGTTTTTCTCATCTGGAATACGCACATAACTTAAGTTAAAGCTTAATCCACCTCTAAACGCATAATGGAAACCAAGATTTTTAATATTATCTAAGAATTCAGCTGCAGCAGCAACACCTGAGAAACGAATAATTTCAGAGATGATGTCACGCAAATTCTTTTTCTTTAACAATTCATTGATATAACCAACTTCTAAAGGAACTACTTCGTTAAATAATACACGACCAACAGTTGTGTCAATTACTTTCCAAATCAATTCACCGTTTTCTTTGATTCTCACGCGACATTTAATTTTCGCATGCAAATCAGCACGTTTTTCGTTATATGCAATAATTACTTCTTCTGCACCGTAAAAAGACAAACCTTGACCAATAACTTGATGTTTATCGGTTGAAAGTCTTTCTTTAGTAATATAGTACAATCCCAAAATCATATCCTGTGATGGCACTGTTACTGGAATACCATTAGCAGGATTTAAGATATTGTGAGAAGCAAGCATTAACAATTGAGCTTCAGCAATTGCAGCATTTCCTAATGGAACGTGTACCGCCATTTGGTCACCGTCAAAATCGGCGTTGAAACCAGCACACACCAAAGGATGTAATTGAATTGCTTTACCTTCAATCAACTTAGGTTGGAAAGATTGGATACCCAATCTATGCAACGTAGGAGCACGGTTAAGCAATACCGGATGTCCTTTCAAAATATTCTCAAGAATATCCCAAATTACTGGATCCTTTTTCTCAACTATTTTCTTCGCTGTTTTAACAGTTTTAACAATTCCTCTTTCGATTAACTTACGAATGATAAATGGTTTAAACAATTCAGCAGCCATATTTTTTGGTAAACCGCACTCATTTAATTTAAGTGTTGGTCCAACTACAATTACAGAACGACCTGAATAATCAACACGCTTACCTAATAAGTTTTGACGGAAACGACCTTGTTTACCTTTAAGCATATCACTCAAAGATTTCAACGGACGGTTACCTTCAGACTTAACAGCAGATGCACGACGGGTATTATCTAATAAAGAATCTACCGCTTCTTGCAACATACGTTTTTCATTACGAAGAATTACATCTGGAGCTTTGATTTCAACCAAACGCTTCAAACGGTTGTTCCTAATAATTACACGACGATAAAGATCATTCAAATCAGAGGTTGCAAAACGTCCACCTTCCAAAGGAACCAAAGGTCTCAATTCTGGTGGAATTACAGGCAACATCTTCATAATCATCCACTCTGGTCTGTTTTCACCGGTAGTTTGCGCACTGCGGAAACCTTCAATTACTTTCA
This sequence comes from Flavobacteriales bacterium, assembly GCA_947487175.1. Taxonomy (GTDB): domain Bacteria; phylum Bacteroidota; class Bacteroidia; order NS11-12g; family UBA955; genus VMCP01. The sequence continues at coordinate 3,985 of CANKVM010000014.1, read as the reverse complement.
AACGCTTAAGTGCTTCTTGCTTACGCTGTTGAGATGTTTCTGTAGCTGCTTGAATTCTTAAGTCGTAACTTAATTTATCCAAGTTCACACGTTTCAACAAATCTTCTAACGCTTCTGCTCCCATTTTGGCAACAAATTTGTTAGGATCATGATCGTCTAACATTGAATTCTCTTTTGGCAAAGAATCTAGAATATCTAGATATTCTTCTTCTGTCAAAAGATCTAAGTATCCTACATTCGTAGCATTACCCGTTTGAATTACTACATAACGTTCGTAGTAAACAACCATGTCTAACTTTTTAGTAGGGATACCCAATAAATATCCAATTTTATTTGGTAAAGAACGGAAATACCAGATATGCGCTACAGGAACCACCAAATTGATGTGTCCCATACGCTCTCTACGTACTTTTTTCTCAGTTACTTCTACACCACAACGGTCACAAACGATTCCTTTGTAACGGATTCTTTTGTATTTACCGCAATGACATTCGTAATCTTTGATTGGACCAAAAATACGCTCACAGAACAATCCACCCATTTCAGGTTTATAGCTTCTGTAATTGATGGTTTCTGGTTTTACAACCTCACCAAAGCTACGACGAAGTATATTTTCAGGAGAAGCTAACGAGATTCTAATCTTGCTAAAATTGCTTCCGATTTTTTGTGTTTTCTTTTGAATTTGCATCTTGTTTTTTTAGGGAATATTAATCCAAAAAGGTTACTTCTAAGCCCAAACCACGGAGCTCGTGCAACAATACATTAAACGACTCAGGGGTATTAATGCTTGTAATGTTATCACCTTTCACAATGGCTTCATATGCCTTAGCTCTACCAGTGATGTCATCAGACTTAATTGTTAAGATTTCACGAAGGATATTAGCCGCACCAAATGCTTCCAATGCCCAAACCTCCATCTCACCAAAACGCTGACCACCAAATTGAGCCTTACCACCTAATGGTTGTTGAGTAATCAACGAATAAGGACCAATTGAACGCGCATGCATTTTATCATCAACCATGTGACCAAGTTTCAACATGTAACTTACACCCACTGTTGTTGGTTGATCAAATTTGTTTCCTGATAATCCATCATTCAAATACACCAAACCATTTGTAGGAACACCTGCTTTGTCTGTGTATTCTTTGATTTCATCTAAAGACGCACCGTCAAAAATTGGGGTTGCAAAACGCACACCTAATTCTTTACCAGCCCATCCCAATACAGTTTCATAAATTTGACCCAAGTTCATACGAGAAGGTACACCCAATGGATTCAAAACGATATCCATAGGAGTTCCATCATCTAGGAATGGCATATCCTCTTCACGTACAATTCTTGCAACAATACCCTTGTTACCATGACGACCTGCCATTTTATCTCCAACTTTCAATTTACGTTTGTTAGCAACATAAACTTTAGCCAATTGAAGAATTCCTGTTGGCAATTCATCACCCACACTAATTGAATAATGCTCACGCTTAAAGTTTGTAATTTTATCGTTATGCAAGTTGATATAGTTTGTCAACGCACGTACAATTAATTCATTTCTTTCGTCGTCAGATGCCCAATTATGATAGTTCACATTTGAATAATCAATACTCAACAAATTCTTTTGAGAGAATTTTGTACCTTTTGGAATCAATTCCTCACTGTACATATTGTAAACTCCTTGGCTAGTTTTACCATTCACTAATTGGAATAGTTTTTTAACCAATTCGTCTTTCAATGCCGCTAGTTCTTTTTTGTGATCTTCTTCAAGGCGATTTAATTTGCCTTTATCAGCTGTACGAACTGCTTTATCTTTTTTAGTTTTGCTGAATAATTTTTTAGTAATTACAACTCCTTGTGCACCTGGAGGCGCTTTCAAAGAAGCATCTTTCACATCGCCCGCTTTATCTCCGAAAATTGCTCTTAACAATTTTTCTTCAGGTGATGGTTCAGTTTCTCCTTTAGGAGTAATTTTACCAATTAGAATATCGCCTTCTTTTACTTCAGCACCAATACGAATCAAACCATTTTCATCCAAGTTACGCGTCATTTCTTCGCTCACATTTGGAATATCGTTTGTTAATTCTTCTTCACCGCGCTTAGTATCACGAACTTCTAATTCGTATTCAGTAATATAAATAGTAGTAAACCAATCGTCTTTTACAACTTTTTCAGAAATTACAATCGCATCCTCAAAGTTATAACCTTGCCATGGCATATAGGCTACTTGCAAGTTTCTTCCTAGAGCCAATTCACCACCTTGAGTAGCATATCCCTCAGAAATAACTTGACCTTTTTTTACTTTATCACCTTTGCGAACCAAAGGACGCAAATTGATACATGAATTTTGGTTAGTTCTACGGAATTTAATTAAGCTGTAAGATTTTGTATCACCTGTGAAACTTACCAAATCATCATCATCATTGTGATCATAACGAATTGTAATTTCACGCGCATCAACAGAAACAACTTCACCATTTCCCTCCGCATTAATCATAGAACGAGAATCTCTCGCAACTTTTTCTTCCAAACCAGTACCAACAATTGGAGCTTCAGGCTTCAACAATGGAACTGCTTGACGTTGCATGTTCGATCCCATCAATGCACGGTTGGCATCATCATGCTCCAAGAAAGGAATCAACGATGCAGCAATAGAAACAATCTGGTTAGGGGCAACGTCCATATAATCCAATTGTGAAGAAAGAACTGAAGGAAAATCACCTTCTTTTCTACTTTTCACATAAGGAGTAATAAAGTTACCTTTTTCATCCAATACAGCATTGGCCTGTGCAATTGTTTTGCCATCTTCCTCTTCTGCACTCAAATAAGTAATTACACCAGAAATTTTTCCATCAACTACTTCTCTATACGGAGTTTCCAAGAATCCCATACCGTTGATTTTCGCGTGAACACACAACGAAGAAATCAAACCAATGTTTGGACCTTCTGGAGTTTCGATGGTACATAAACGACCATAATGGGTATAATGTACGTCACGTACTTCAAAACCTGCACGTTCTCTACTCAAACCACCAGGCCCAAGTGCACTCAAACGACGTTTGTGTGTAATTTCGGCAAGTGGATTAATTTGATCTAAGAACTGTGAAAGCTGGTTAGTTCCAAAGAAAGAATTGATTACCGATGACAATGTTCTCGCATTTACCAAATCTTGTGGGGTAAATACTTCATTGTCACGAATATTCATTTTCTCACGAATGGTACGAGCCATTCTTGCTAAACCTACACCGAACTGAGCATACAATTGTTCACCAACTGTACGAACACGACGGTTACTCAAGTGATCAATATCATCTAATATTTCTGAACCGTTGTAAAGTTCAATCAAATAACGGATAATTGAAATAATATCGTCTTTCGTTAATACTTTAACATCCATTGGAGTATTAATTTCCAACTTTTGGTTAATTCTATAACGACCAACTTCGCCTAAATCGTAACGCTTATCTGAGAAGAATAAACGCTCAATAATTCCGCGAGCTGTTTCTTCATCCGGTGGATCTGCATTCCTTAATTGACGATAGATCACTTCTAATGCTTCTTTACCATTGTTAGAAGTATCTTTTTGTAAAGTATTATAAATTACGTTGTAATCAATGTCGCCTTCACCTTGAGTACTTAAGATGATAGATTTAACATTTGCATCAACAATAACATCAATATGGTCTTCAGTAATTTCTGTATCACGCTCCAAAATAACTTCGTTACGCTCAATAGAAACAACTTCACCAGTATCTTCATCAACAAAATCTTCAATCCAGGTACGTAAAACCCTTGCGGCTAATTTACGACCAATAATTCTTTTCAGACCAGCTTTAGAAACTTTCACTTCTTCGCTTAATCCAAAAATATCTAAAATATCTTTATCACTTTCGAAACCGATAGCACGCAAAAGTGTGGTAACCGGGAATTTCTTTTTACGATCGATATAAGCATACATTACCGCGTTTACATCAGTTGCAAACTCAATCCAAG
>CANKVM010000013.1 GCA_947487175.1 Flavobacteriales bacterium | reverse complement strand
CCGTAACAGTTGTGCCTGGGGTTTGGTGAATAGAATAAACAGCAGCTGGGTTATATCCGTTTAACAATCCTTGGCGCAATAAAACCTGGAAAGAATTTGATATGGAACCACCTAAGTTTTCTACGTCCCTATAAACTTGTTTTGTATAGTTAGACCTTATTGGATTTTTAGATGTCGTGTAATCAAAAGTCAATGCAGTATCGAAATACCCAACTTGGTCCCAATAGTTTCTTAACTGTACATATTTTCCATATTGATCACGAACAATGCGTGGCTCCTTATTTGGATTTTGTTGTCCATCATTATTTGCATAAGCAAACAATTCTGTTGGTTTTGCTTGAAAAGTTCCAATGTAGCCATAGTCAAAGAAATTAGTTCCATGGTCTACGTCGCCACCAGAAGCCATTGCATTTTGATATTCTGCACGAACCGTGTAGAAAGCACTTTTAATAGTTCCTTCTTTTGGTAATTTAAAATTTTGAGTATACTGCAAATAAGTACGCATTGTTTGATTTTGCGTGCTTCCAGTATTTTGGTAATTCATAATTGAGTTAGAAACGCCTCGTCCTCCCCCATAAAAATAACTTCCATAAGCAACCAATGAAGTTAAAGTAGTTGGCTTGTATTCTAGCTTACCAATAAAGTTACCATTGTATTGGGCTGAGTTAGGGCGAGAAGCTACTCTTGTAAAATCAGATTCTCTCAAAAAAGAAGCATCGCTAACAAAACCATTCGGAGTTATTTTCAAAGGATTTTCCTCCAATTCTTTTTGTTTTGCATCATTTAATACATATACACCCGTTCTAGTTGGTGCAGGATCCACAAAATAACCAATATTGGCATTCATTGTGTAACCCAATTTCACAATATTTTTTCGAGTTCCATCAGCTTGTTTCACGTCTTTCTTAACCCAAAGTGGACCAGAAACGAAACCTTCTAAAGTATTGTAACCATAAGGATCTAGGCCAGTAGACGAAATACCTTCTAAAATACCAACTACTTTTTCAGTGGCACTTTTAGAAGTATATGAAAACGCACCACCTGTTAAATCACCATACATGGCACGAATACCACCAATTGAAACTGCCAATTGATCTGTACCAAGTGAAGGCAATGCACCTGCACCAACTGCTCTCATACCATCAATAAAAGTACCGTTACCATCTGGACGGGTACCACGAACTGAAATACCAGCTCTTGATTCAACAACGGCAACGTTCGTAGAAATTACAGCATTCATACCACGACGACCAGAATTCAATGCTTTCTCACCAGATATGGGATCGCCAATTTGAATCATGTTAATCGGAGATTTCTTTCTCTTTCTATCAATTGAAATAACACCATCCCTTTTCAGAATTTCTTGTTCCAATTCTTTGTTCAACCCTTCAGATAAGGTTAATTCAGATATTGTATTTGTAGGATAACCTTCTTTTGTAAATACAATTGAATATGTACCTGGCGTTAATGTTTGAAACAATACGTTACCATCACGGTCAGAGGTATCTGATGCTTGCTCAATGTTATTTAACAACATCGAAACTTTAACTCCGCTCATTGGACGAGAGTCATCGTTAATAACTTTAACCCTAAAATCGGCGTAGTTTGTTTGAGCGTTTGCCCAACCACAAATTAATCCAAACGTGGCTAATAATGCGAATCGTAATAATCTATACTTCATATCAACTTTAAATCTAAATTTGTTATTAATCGATAATCATCGACCATTTATCGGCAAGTTTACCCAAAAAACAAGGATTTAACAAGTTTATTTTATCCTTTTGTTAGGAAACTTACAAAATATTTTTTGTGAATAGTGCAACAAACACAGGGTTAGACTACGTTTATTTTATTGAATTTCAATATATTAAGTAGTAAAATTTCTGAAATTTTCTCGTAACTTTCAATTGTCCACCCACCCACATGCGGAGTAAGTAAAACATTTGTAAAAGAACTTAACATTTGTAACATTTTTCTATCAAAATCGTCGTTCAAATTTGGAGGTTCACTTGGCAAAACATCAGCAGCAAAACCAACTATTTTACCTGTTTGCAAAAAACGAATAACAGATTGTATATCAACAATTTTACCCCTAGATAAATTCAATAAAACAAAGGGCTTAGAAACCTTATTAATAAATTCATCATTTACAAAATTTTCGGTTTCTTTATTGAAAGGAATATGTAAAGAAATGATATCAGATTTTGCCAAAATTTCTTCAAAATTTACTTCTGTCAAATTTGTGTCACTAAATTTAGATTTGTATTTATCATATACCAAAATCTCAACTCCAAAACCACTTAATTTTTGGCAAACAGCTTTTCCCGTATTTCCATAACCTATAATTCCAACTGTTTTACCCTTTAATTCAATTCCTCTATTTCCTTCTCTATTCCAAATACCTTGAGTCACTTCGTTGTGTGATTTTACCAAATTCGTTCTCAAAGCTAAAAGCATTGCCAAGGTTTGCTCTCCAACAGCATCGGCATTGGCGTTTTCCGAATTCATCAATTTTACACCAGCCCTAAATGCCGCATCTTCATCAATATTATCCATTCCGGCTCCACCCCTTGCCACCCAAATTAAGGATGAACATTTCGCAAAAAAATCTTCGGTAAGAAATAATTTCGAACGAATAACAAGTCCCTCAATATTTTCTTTAACTATAAAATCAGCAATTTCATTTGATTGAATATCTGGCATATAAAACACGTCAAAGTTGTTTGAAATCAATCCAAACACCAAACTTTGATGCACATCATCAACGATTAAAACTTTTTGTATGATAGACACTTAATAATTTTTTCTAGCGCTATACCACTCTGATTCAGAAAGAGAAGAATTGACAACTACATTCGCAGAGTCATTGCTTTTACTTTGAGAAAAGAATGCCACTGCAGCAGTTGCAAGTGCAGAAAGTTCTTCATCAGACAATTTTTCAGCAACAATTTCTTCAGGGTTGAAATAATTCTGTATAAAATGAGTATCAAAGTTCCCTGAAACAAACGCAGGATGGGTTAACACAAACTCTCCAAAACTCAAAGTAGTTTCAATACCAGTAATTACATATTCTTTAATGGCACGGCGCAATCTAGAAATCGCTTCCTCTCGCGTTGGCCCCCAAGCAATAAGTTTCGCCAACATATTGTCGTAATAAATTGGAATTTCCATATTTGATTCCATACAATCGTCAACACGAATACCTGGTCCGTTTGGTACCAAATACTGAATTACCTTACCAATATTGGGTAAAAATTGTTGGAATGGATCTTCAGCACAAACACGCAATTCAATGGCGTGACCATTAATTTTTAATTCATTTTGTTTGAAGGACAAAGGCAATCCTGCTGCCACATTTATTTGCTCACGAACCAAATCTAATCCTGTAATTAATTCTGTAACAGGGTGTTCTACTTGCAAACGGGTATTCATTTCTAAGAAATAGAAATCCTTACCATCAAATAAAAACTCAACGGTACCCGCTCCTGTATAATCACAAGCTCTTGCAACATTCACCGCTGCTTCACCCATTTTTGAACGAATTTCCTCTGTAAGGGCAACGCTTGGAGCCTCTTCAACCAATTTTTGGTGACGGCGTTGTATGCTGCATTCTCTTTCAAACAAGTGACACACATTTCCATGTTGATCAGCCATAATTTGAAGTTCAATATGCCTAGGACTACCCACATACTTTTCAATAAAAACACTATCATCTCCAAATGAATTTCTTGCTTCATTTTGAGCCATTTGTAAGGCACTCAAAAAATCTGATTCTTGTTCAACAACCCTCATTCCTTTTCCACCACCACCCGCAGATGCTTTCACCAAAACTGGAAATCCAATGTTTATTGCAACTTGCAAAGCAGCATTAGCATCAACAATAGCTTCGTTGATTCCTGGAACCAAAGGAACTCCGAACTTTTCAACCGCCTGTTTACTTGCAATTTTGCTTCCCATTACTTCCATTGCTTCAGCAGTTGGACCAATAAGTACGATACCATTCTCAACCAGCTTACGCGCAAAATTTGCATTTTCTGACAAAAAACCATAACCAGGATGCACCGCTTGGGCTCCCGTTTTGATACACAAATCAATGATGGTATCCATTTTTAAATAACTCTCGTTAGATGGTGCCTTTCCAATACAGTAGGCTTCATCGGCGTAGCGCACGTGGCGCGCCAAAGCATCTGCTTCGCTGTATACAGCTACAGTTTTAATACCCATCTCACGACAAGTGCGCATTACCCTAATGGCAATTTCACCACGGTTTGCAATCAATATTTTGGTAAACATTTTTGTTAGTATAAAATTATTTGTGAAATCGCAATCTGATTAAGATTCTGATTTACCTTCGCGAAGGTAAAAAAAGATGCGCAGTATTGCCAAAGTTATTTCACTTATAAAAATTGAATGGTCGTTAGATTTAAAACGACCTGCAATTTTGGCGTCTGCCATATTACAAATGGCAGTAATGGCTATGCTTTCAATGTTATCTATGTTGTCTCAGCCAGAAAAAGCGGCCAAAATATGGAACAGTCTATTTTGGATAACATTAATATTTTGCACATTACAAGCCATTTCTAAATCATTTTTAACAGTTTCAAGAAACCGTTGGATTTATTGGAATCAACTTTCCTCACCAGGTCAAATATTATGGTCGAAGATCATTTATGGTTGGATCACAATGATCATTCTTACCCTAATAAATTTATTATTATTCGGATTTTTTATGGGAATGCCAGTGATTCATATGTTTGCTTACATAAAAATATTGATACTTGTAACTGGAGGGATTTCAACAATTTTTACATTTATTGGAGCAATTGCCTCCAAAGCTAACCAAGCTGGATTTTTGGCACCTGTTTTAAGTTTACCGGTAATATTGCCCTTGATTTTATTGGGAATTAAAGCCTCAAACAAAGTATTTAATCCAATATTAGTGAGCTCTGTAAACAAAGACATTTTAATGCTAACAGCACTAGATGGTTTAATTCTAGTGCTGTCTGGCATTTTATTTTCAGCTCTTTGGAAAGAGTAATTTTTTACTTTTTTGTCCAATCATAAAGAATCTGAATGGATTCATCTAATTGGGCATCTTTCATGTATCTTTTCACCCAATCAAGTCTTTGCGCCTTTTTAACGTCATCCATTTTCACTTCATCAATATCCATTTTCAAAGCCATTACAGTGTCAATTACATTCTTGTATTTGTAATCTTTAAATGATTTTTCTTGTGCTTTTAATGCTTTTTGTTGGGCTTTATAACCGTCCATACTCAAACTATAAGTATAAGATTTTCTCAACTTTGCAATATCAATAGCACGTTTTTTGATTAAGTTAAAATACTCATTCTTTTGCGTTCTAAGAATTGCATCTTTAATAATTGAAGTTCGGGCGGCATTATTAAACAATGTGTATTTGGCAGCCGGAATTTTATCAAAAGGCATGTGATAATCCATTTCCTTTTCACCTTGTTCAATTCCATCATAAATATCAGGTAAAATTACATCTGGAATTACACCCATCAATTGGGTAGTGCCACCATTAATTCTATAAAACTTTTGGATAGTTACTTTCACATCGCCATATCCACGGGGAAACATTGCCGATTTCCCACCTTGAAGTGGCAACATGGTTTGAACAGTACCTTTACCAAAAGTTGTATTTGTACCCACAATGATTGCGCGTTTATAGTCTTGTAATGCGGCAGCCAAAATTTCAGATGCCGATGCACTATAGGTATTCGTTAAAATAACCAGTGGCCCCGAAAATTGAATTTCAGGATCAGGATCTTGCGCTTGTTGAATGCGTTGACTTGGATCTTTCACTTGAACAATTGGGCCTTCTTTGATAAACAAACCACCCATATCAATTGCATCAGCCAAACTTCCCCCGCCATTATTTCTTAAATCCATTACAATACCGTCTACTTTTTCTAGATTTAATTTTTCAAGCTCCAATCGAATATCTTCACTGCTGTGTCTACCTCTGCCCTGGGCTGCGAAATCAGCGTAGAAACTTGGCAATTGTATTAATCCAAATCGTTTCCCTTTAAAATTAACAATGGCACTTCGTGCGTAACTTTCGTCAATTACAACCACTTCGCGAACAATTGGAATTACATGAATGCTGCCATCTGGTTTTTTCACAGTTAATCTTACTTCAGTTCCTTTTTTACCACGAATCAATTGAATGGCATCATCCAATTTCATATCAACAACATCCACTGGGTCAGCTTTTCCTTGTGCCACCTTCAATATCAAATCACCAGCTTTCAATTCACCTTGGCGCGCACTTGCGCTTCCTGGAACAATACGTTCTACTTTTACATATCCGTCTTTTTCTGTTAATGTAGCACCAATACCCTCCAATTTACCTGTCATAGAAATATCGAAATTCGCTTTTTCTTCCGGAGGGAAATAATTTGAATGCGGATCATAAATTTCTGTGATGCAATTGGCATAAAGGCTAAGTTTGTCTTTTTGATCCATTTTTCTCCAACGTTTAAACCAATCTTTACAAAACTTCAAAGTTTCTGTTCTCGCCTTTAATTCCAATGTATCAAATGGCAATATTTTAACAATTGCAGAATCTTTCTTTTGCTTTACATTTTCTTGATCTTCAATTTTGCGATATAATCTATCTATGGTTTGAAACTGTAACCAATTTTTCCAATCAGTTTTCAGGGCTTCCAAATTAGGTTTGTATTTTACGACCTTATCTTCAAGCAAATAACTTTGATTTGATTTGTAGTTCAATGGAGAAGACAATTCTTTTTCAATGAGAGGCTCAAGAACGTTTAAACGCATCATTAAAATAGACCAAGCTGAATCTAAAAAATCATATCTACCCACTTTAATTTGGTCGTCAATAGACTTTTTAAACACACTTAGTTTAAGAATATCTTCTTGCGTAAAAAAATGCTTATCATCATCTAAATTATTCAAGAGATTTTCATACACCATTTCTGAAAATTTATCATCAAGTTTCAATGGTGCATAATGTTGTTCAGACATTGCATCCGTTAACCTAATAAGTAATGGCTCATTGGCATTACTTTGTTTGTTACTGCAAAAAACCAAAACAGCCATTACGGCTGCTATACTGGTTAGGGAGACCCATCTATTAATTTTCATCTAATAATATCAAATAAAGACTTTAATTTACTTCTTCTCTTTTTTATCTTTTTTATCTGCAGACTTTTCAGTTTCATCGTAAGCCTTCAAACCCAGCGTATCAATTCCTTGATCAAAAATAATATCTACAGGAATTTTTGCTTTTTCTAACTTCGCCAAATCTTCATTTAGAGACGCTTTAATTATTCCGCGTTCTTGTAACATTTTACCAACGCCAATTTGGTCGCCATCGCCTTGTAAATGAAGCAATTCCGCAGCCAATTTTTCAATTACAACTTTCATTGCAACAACATTAACGGTATAACCTTTTTTGCCATTAACAATACAACCACTATTTAATAAAGTATTGAATGTAATCATGTTTGCTTTACCATGGGCGCTAGCCGCACCAAAACGCACTGAACGAAAAACAGATGCAACAAATGTTACATAGTAATCATCCAAAGAACCTGTTAACTCTCCTTTGTTAAACAATTGAGTAACCATATATAATCCCAATACATCGGCTTTGCATTCTTCAATTGCAGAATAATCTGCACCAAGAGCTTCGCGCACTGTCTTGTTTGTGTCTGCAACTAAATTTTTCACACCCAAACCATGTGCAACCTCATGGAACATAACATTTGCAAAAAACGCATCAAACAAAATATTTTTTTGCTGAGATGGGTCTACCAAAATTTGAGAGATAGGTTTTACCATTTCTTCAAATTTCGCTTTCATGGTGTTTTTTAACTGAGATCTTCTTGTACCATAATATTTCTGAAGAACTTCATCATTTGGCAAATTCACCGCAATTGTTTTACTTCCTGCATTGCAATCACCAGCATAATAAACCGCATCAAAAACAGCCAATTGGCTCAAAGATGCATTTGGCTTTTGCAATGGCGGGTAGCCTTGAATATCAATCATATCTCCCGATGGCATAATGTTGCCATTTTCATCAAATTGATTTACACCTGTATTGTTAGAAATTTTTGGTTTGTACGCTTCTTCTACTGGAATATTCGCTTGAAGTTCAGGCAAATAAGAAACATATTTTTCTAGTTTTGCTCCCCATTCTCTATCGCGAACCAATACATATGCCTCAAATGAAGTTTTTGTACCCAATAATTTATCTTCATAATTTTCAATTGGACCAATTACAATGTCTAAATGCGATTTTAATGTCATCCATTTTATATCTGACAAGGTATATTGATTGGCGGTAATTGACATAGCTCGCTCTCTCAAGTATATTGCAAACAACTTATCTTCTTTTTCAATTGCAGTTGCAGCCTTCATCATTTCTTGCAAAATCAGTTGTATATCTTTTTCAAAAAAACTATTGTAATCTACCAACCCTATTTCATTGCCATTTGTAAGCGGAAAACGCTCCATTATCATTGGCCTCTCTGGCATACTAGGCTTTTCACCTTTCTTAGGAGGCGGAGGTGGCATTAAATCTGCTTTTGAAAGTGGTTTAACAATACTATAAGGCAACATTAACCTCTCGCGAAAATGTGGAGGAACAGTATTGATATCAAAATTCTCCGGATAAAAATTACCTCCCTTTGGCTTACTACCATAACCTTGTAAAAATGGCTTGTCGTCATTTAAACGATCCCATGGTCCATAATTGATTTCTACAAATCTCCTTATTGTATCATTTTTGATACCCTCCAACGCTTTAGATTTTTCTTTGAAAGCTTGTTTCCAAAAAATTTCATCCACTTTTTGAGCAGCTTTTATCAAATGCACCAAACATTTTCTTTCTGCTTCACTTAACAATGAGGTATCTGTTTTAAGGGATATTTTCTTATAACTTGCCAATCTCTCAGCAACAGGGTAACCCTTTACCGCCTTTTGACCAAAGGATGCAGACGTTGATAAAACAACTATTGCAATTAATACGAAACGATAGACTTTATTTAATGCCATTTCACAAAAATATGAGGTTAATCATGTTAAAAAAACAGCAACCTTTAAATAATTTAAAATAAACGACAAAAATATAGTTTCTACCGATTTGAATAACTGGAACATGAATTTTCAAGCATCTTTGTAATCGATTTTTATTACCAACACCCTTGATTCAACAAATTAACCCAGAACTTACAGATAAGCTGTTGCTTTCGATGCCAAATCACTACGCAACAATAGCTGTAAATGGAACTACTTTTCCTGTTAGTTTTATGGAATTAAGTAAACCAACAGGTAAATATGTGTACCGGGTATTTATCAAACTCTTTAATCTTTTTGGAAGAAAGGGATATATACGGATCATTGGCAACGCATGCGCTCCAGGAATTGCATTCCCTAACTTATCAAATATCAAAGCCAAAGAATTATTGGGCAGTACCGAAAACAATTGTGGTGTTTTAATTGCCAATGTTCTGGGAAACGAAAAATACGAATTGGGAACTACCATTCCCGCTGAACCATTTATGGTTATTCGTTTAATGGAAAACCTCAATACCATCCAAGATTATTTACAATTATTTTCTTCAAAATATAGAGTCCGCGCTCAAAAAGTTTTGAAAAATAGCAATGATATAATTGCTAAACCCCTGCATGATTTGCCGCCCAATAAATGGATTGCGCAATGTGGCCAATTATTGTATCATTCACTACAAGATAAAACAATTGCAATTGGTCAGAACTTATCTCAACTCATTCATTGCTATCAAAAATCCTTAGGTTCAAATTTTAAAGTTTTGGGATATTATTTAGATGGCAAAATTGTTGGCTTTATTAGTTTTATCCAAGACGACAAAATGATCCATGCCACACATTTGGGAATTGATATGCAAATACCATTAAATTATTCTTTATACCAAAGAATGATGTATGATTTAGTGAGTTATTCCATTGAAAATAAAATTACTTTTATTAATCTTGGCAGAACAGCTACTGAAATAAAAAGCACAATTGGAGCGGTACCAGTAGAAAATAGTTTTATCATTTTTACAAAAAATCCCGCCTTGCATTTTATCAATAAATTTTACACGAAATATATTCATAAAAAACCCGAATATATTCTCCGTAACCCATTTAAGAATTGAAACTACTATATTTGTATATGATGAAGAAAATAGCCTTTGCAATCATTTTTGTATTTTTTGCAACATTAAATGCCCAAATTACAACCAACAAACCTGGAAGTAATTATGAATTTACCAAGGTTGCAGAAACGCAAAAACCATCGGTAAAAGACCAATGTAAGACTTCTACCTGTTGGAGTTATAGTACCCTTTCAATGATAGAATCTGAACTCATGCGTTTGGGGAAAGGCAATTACGATTTAAGCGAAATGTTTGTTGCGCGTTGGGCTTATGTTGAAAAAGCAATTACATATGTCCGAATGAATGGCAAACATCAGTTTGAACAAGGTGGTGAGGGACATGACATACCATACATCGTTAACAAATATGGTATTGTGCCAGAATCAGTTTACACAGGCTTAATTAATGGCAAAACAAGACATAACCACAATGAGTTAATTGATGTTCTCAAGAGTTATATGGAAACCATTGTAAAAAAGGACCCAACTACATTGGGCAAAGAATGGATTTTGGGAATAGAAGGAATTCTTGATGCTTATTTAGGTAAAATCCCTACCGAATTTGATTACAACGGAAAAAAATATACCCCTATCACTTTTGCGCAAAGTTTAGGATTGAATTTAGATGACTATGTAGTATTAACATCTTTTACCCACCATCCATATTACAAACCTTTTGCTTTGGAAGTTCCAGACAATTGGGTTATGCAAACAGCCTATAATGTCCCCCTCAATGAATTTGTTGAAAATATAAAAAATGCTTTAAAAGACGGTTATTCTTTGGCATGGTCGGCGGATGTTGGAGAAAAAGGATTTTCATTCAAAAATGGCATTGCCATTGTGCCATTGCACGATTCACTAATTCAAAAAATTGGTGCTGATAACAAAGGATTTAACGATGGTGGAGCAAATAGATCGGGAAATGTTTTTGAAACGCCTTGTTCAGAACTCGAAATCACTGAGGCGATGCGCCAAGAAGCTTTTGATCAACAAAAAACCACCGATGACCATGGAATGCATATTACAGGAATGTTTACCGAAAAGTCAACAGGTAAATATTTCTATGAAGTGAAAAATTCATGGGGAGTTAACAATCCTTGTAATGGATATTTATTTGTAAGCGAACCCTATGTTCGTTACAAATCAATTTCAATTATGCTGCACAAAAATGGATTGACTAAAGTTACCAAAAAGAGTCTAGGGCTTTAATCAATTATTAACAAAGTATTACCAATCAGATTATTGGTAACATGAACGTCATTTCTATTTGACATTAAACAAATATTAAGGGCACGTTGAAATCGTTTCTTTGCATGAAGATATTTTTATGCAAAGAAAAGACTTGCAAGTATGCGTTATAAGTGACCTACACCTAGGAACTTTTGGTTGTCATGCAAATGAAATTGTTCGTTATTTAAAAGGAATTAACCCTAAAATTCTAGTTTTAAATGGCGATATAATTGATATATGGCAATTCCGTAAAAAATATTTTCCTCCTGCTCACATGCAGGTAATTAGGGAAATTTTGAAGTTAATGGAATCTGGTACAATGGTTTACTATATTACTGGAAACCACGATGAAGCTTTAAGAAAATATTCAGGAACACGTTTAGGCAATTTATTACTAGACGACAAATTGGTACTTGATCTCGATGGAAAGAAAACATGGATTTTCCACGGCGATGTATTTGATTCAACAACCAAAGGAAGTGCAAAAGTTATAGCCAAATTAGGGGGACAAGGATATGACTTCCTCATTTGGATGAATCATTGGTTGAACAAACTTTTAACTTTTTTTGGCAGGGACAAAATGAGCTTTTCGAAAAAAATCAAAAATAGTGTAAAAAAAGCTGTTGCCTGGATTGGAGATTTTGAACAAACAGCCGGAGAATTGGCCATTGAAAAAGGATTTGACTATGTTATCTGTGGACATATTCACCAACCACAACAAAGAACAATCACCAATGAAAAGGGTTCTGTTGTTTATTTAAATAGTGGCGATTGGATTGAGAATTTAACTTCATTGGAATATGACAAAGGAGAATGGAATATTCATCAATTTGAAACACTTAAATCGCAAATAAATTACAACAAAGAATATCAGCGCACTCCGAAAGTTCCTGATGTAATTACTGAGCAAGTGGCATTCTGGATTCAAAGCGTTTTATAATGAAAATCTTATACGCAGTTCAAGCCACCGGCAATGGGCACATTGCAAGGGCAATCGAAATGATGCCCCATCTGCAAAAATATGGCGAAGTTGATGTGTTTTTAAGTGGCAGTAATTCCTCTTTGAATCCCAATTTACCTGTCAAATACAGAAGCGGTGGGTTAAGCCTGTTTTATCAAAATGCAGGAAGTTTAGATTACAAGAAAATTATTTCACGAATAAACATTCCTAGAATTCAAAAAGAGTCAAAAGAATTGCCAGTAAGCAACTATGATTTAATTTTAAATGATTTTGAATTTATTTGCTCAAATGCGTGTAAACGCGCCAACAAGAAAATGATTCATATTGGGCATCAGGCAAGTTTCGTATCTAAAAACGCTCCTCGTCCCGAAAAATCTGATTTAATTGCGGAATGGGTATTGAAAAATTATTGTAAAAGCAATAAAAATATCGGCTTTCATTATGAAGCATATGAAAATTGGATTTTACCACCTGTAATCAAACAAAGCTTGTGGAATGCAATACCTACAAACAAGGGACATATTGCAGTTTATTTACCGCAATATTCCGACATTAATCTTTATAGCGCTTTTAGTTCGCAGCCTAAAATTCAATTTGAAGTATTTTCAAAGCATATTCAAACCAAAAAAACCGAACAAAATATAACGTGGTTTCCAATTGATAATGAAAACTTTGCTAATAGTTTAATTCACTGTCATGGAATAATTACAGGTGCAGGATTTGAAACACCTGCTGAGAGTTTGTTTTTGGGTAAAAAAATGTTGTTGATTCCCATAAAAGGCCAATATGAACAACTCTGTAATGCTGAATCATTAAAAAAATATGGTGCACAAATTGAGTACGATATTGACCATTATTTTGGTAGTAAAATAAATCAGTGGTATCATCAAAATACTAATACCTCCAAATTGGATATTCCTAACTTTTTGCCTACAAATATCATTATTGAAAAAGCCATGGAAATTGCTTTGGCTTGAACTAGGCAAAACACTATCTAAATTCTAGAAAAGTTTTTGCGGGGTATTGCTCTGCAAATATTATCTTCGCACCAATTTTAACTATCATGATAATTGGCGTACCTAAAGAAATCAAAAACAACGAAAATCGCGTTGCTTTAACCCCGGCTGGGGCTAGTGAATTGGTAAAAAACGGTCACACGTTGTATGTGCAAACTACTGCTGGAAACGGAAGTGGTTTTTCGGATGAGGAATATGTTAGTGCAGGTGCTAATATCCTTCCAACCATTGAAGAAGTTTACGGCATTGCCGAAATGATTATCAAGGTTAAAGAACCTATTGAATCTGAATATCCTTTAATTAAAGAAAATCAATTGCTTTTCACCTATTTCCATTTTGCTTCATATGAACCATTAACTCATGCTATGATAAAAAGCAAAGCGGTTTGTTTGGCATATGAAACGGTTGAGCGTCCTGATAGAAGTTTACCTTTATTGGTTCCAATGAGTGAAGTAGCAGGTAGAATGAGTATCCAAGAAGGAGCTAAATACCTTGAAAAACCTATGGGTGGCCGTGGTATCCTTTTGGGAGGTGTACCAGGTGTTAAACCAGCAAACGTAATCGTTTTAGGTGGTGGTATTGTTGGTACCCAAGCTGCAAAAATGGCAGCTGGCTTAGGTGCAAACGTAACATTAATGGATATTAGCTTGCCGCGTTTACGTCAATTAGACGACACAATGCCAGCAAACGTAAATACACAATATAGCAACGATTACAACATCAGAGAAGCAATCAAAACTGCTGATTTGGTAATTGGTGGTGTTTTGATTCCTGGCGCTAAAGCTCCAAAATTAATTACCCGCGATATGTTGCCAACTATGCGTAAAGGTGCAGTTATTGTTGACGTTGCAATTGACCAAGGTGGGTGTTTCGAAACTTCTAAACCTACTACACATGCTGAACCTTGTTATGAAATTGATGGTGTAATTCACTATTGCGTAGCAAATATGCCTGGTGCTGTTCCTTATACTTCTACCCTTGCTCTAACAAATGCAACACTTCCTTATGCAATTCAATTGGCTAATAAAGGTTGGAAAAAAGCTTGTAGCGATAACCAAGATCTTAAATTAGGATTGAACGTTGTAAATGGTGATGTAGTTTACAAAGGAGTTAGTGAAGCATTTAACCTTCCTTACACTCCGGTTGAATCAATATTGAATTAACTTTAAATTAAATATATACAAAGGGGAAAGGATCATTATCTTTTCCCCTTTTTTATAAAAATAAAATGCTGGTAAACCACAAAATATATGGCGCCGAAAACTCGAAGCCAATTTATATTCTTCATGGTATTTTTGGAATGCTCGACAATTGGCATAACATTGCCAATCACCTTTCAAATCAGTTTCGGGTAATTACTTTTGACGCACGCAATCACGGAAAATCATTTCACAACAATGATTGCTCATACGTGGCAATGGCAAATGATTTAAAACATTTAATGGAGTGCATGCACGACCAAGAAGCGATTATCATTGGACATTCAATGGGAGGGAAAACATCTTTGTTATTTGCCGACATGTATCCAGAAATGGTTAAAACTTTGATTGCTGTTGACATTGCTCCGAAACAATACCACCCAGGACATTTGGAATATTTTAGGGCCTTTAGAGAATTGGATTTTTCACAAATTCATTCTCGAAGAGAAGCGGAAATTGCATTCTTGCCTTTTGCCCCAGACATGGGTGTTCGTCAGTTTTTATTGAAGAACTTAGAGGCAGATTCAGCAGGAGGTTATAATTTAAAGATCAATTTGACAGCCATTGAAAATTATTACGATGAGATTATTGGGGCCATTGATTTTAAAAATGCGTTTACAAAATCAACTCACTTTATTCTTGGCGAGAAAAGCGGATATTTGAAAGAAAGTGACAAACCATTCATTGAGCAACACTTCCCAACCTCTTCTTATCATACCGTTTCTAAGGCGGGACATTGGGTTCATGCCGACAATCCCGCAGAATTTTTATCAATTATAAACCAAATTTTATAGCATCTCAATTTTTAATATTATTTTCGAATTTCATGAGGTATCAAATTGCTTTTAAACATGTTCTTATTTGGAGTCTATTTTTCATTTCGAATGAAATTACGGCTTCAAATAATATCGATACAGATACCGCAAAAGTTCAAACAGCCGATACTTTAAACAATAAAAAATTTCCTATTTTCTCTAATAAAGACAAATCGTGGATTTTTTTAAACGTTGGAGCGGCATATAATCAAAATTACAGCGACATCGCGCTTAAATACCCTGAATTTACAAGTTTTCCATTTGCCCTGGAATATCAACATCAAGGCATTTGGGTGGGCAGTTTAGACTATAATATTTATTTTGGGAACGACGTAAATACCGCCGGATTTTTCAATAATATTTCTAACGAAAATGGCGATATAATTGATATGAATGGACATCCTGCGGTGATTCGCGCCAGATTAAGAGGATTTTCATCCAGAGCATACATCTCACGCAATTTTTATCCTTTTCAGAAATTCACAAAAAAACATTTAGCCCTGCAAATTGGAATTGGTGGAGGTTATTCGCAAACTTATATTGATTATCAGGTCGACCAAGGTACAGTACCTCAAATTGAAGGAAACAATAAAACTGGTTACGACAAACTTGCGGGTGGATACCAAATAGCTGAGAGAATTCGAATCCAATACTTTAACTTCAATGCAATTAGTTGTGTGTTGGGCTTTGATTTTATTCAAGGAGTTGCGCATAGTTTGCGCCCTTGGGATTTTGGAAATAACAAAGCAGACAATACCGACATCAATGAAATTACAGCCGGTGTCCATTTTGGATTAATTATACCCATACGGATTGACCAAAAATTAAGAGATCAAGAGTATTTTATGGATTAATATTTTGAAAGTTATTTATTCATTTTCAATTTTCATTTTTGAGGGACTCATTCGCCTAGCGGGCATTTTTAGCCCAAAAGCCAAGGAAATGATTGATGGAAGAAAATCACAAGTAGATTTAATCAATAAAATTCCAAAAAATACACAAAAAAGAATTTGGATTCATGCCGCGAGTTTGGGTGAATATGAAATGGCTATTCCACTTATTGAAGAAATATCCAAAAACGAACCTTCAACTGAGTTTATCATCAGTTTTTTCTCTCCATCTGGATACAAAAACGCCAAATTACCTTCGAATTGCACCAAATTATATTTGCCATTTGATTCAAATAAAAATGCTAAAAATTGGATTAAAAACATCAATCCCGACATTGCCATATTTATTAAATATGAATTTTGGCCAAATATGATCAATGCATGCCATCAAAAAAAGATTCCTCTTTGGTATTGGAATTTCTTACTCAGAGACAATCATTTCATTCTAAAACCTTGGGCATCGTTTTGGCAAAATTCAATAAAAAAATGTGCGGGATTTTTTGCTCAAGATAAAAATACAGTTGAATTGGGGAATTCGATTCAATTACCAAATATTGAACTCCTTGGCGACATTCGTTATTTACGAACCCAGAAATTACAATTACAACTGAATGATGTCCCTCAAAAAATAAAAGACTTTACACATAGAAAAAGCACTTTAATTTTGGGAAGTTCTTGGGAAGCAGAAGAGAATGGACTTCTTAAATATTTGCAAAATCAAACTTTGAAAGCAAACCAATGTGTTTTAATAGCGCCCCATGATATTTCCCAAAACCACATTGATGAAATTGAACAAAAATTCAAATCATTTGGAGCAGAACGATTATCAAATTTCGAAAATAATTCAAATACGAAAATTCTTATCATTGATAATATCGGATTATTGTCGAGGTTATATAAATTGTCAGACATAGCCGTAATTGGCGGTGCCTTTGGGAAGGGGTTACACAATATTATTGAAGCATCGGCCGCGGGAGTTCCTGTAATTTTTGGCCCAAACACCGATAAATTCCCGGAAGCAAAAGAATTCGTTGATGCAAAAATTGGCTTTCAGGTAAAAACAATTGATGAACTGGCACAAACAATTGATACCACTTTCAATTTTCTGGAATTAAAAGTACTCAAACAAAAAACGAAAGCACATTTTGATACATGTATCCCACAAATTGAATTTGCTGTATTGAAAATCCTCAATCGCAAATAAAAACGAATTGATTCAGCAATTAAATTGAGTTTAATCGAACACAGCGATATGACAAATTGACACAGCGAAATCTAATTTGTCATAAAATTCTTATAAAATTGCAGTCAAAAATTGTTCAAAATGCCTTGGCATAATATTCGATACAAGAATAGAGAAATTAACAATTATAAAAATCCAATAAAAAATATGTCAGTGAACATTAAACCATTGGCCGACCGAGTTCTGGTAGAGCCGGTTGCCGCAGATCTAAAAACAGCTTCAGGTATTATTATTCCTGATACAGCAAAAGAAAAACCACAAAAAGGACAAGTTGTTGCTGTTGGCAGTGGAAAAGTAGATGAGCCTATGACTGTAAAAATTGGCGACACTGTTTTGTATGGCAAATATGCTGGTACAGAAATCAATGTTGAAGGCACAGATTATTTAATCATGCGCGAGAGCGACATTTTAGCAATTTTATAATTAAAAACAAATGGCAAAAAAAATAGATTTTAACGTAAGTGCACGCGATGGTTTAAAACGTGGTGTTGATGCTTTGGCTAACGCAGTGAAAGTTACCTTAGGTCCTAAGGGAAGAAACGTTGTTATTGATAAGAAATTTGGTGCTCCTATAATAACCAAAGATGGTGTAACAGTTGCAAAAGAAATCGAATTGGTTGATCCAGTTGAGAACATGGGTGCTCAAATGGTGAAAGAAGTTGCTAGTAAAACTGCAGATATTGCAGGTGACGGAACTACTACGGCTACTGTTTTGGCTCAAGCAATTGTTACTGCAGGCTTGAAAAACGTTGCTGCGGGTGCAAATCCAATGGATTTGAAACGCGGTATTGACAAAGCAGTAAAAACTGCTGTGTTGAAGTTAAACGAATTGGCAATTCCAGTTGGGGATGATAATAGCAAAATTGAACAAGTGGCTACTATTTCTGCAAACAACGATAGTGCAATTGGTTCATTGATTGCAGAAGCTATGAAGCGTGTAGGTAAAGATGGTGTTATTACTGTTGAAGAAGCAAAAGGAACTGAAACTACAGTTGATGTAGTTGAAGGAATGCAATTTGACCGTGGTTATTTAAGTGCATACTTTGTTACAAATACAGAGAAAATGGAAGCAGAATTAGAAGGTGCTTTCATCTTAATTTATGACAAAAAAATTAGCAGCATGAAAGATTTATTGCCAATACTTGAAAAAGTTGTTCAAACTGGCAAACCTCTTGTAATTATTGCTGAAGATATTGAAGGTGAAGCTTTGGCTACACTTGTAGTAAACAGAATTAGAGGATCCCTCAAAATTGCTGCTGTAAAGGCACCTGGTTTTGGCGATCGCAGAAAAGAAATGTTGCAAGACATTGCTATTTTAACTGGTGGTACTGTTATTTCTGAAGAGCAAGGTCGCAAATTAGACGATGCAACGATAGAAGATTTGGGTAGGGCTGAAAAAATCTCTATCAACAAAGACACAACTGTAATTGTTAATGGTGCAGGTGCTAAAGAAAATATTGAAGCACGTATTCACCAAATTAAAGTACAAATTGAAAACACAACCAGCGATTATGATAGTGAAAAACTTCAAGAGCGTTTGGCTAAATTGAGTGGTGGTGTTGCGGTATTGTACATTGGTGCAGCAACTGAGGTTGAAATGAAAGAAAAGAAAGACAGGGTTGACGATGCATTACATGCAACCCGCGCTGCTGTTGAAGAAGGAATTGTACCAGGTGGTGGAGTTAGCTTTATCCGTGCAATTGCAGCTTTGGCTGATTTGAAAGGATTGAACGAAGACGAAAATACAGGAATTCAAATTGTACGTAGATCTTTAGAAGAACCTTTGCGTCAAATTGTTGCAAATGCAGGTGGAGAAGGCAGTATTGTAGTTCAACGTGTAATGGAAGGCAAAGACGATTTTGGTTACAATGCACGCACTGATGTTTATGAAAACCTTATTGCTGCGGGTGTTGTTGATCCTAAGAAAGTTTCTCGTGTTGCATTAGAAAATGCCGCTTCTATTGGTGGTATGATTTTAACAACAGAATGCGTACTTTCTGAAATCAAAGAAGACGAAAAAGGCCACTCTCATGGCGACGGCGGCATGGGTGGTATGGGCGGAATGATGTAATCATCTCCTCTCAATACAACAAAAAAGGTGCGGAAATTTCCGCACCTTTTTTTATTACCTTTGCAACATGGGTAGAATTATTGGAATTGACTATGGCCTAAAACGAATTGGCATTGCAATTACTGATCCATTGAAGATTTTCGCACAACCACTTACCACTGTTTTTGCATCTGACTTTCCAAAATGGCTATCCGATTACGCTAAACTCGAAACAATCGACGAATTTGTTGTGGGTATGCCTTCTAAATTATCTGGAGAAGATACAGATGCTACCCAACCTGTTAGAGATTTTATTAGTTGGTTAAATACAAATTACCCAACAGTGCCCTTAGCAACAATTGATGAAAGATTGAGTAGTCACGAAGCTCAACACTTCATTAATAAATCAGTTGTTAAAAGAGAAAATAGAAAAGATAAAAAACTTGTAGATACTATTTCTGCAACTTTAATTCTTCAAACACACTTACAAAGAATTTCATGATTTTTCCAATATACGCATACGGACAACCAGTGCTTCGAAAAAAAGCCGACGACATTGATAAAGATTATCCTCAATTACTTCAGTTAATAAGCAATATGTTTGAAACCATGTATGAAAGCAATGGCATTGGTTTGGCAGCTCCTCAAATAGGTTTACCTATACGACTATTCGTTGTTGATGGTGCCGATGTTGACGACATCAAACCTAAGGGTTTCAAACAAGTATTTATTAATGCCACAATCAAAGAAGAGTTCGGTAATGAATGGGACTTTGAAGAAGGTTGTTTAAGTATACCCAATGTAAGGGCAAACGTTAAAAGAAAAGGGGAATTAACCATCCACTTTTTTGATGAAAAATGGCAAGAACATACCCAAACTTTTGATGGAATGGCCGCTAGAATTATCCAACATGAATATGATCATATTGAGGGAATTTTATTCACAGACAGGGTAAGTCCCCTAAAAAGAGGAATGATAAAAAAACGTTTAGAAAACATTTCAAAAGGCTATGTAGATGTTGACTATAAAATGAAATTTCCAAAAAAATAAAGACTGTGAAATACTATTGGAAGCTTGTTCGACCCATTAATTTATTATTAACTGTTCTTACACAGCTCCTTTTTATATTATCTGCTTCTAGAATTAATCACAGCTTTTTACATTTCGATTGGAGTAATATCCGATTTAAAGAATCAATCACAACCATGCTAGCCTGTGTTTTTGTGGCGGCAGGTGGTTATGTAATCAACGATATTTTCGACATAGAAACCGACAATATTAACAGACCAGAAAAGCTCATTCTCAGCAAACATATTTCACCCAAAGCGGCCAAAATATTTTATGTAATTTTAACTTCATTGGGAATTATTTCAGGTTTTTTAACCGGCATAGGAATGGGAATACTTTGCATTGTATTGGCAATTCTTCTTTATTTCTATTCTAGCGACTTAAAAGGCGAAATGCTACAAGGCAATCTTTTAATTGCCATGATGGCAGGAATGGTGGTTTATGTTGCATCGAGAGGTGTTTTCAACGTGCAAAACACTTACTTTGCTGAATACGCAACGGTCGCCTTTTTAATTACCATGGCCAGAGAATTAATTAAAGACATTGAAGATATTGAAGGAGATAAAACCCAAGAATATGAAACCTATCCTATTCTAAAAGGGGTACGAGCTACTAAAATACTCGCGGCAATTTTCTTATTCGTTACCCTATTTATAGCTGTTTTGCTCATTTTTCAATCTAACGAATTTTTGTTTAGAGCTTATATTGCTCTCTTAATAATTACACCCATTTTCTATTTTCTATATTTGCTTTACAACGCAAATGAAAAGGGACAATTTAGAAAAATATCCAATTGGTTAAAATTAACCATGTTCATTGGATTGTTTTCTAGCTTATTTTGTTAAACTACCCTGTTGCGCCAATCTCTGGCAATATCAGATAACTCTTGATACCACTCCTCTCCCATTTTACGAATCAGGGGTTCCTTCAGAAATTCATATACCGGAATATTCAATTCCGAACCTGCGCTACAAGCATCACTGCAAATATCCCAATGGTGATAATTCATTGCAACGTAAGACCCATATTTTTTTGCTCTTATAGGATATAAATGGCAGCTTATTGGTTTCTTGAAATCAATTTTCCCATCGGTGTAGGCTTTTTCAATTCCGCAAGAAGCAATTCCATTGTCTTCATAAACCACAAAAACGCATTCTCCGGTGGGTCTACAAACTGTAACCAAGTCGCCATCGATATCTCTGGTTACATAGCCATGTTCTTTGATTACATTGATACCTTCTTCACTTAAATAAGGTTCAATTTTATCATAAATATCCAGAATAATATCCGCTTCTTCTTTAAGCAAAGGTGCTCCGGCATCGCCTTGAACACAGCATTCGCCCTTGCATTTATTAATTTGGCAGGCAAATTTTTTCTCTAAAACATCCTCAGAAACAAGGGCATTCCCAACAATGATCATTTTTTTAGGTTCAAATAATTTTGATACCCAATTTCTTCAACCTTGGTAGCTTTTTCTAAAACCTCTGTATTCATTGACTCTTTAAATGCGATTACAGATTTTGCAACCTCTTCATTTGAAATTCCTATAATTTGAGCAGCCAAAATACCAGCATTGCGGGCACCATTGATAGCAACAGTTGCAACAGGAACTCCTGGAGGCATTTGAACAATTGAATATAAACTATCTAATCCACTCATATTGCTTGACTTCACAGGTACGCCAATTACAGGCAAGTGAGTAAAAGCAGCAATCATTCCTGGCAGATGCGCAGCACCACCTGCTCCAGCAATTACAACCACAATTCCATTGTTGTGGGCATTTTTACCATAGTCTACCAAACGATCAGGTGTTCTATGGGCAGAAACAATTGTGAGTTCATATTCAACACCTAATTGACTTAAAATTGCTGCTGCTTCTTGCATTACAGGCAAGTCGCTATCGCTACCCATGATTATTCCAACTTTCATATTTTTGTAGATTGTTTTTGTACTGCAAAGTTCGCAATAAAAGAGATAAGTATATAAATAAAATAAAAAACTGCAACTCCAGCTGCTCCAAATAATGCAATGCTTATGATACCTAGTGCCAAAAGTGCATATTTCCACATGTTTAATGGATCGCCACCTTTAAACTTCAAAGCCAACATTGGAAAGTCTGAAATCATCATGTATGAAGCCAAAAGAGGAACATAAAGCCATAAATAATAATGGGTTAAAAGTTCACGAACATCCAACACCGAAAATGTAGGTTCCTTCAAGGTAAACATAATCCAACTCCATGATGCCAATGCCAAACCAGTAATAGGCGTAGGAACTCCTAAAAATCCCGTTGTTTGTCGGGTGTCAATGTTGAATTTCGCCAATCGATAAGCAGCACCCAATGGAATAAACATCCAAACATAATTGTTCACGCAAAAACCTGAAGCCGAACAATATCCTTGATTTTGGATATAATATCGCCAAATCAAACCTGGCAATACGCCAAAGGTAACCACATCGGCCATACTATCTAACTGCTTTCCTAGTTCTCCATCTGCCTTTAGCAAACGTGCAACAAATCCATCAAAAAAATCGAGAATTGCGCCTAAAATCATAAAAAGAAACCCAGCAAATGGATTTCCCTGCATTACCATGGTAATACCCAATAAACCACAGGATAAATTACCTAAAGTGATTAAATTTGGAATAGATTGAATCATTTTTATCTTTTTTTAATTTAAAATTTAATATTGTCTAATCACATCACCAACATTGAAATCTCGATGCTATAATTTTAATTTCATCAACAAAGAAACATTCCAAAGTAGCGAACCATTTATTTTTCCAAAATCCTGATAAATGTATTGACTGTGCTGATACCTCCAAATCTCATCTTGTGGCTGAAACATCATTTGATATGACATTCCCACGCTCACTTCTGAAAATTGATAATCACATCCAATATGTCCACCATATACAAATGAATTACACACGACATTCACCAAATTGCTATTCACTGATGCTATATCCGGTGATTTTGGATCATATGTAATTTTCTGAGAATAAACGCCACAATCAGCCATGATATCAAATGAAACGCGAGAAACGTCAAATGAAATCCCCAAAGAACCAATTGCACCTCCGGCTGAATAATGTAAAGTACCATTTTCTAGATCAAGCAAAGTTTCATCATTACCTAGGCTGTAAAAACCCATTAATTCCGTTTTAAAAATGCGATGTTGGTATCCAATACTGTGATTGAAATACCAATTGGAGGGATTTTTAATTGTATTTCCAAAATTCACATTACGCATGTGGTTTTGCATATTCGTCAAATTATTCTTCAAAAAAGAAAGACCCAATATATTAAAAGTGAACCTGCGCTTTTTGGCATGATCTCTTTCACTTGAGCCATCATCAATTTTGGTTGCATCACCCTTTCTTAATGAAGGCAATTCAACAATATCGGAACCGCTAAACAATACAAAGCGAAACTTCTTTTTTAATTCAACAAATTCATTGGTTGTATCATACAAATCAAAAAGCAACGAAACTTTTGAAGAAATATTTTTAATTGAACTTACTTCGTCTACCATGTTTGAGTTGTTTTCCAAATCTACGGCCGATAAATGTTCTTCTTCATCTCTGTAAAACAAAGCAATACTTACAATTTTACTTGAATCTCCATGAAAATAGCTGGTTCTAACTTTATTGCAAACACTGTGATAATTATACCACCCACAATCATTATCTTGTTTTGAATAAGCTACATGGCAACGTCCAAACTGACCAAAAAATTTCTGAGTTGTATCAACACTCAATAACTGCTGAAATTTTCTACCCATGTATTCCTCTCGCCACAAATATTGCTGAGCATCATTCTCAAGTTTCATCCACTTAAAATACTCTTGAAGTGACGCCAAATTTGATTGGAATTTTTCAAACTCTGGTCCTAACCAAGTTTTATATAAGGCCAATTGCTTAACCAAAGAATCAGCAAGCGAAAGCGTATTTTTTTCATTTGGTTCAACATAATCTGAGCCATAAGCATAATCACCATGCAAACTTTTTTTACTACTTGAGCTATAGTCTGAATGATAATCTTCATTCGCTTTCAATAAATCTTTAGCAAGTATTTTCGCAGCGTTTACAGTTGGAAACAAATTCTTTGGAATCTTTGTTTTAATAGTATTTAAATGATCAACCAATCGCTGTAAACTCAAATCATAAAAACGTTCAACATCCAAACCATAAATATGAATCTTATCCTTTTCAGGAACTTTTCGCATCCAATCATTCAAATGATCGAAAAACCGCATGTATTTTTCAGACGAAATAGAATTCAACATACGACGTGCATTGGTATCGTTCTTGCAAATATATTGCTCCATATAATAGGCCCTATTTGCGCTCATTTCAACAATAAAGTTGCGATAACCACAATTTTCATAAAGCCCTTTCATCATTGAAAACTCCAATCTCGAATTTAATTCAGTCATAGAATGATTCTCTCCATCAAAAACAACCCTTGCTTTTCGTGCAGCAGCATAAATTGTTTTCATTCCGGAATCTTTGGCAAAATCAACATGATTTAAATCTAATTTTATTCCATGAGGGACAATTTGAGCGCCTACAAATTGAATAAAACAAAAAGCCAATGAATAAACTATACCCTTTTTCATCTGTATTTCTGATAAATATTAATCCCTAAACCAACTGAGATATATAGTCCTTTATTTGACATACGGCCTTTGCCATTGATGTATTTATCCTTGTATGTCCAACGACCATCTCCATAATCCCATAAATATCCCACTTCACCAATCAAATGGAATTTACTAAATCCAATTTTAGCGTTTAATCCCAAACCATACAAAAAGGAATTCTTAGTTACCTGGTAAATTTCTTGAGGATTTGTAACCAAAGGATCACCCATTTGAAATCCATTATGAAATGTCATGCTATTTCTCATATAACTCAAATTGGTTATCAAAGATAAACTTGCAAATCTTTTATTGAAAATGGCGGATTCAGTTGAGAACATAAAATTATCACCCCAATAAGTTTCGTTAATATTAGAATTTTGATCTGTAGCCAAGGTTCTACCGTAAGAAAAACGAAAACGCGTGTCATCATCACTTTGCTGAAATACTAAAGCCAACCCAAACGTATTTAAATGAGACAATTCTGTAAATCCCTCAGACTTTAGAACTTCATTAATTTCATTGAAATTGTTATAAAACTTCATCGCAAAAGGTTCTACACCAAATGTTCTCCTATTTAACAATTTCCTATTGCTGTAATCATCTGCATATGAATCTTCAATAGGCGCTACCGAATCATAAGCCCCTTGTTCAACCAAATTCATTAATCGTTGAACTATAGCCATTGAATCCGGATTTACTTGCCAAACAATCAAATTAGCTGTATCATTACTTTCAAAATCATTCCTATCATCCTTTACAAATACAGAATCCAATTCTATCCAAACCCTATTCACCGTAGCCGTTGGATAATAATCTTTTAGCACAGTACGGGTAGAAATTCCAATTTTTTCAGAATTCAAAACAGAATCAAAAAAGTTACCAGAATTATATAACATCCAATAATTGGTTGCATTTTCATTCATGCGTTTGTCAATAAAATTCAAATCATCTGTCAATGAATTTACCAAATCATCAGACACCTCCCAAACGGCATAATTTTTGGGATAAACAATGTTGTTTTTAACGAGTAAATCAATGTAAGATTTTAAATCATTCCAATCAGCTTGCTTCTCTTTATTTAATTTTCCATTCAATGTTTTATCTATTGTATTTAACGAATCCAAAAAACGCCCCACGGTTGATTTAATATCAAACGAACTTGAAAAATTCACGTATTCTGTAACATCGCTTTCTCCAAATCTTTTTTTGCCGCTATAATCACCATTGTTATTCGACTGTTGAATATAATTCTTAGAAGCCCTGATTGCATCTATTTGACTTTGAATGTCAATATCCAAAAATACGTTAGCTTCAAGTCCCTCAAAAATATCGTCAATAATATATAAAATAGACTTATCTAAGAAATCTGAGAAAGGAGATACATTATGAATAAATTTCGTTTTTATTAAAACTTCGGGCGATAAACTATCAATAAAGTTCAACACCATCTTTACCCGTTTGATATCGTAAAAATTGTTAACTGCGTTGTCAACCATTTTCAATATCTTGTTATACTTCAACGAATCAACATTCTTGTATTCAATTCCTTTTCTAATCAAATATTCCGAAGTCCAATCAAAATTAGCAATGATATTATTTTGCTTTTTATCAGACAAATGTGGCTTAATTGAACTCAAAAAAAGCGCAAAATCACCTTCGTCAAAAGTATAATCTTTTACATGAAACAAATTGAATTTTGCGTCATCCAATTTTCTTTCAGTTGGTTTCTGTTTTTGAGCCGACAATCCAATTGGAATTATCAAACATAAAAGAGCGAACAATCTAAAATTCATAAATTTAATTTTTTATCAATCTGATTTTATGCCAAATTCAATACTTGTTCTTTAATTTGCTCAAGTTTTTCTTTCATTTGAACCACTGCCTGTTGCATTGGGAAATAATTACTTTTCACGCCCATTGTATTCATTTCACGGCCCATTTCTTGGGCTATGAAATTTAATTTACGACCCTTGGGTTCTGTTTTCAACGTGGTTATAAAATAATTGACATGCTGATTCAAGCGTTGCTTTTCTTCTGCAATATCCCATTTATCCAAATAAATTAAAATTTCCTGTTCCAATCGATTTGGATCAAGTAATTCTTCCTTTACATGCTCCAATAAGTTGCCATAAATTCGCTCTTTCAACGCTTCTTTACGCGCGTCTTCTTCGTTTTCAACCAATATTAAATCTTGGGAAATACTCTGAACCAATTGCAATAATTTCTCACCAGTTGCAATGCCTTCAATTTCCCTGAATTTGATCAAATTATCGGCGGCCATCATCGTCAATTCCTTGATTTGGTCCTTTATGTCATCAGAAATTTCACGATCTGCAGTTCCAATAACCTCAGGAACACGGATAATTTCTCGGAATGGATCTCTAAATTCAACATTCAAATTAGTGCTTAGCGTTTGTAAAGCATCCAAATACCTTTTTGCCAATGCTTCATTGATTTGAATTTCTTGAGATGAGTTTTGTTCATCTACAATTTTTATGTTAAAAACACATGTTATAGTACCTCTTTCCAATTTTTCAGATAACATTCTACGCATAGAAGCATCTATTTCATACAAGAATTTTGGTAAGCGAATGTCGGCTTCAAAGTATCTGCCATTTAGTGCTTTTATTTCGCAGGTTGCTTTGAGTTTATCGTTTTCTATGACTGCCCTCCCGAAGCCTGTCATACTTTGAATTTTCATTGACATGTTTGATAGGCGAAAATAGACATATTTAATGCAAAATTTATCATACTTTTTTGGCGATTTAAAACAATTGCCAATTCTTGTGAAATTCAACCATATTAAAATACCATTAATCCAATATAAAATTCTGTAACTTTACCTTTTAATGAGAATCAACTACCTTTGTATAATTAAAATTTTA
Organism: Flavobacteriales bacterium; assembly: GCA_947487175.1. Classification (GTDB taxonomy): domain Bacteria; phylum Bacteroidota; class Bacteroidia; order NS11-12g; family UBA955; genus VMCP01. The sequence continues at coordinate 14,157 of CANKVM010000013.1, read as the reverse complement.
TGAAATTTAAATTTGTCATTTTCGCCTCTGTTTTTTTCTCATTAATTTGTATAATAAACAGTTGCACAAGCAATACAAAAAATAACAATTCAGAAGAAGTTGAAATTAAAATTGTAACCAAACCCGTTTCTGGTTTTTCACAAGATAGCGCTTTTGCTTTTATTCAAAAACAATTGAGTTTTGGGTATCGCGTTTCTGGAACCAAAGAACATGAAAAATGCGCAAATTGGCTTTACAAAAAATTAAAAAGCTACTCTGATACAGCAATCTTCCAAAGAGGCAGTGCCGTTACTTATGATAAAAAACGAATTCCCGTTTATAACATCATTGGGTCATTTAACCCGAAAGCTACCAAACGTATTCTTTTTGCCTCTCACTGGGATTCTAGACCTTGGGGAGATCAAGACGATGTAGACACGGATAAACCTATTGACGCCGCAAATGATGGAGCCTCTGGAGTAGCTGTTTTGCTTGAAATTGCAAGAAACTTAAGCATTTCAAAACCTGATATTGGCATTGACATTATTTTCTTTGATGCCGAGGATTACGGCAAAAGCGAGTTTGAAAACTCTTTTTGTTTGGGCAGTCAATACTGGGGTAAAAATTTGCACTCACCAAATTATACTGCAAACTTTGGCGTTTTATTAGATATGGTTGGAGGGAAAGATGCCCAATTCATGTGGGAAGAAAACTCAAATACCTGGGGTAATTTTGCCCTTGTTCATATTTGGGCCGTTGCACAAGAATTAGGCCATGCCAATTACTTTGTTGGCAACACTATTGGTCAAATTATAGACGATCACAAATACGTTTACGAGGCTACCAAAATACCAATGATCGACATAATTCAATACAATCCTCAAACAGGATTCGCTCCATATTGGCACACGCACGACGACAATATTGGAAGCATTGATAAAAACACATTATTCGCAGTTGGCAATACTTTGCAAAATGTAATATTTTTCCCACCTCCAAGCTTATCTTACTAATGAATGTTGACATTTTAGCCATAGCCGCCCATCCAGATGACATTGAACTCGCTTGCTCTGGAACCATTTTAAAGCACATCAAAATGGGCTACACTGCTGGCATTGTTGATTTGACACAAGGAGAATTGGGAACCAGAGGAACCGCAGAAATACGTCTAGAAGAAGCATCAAATAGCGCAAATATTCTCGGTGCTGCTTTTAGAAAAAACCTAAACCTTGGAGATGGATTTTTTGAAGAAAATGAAGTTACATTAAAAGCCATTATCACCGAAATACGTGCTGCAAAACCAAAAATTGTATTTGCAAATTCAATGCGCGATAGACACCCTGATCATGGAAGAGCTTCGGCATTAATTTCAAGGGCTTGTTTCCTTGCTGGCTTACCTAAAATTGAAACCTCCCTGAATAATATCCCTCAAGAAGCACACCGTCCAAAATCAACTTACTTTTATATTCAAGATTATAATATTGGTCCTGATTTCATTGTTGATATTAGTGAGTTTTACGCAAAAAAAATAGAATGCATAATGGCATTTAAAAGCCAGTTTTACGACCCCAATAGTGCTGAACCCAATACCCCAATTAGCAGCAAAGAATTTCTCGATTTTCTTGAAGGACGCGCATTAGAATATGGACGTTTAATTGGCGTTAAATATGGTGAAGGATTTAAAATAGACAGACCATTGGGTATTGAAAATTTAATGCAAACACTGTGAGAATTTTTGCAATCATATCGTTTTTTTTCATTTTCTTTTTGGGGGACAATGCATTTGCACAAACCAATGTAGATAAATTGATAAAAATGAAACCAATGGTTGTAGGTATTCACCCCATTGTTTCAGATACCAACATTGTTTATTTGCCAATGGAATTTTCGTCGTCTGAATTCAAGACTAAAGCTTTGCCCACTTTGCCTTCAGACAGAACCATTTTAACGGTTCATTTGGTATATACCAAATTCAGAGAGGTAGATACATTTAATCAACCGTTATTGAATAGAAATCGATATGAAAATCTAAAAACACTTTGGCCAGAATTGTTCGCTTTGAAAGGAATTCAATTTAGAGCTTTTGAACAAAACAAAGCCAAAACCGAAGATGATGCTAAAAAACTATTTCATGGATTTATCATTTTTTACAAAGCAAAACCTACAGAAAAAGTAAAAAAAGAAAAAGGATTAATCAGTTATACAATTGGCACATATAGAGATACTTTTGTTGAAATTCCCGAAAGAATTATTTACAAAAAGCGAAAACGCTATATTGAAACTGGATATTATTTGGCCAACGATCCAGAAAAACGCAAAGATGGTCAAAAATTCAAAACCCCTTCTATTTGGTTTAGAGAAAAAGAAACCAAATTGGTGGTTGATAGCGTGGTTGCAAGAAAAATAAAAGCCAAAAGAAAACGAGTAGGAAAATTTGATGCAAAGTTTCTGAAAAACACAAATGAATACGATGCACTTGTAAATAAAACTTTCAATGGAAAATGGTGCATTGTAACTGATGTTACAGGCAGTATGGGGCCATATTCTGCTCAAGTCCTACTCTTTCTAAAATATAATTCTGAAGTTCTAAAAAATAGCAGATTTACCTTTTTTAATGATGGAAATGGAGCTCCAGAATTAATTAAAAGACCAGGAAGTTCAGGTGGCATTTACAATGTAAACAGCAATAATTTTGATACCATCTTTAAAACTATTTTAACCGCAATGGAAAATGGCAATGGCGGCGATATTCCTGAAAACAACATTGAAGCCGCAATAAGTGCTTCAAAAAAATGGGCCGAAATTGATACCATTCTTATGATTGCCGACGTTGAAGCACCAATTAAGGATTTGGTTTTAATAAAAAACCTCAAAAAACCTGTTTCTATATTGCTCTGTGGAAGTGTAAATGGGAATGTTCCGTTTGACTATTTTCAATTGGCAAGAGAAACCGGTGGAACCATCATTCATACAGATGACGAAATTAGAAATCTACGCAAATACAAAAAAGGCGATATTATTGAAGTGGGTGAAAGATCTTACCGATTATCGGAATTTGGTCTGCAAATTTCCAAAGAATAAACTTCCGAGCCTTTTGTCACATTTCGATTTGTTTGAATCATTATCTTTGTAACCGAAATGGTTGAAACTGATATTATCATCATAGGTGCTGGACCTGTAGGTTTATTTACTGTTTTTGAAGCAGGACTATTAAAACTAAGGTGCCATATCATTGACGTATTGCCTCAACCAGGAGGACAATTAACTGAAATTTATCCTAAAAAACCCATTTACGATATACCCGGATTTCCTTCAATATTGGCAGGGGATTTAATTGATAATTTAATGGAGCAAATTGCACCATTTAAACCCGGTTTCACGTTGGGAGAAAAAGCAGTTTCAATTGAAGAAACATCCGACAATAAATTTATTGTAACTACAGAAAACGGCACACAACATATTGCTCCAAATATTGCCATTGCCGGAGGTTTGGGTGTATTTGAACCCCGAAAACCTCCCATTGCCAATATCAGTCAATTTGAAAACAAAGGCATTGACTACATGGTGAAAGATCCTGAGAAATACAGAAATAAAAAAATTGTAATTTCAGGCGGTGGCGATAGCGCATTGGATTGGGCATTATTCTTGAAGGATGTGGCGGCTGAAATTATCTTGGTTCACCGAAGTACTGAATTTCGTGGTCATTTAGATAGCGTACAAAAAATCATGGATTTGAGTGCGGCAGGCAAAGTTCGATTACTCACCAATGCCGAAATTACGCATTTGGACGGAAATGAATCCCTCAATAAACTTGGAGTGACTATTAAAGGTGAAGATGATTTGCATTGGATTGAAGCGGATCATTTTCTACCCCTGTTTGGATTATCTCCAAAGCTAGGACCAATTGCCAATTGGGGTCTGAATATCAATAAGATTGCCATTGAAGTCAACACTTTAGATTACAGCACAAACGTTCCTGGAATTTATGCCATTGGCGATATCAATACTTATCCAGGCAAATTGAAATTGATTTTATGTGGATTTCATGAAGCTACCTTGATGGTTCAAAGTGCTTTCAAACGTATTTACCCTAACAAAAACCTGGTATTAAAGTATACTACGGTTAACGGAATTCAAGGGTTTTAATTTAGATTTCACTATTATTGTCCATGTTTACATTGATTTTCTTCCGTAAGTTTTTTAAATATTGTTTAATTATTTGGGGAATTTCACTCATTCCTGTAATCATTTACAAATGGATCAACCCCCCGTTTACAATGATTCAAAATTCTCAAAGCGATATTCGCGGAGAAAAAAGACGATGGATAGACATTGAAGAAATTCCAAAGTATTTCCAATTGGCGGCTATGGCAGGAGAAGATCAAGTCTTTTTTGATCATTGGGGATTTGACTTCAGAGCCATTGAAAAAGCAATTGAACACAATGCTACGAGTAATAAAACCCGCGGGGCCAGTACCATTTCACAACAAACTGCAAAAAATGTTTTTTGTTGGGAGGGACGCAGCTGGTTAAGAAAAGGAGTTGAAACCTATTACACTTGCATGATTGAACTTTTTTGGAGCAAAAAGAGAATTTTAGAAGTATACTTAAACGTAATTGAAATGGGCCGAGGTGCCTTTGGGGTTGATGAGGCTGCACATTATTATTTTCATATTCCTGCTGAGAAACTCTCTCGCCAACAAAGCATTTTGATTATTTCTACTTTGCCTTGTCCTAGAACCTGTGGATTCAATAGTGCCCTTGCGAGAAATCGCCAATATTTAATCAATTACGCCATGAGGCGTTACGGATTGAAATTAAAATATTAAAGGGGTAATTAAAATCTCTTTTGAATTGGCTTGAAATTCTAACATTAAAAAAAATTATCCTACCTTTGCAATTGTATGGCTACAACTCAAGACGTTTCAAACGGTAATTTTATTCGCTTTAACGGTGAATTATGCCAAATTATTGAATGGCAACACAGAACTCCAGGAAATTTACGTGCTTTTTATCAAGCAAAAATGCGCAGAGTGAAAGACGGAAAATCGGCTGAAAATCGTTTCCGCAGTGGTGAAACTGTTGACATTGTTCGAGTTGAAACGAGAGAACTTCAATACCTTTATGAAGAAGGCGATGCTTTTATCTGTATGGATAACACCACTTACGACCAAATTCCAATTCAAAAACATTTGTTTAGCCCAGGTGCCAAATTCATGAAAGAAGGCGATACAGTAATTATTGCTTTTGAAGGTGAAGATACCCCAATTTCTGCTGAACCTCCGCATACTGCCATTGTTGAAATTACATATACCGAACCTGGTGTTAAAGGTGATACTGCAACAAATACATTGAAACCTGCTACCGTTGAAACGGGTGCAACTGTATTTATTCCTTTGTTTATTGATATCGGAACCAAAATCAAAGTGGATACCCGTACTGGTGAATATATGGAACGTGTAAAGTAATTGCTTACAATGAAAGTACTTAATGCCGAAGATGGCTTTTTAGCCTTGCCAAATAATGATTTAACCACACTTGAGAATGCCAAAGTTGTCATTCAACAAGTTCCCTACGAATTTACAAGCAGCTATATAGCAGGTTCAGACAAAGGACCTAAAGCAATAATTGACGCGAGTCATTTCGTTGAATTTTACGACGAAGAACTCGATCAAGAAACCTATAAAAATATTGGCATTGCCACCCTTGAGCCTATTGATTTTGAGGGACTTGTGGACGAAAATGCAATGGTAGCCATTGCAAACCAAACCCGCGAACTTTTGCAAAATGACAAATTCGTGGTATCTTTAGGTGCCGAACATACCGTTACCAATGGTTTTATTCGTGCTTACAAAGAAAAATACCCGAGCATTTCAGTTTTGCAAATTGATGCACATTCAGACTTACGCCAAGAATACAACGGCAACCCATATTCTCATGCCAGCGTTATGGCAAGAATTAACGATATGGGAGTTAATTTGGTACAAGTGGGAATTAGAGCCCAGTGCATTGAAGAATCTCAATTAATTAAATCATCGCCAATTATCAATACTTGGTACGCCCATATGCTCGACAAAGACGACAAATGGATTGACGATTGTATTGACAAACTTGGTGATATTGTATACGTTTCAATTGATGCAGATGGATTTGACCCATCAATAGTTCCTGCGGTTGGAACCGCTGAACCAGGTGGTTTATCTTGGCAACAAGGCACGAAACTTTTGAAAAGACTTTGTGAACGCAAAAAAATAGTAGGATTTGATATTGTTGAAATTGCGCCGCGCGAAGTAGATATCATTTCTGAATTTGCAATGGCAAAACTCTGCTATAAATTTTTAGGATATTTGAACACCAATAACCACATTTAATGACAACACCAGCCCAAAGAATTTATTTAGATAACGCAGCTACCACCCCAATGGACCCTGAAGTAGTTGATGTAATGATTCCAATGATGCGCGAGCATTTTGGAAATCCCAGCTCTACCCATGCCAATGGCAGAAAAGTAAAAAATGTTATTGAAGAATCTCGTGGCAAAATTGCTTCATTATTAAAATGCTCTCCAGGTGAAATATTTTTCACTTCAGGGGGTACTGAGGCAGATAATTTGGCTTTGCGTGGCTCAGTGGCTAATTTGGGCGTAAAAACCCTAATTACATCACCCATTGAACACCATGCTGTTTTACACACCGCTGAAGATTTGCATAAAGTTGCGGGTATTAACCTTGAACTTGTAAATATTTTGCCAAATGGCCATATAAATACAGATCATTTATACGAATTGCTTTCAAAAAATCCAAATTCATTGGTAAGCTTAATGCATGCAAACAATGAAATTGGCAACATGATACAATTGGAAGAAATTGGTAAAAATATTCATGATGCTGGTGCGCTTTTCCATTCAGATACGGTTCAAACCATGGGGCATTATCATTTTGATCTGAGCCAAGGAAACGTTGACTTTCTTTGCGGTGCAGGACATAAATTCAATGGCCCTAAAGGAATAGGTTTCCTTTACATGAACAAAAAGAATCGTGTTACTCCTGAAATTACCGGCGGTGCACAAGAAAGAGAAATGCGTGGTGGAACAGAAAATGTATATGGGATTGTAGGATTAACCAAAGCCCTTGAAATTAGTTACAGAGATCTTGAAAAGAAAAAAGCACATATTTCAATGCTCAAAGCTGAAATGATTAAAGCATTGCGTGAAAACATTGCTGACATCCAATTCAACGGTGATCCAGAAGGAAATAGCCTTTACACTGTTTTAAGCGTTTCTTTCCCTAAGTCAGATGCTGGAAACATGTTGTTGTTTAACTTAGACATCAATGGTATTTCGGCAAGTGGTGGAAGTGCTTGTTCTAGTGGAGCAAATACAGGCAGCCATGTTTTGAATTGTATTTGCCCAGGATCAGAGCGCAACACTGTTCGATTTAGCTTTGGAAAATACAATACCCTTGAAGATATTCAAACTACCATAGAAAAATTAAAAACTTGGTATTAAGCCGAATTTTTTAAATTAATTTTGTATTCACAATGCCGCTACTTTACATCACAAGAAAAGAACATTTCAACGCAGCCCATCAGCTTTGGAACAGCAATTGGACTGAGGAACAAAATTTAGCCATTTTTGGAAAATGTGCCAATCCGCATTTCCATGGACACAACTTCGATTTGTTTGTTTGTGTGAAAGGCCAACCAAATCCAGATACCGGTTGTGTAATGGATTTGAAGAAGTTAAAAGTGATTATCAGAGAGGAAGTTATTGATCATTTAGACCATCAAAATCTTAATCTAGATGTTCCTTGGCTATTCGGGCAAATGCCTTCAATTGAAAATATATCTGTTGCTGTTTGGCACAGAATTACAGCCAAATTACCAGATGGCGTTCAATTGCATAAAATTACCCTTTGGGAAACCCAAAACAACTTCGTAGAATACTTCGGAGAATAAGCCCTATTGCATTATTCGAAAAACAGGGTATCTTTTGTGGGTAGGCTCATAATACACTGAATTTTTATACACAAAATCCAACTGAGCGCCTCCATCTTTGGCAAATACAGGGTCGCTTTTGCATTTTAACTCAAGTTCATTCCTTAATTCAGGGTTAGAATTTAAAATTTCGGCAGCTTTGTCTTCAAACACATAAGCACTATACCCTTCTTTTTGTTGCAATATGCCATCAAAGAAGTTCCAACAGAAATAACTATCCGGTGATTTAGGTTCCAATGTAGCAGCTAAAAATACAGAGTTTCTCGAATTCACATAAATCAACCTATCTCCCGCCCTCAAAGTTACCTTCATCATTGTGTCTTTAGTTTTTACTTGTGAATGCAAATAATGTCCCTCATAAGGCTCTTTAACCGTCTTATAATCCACTATGTAACTCACTTTGCAAAGCATAACAGTATCTGCCAATATTGTGTTGTATTTGATATTATTAAGATCTACCCTTTCCAAGACTTCCTTGTATGCAAAGGGAATAACATAAGCTTTAGGCAGTTCAACCGAATCGGTTGGAATGTAATGATTATAATACTTGAGCGAAATCGTTTTGGGTTTTGATCGATTGTAGTATAACCGAGGAAAACCAGATACTTCACTTGGCTTGTAACCAAATTCATATCCCAGAAAATCTATCATCTCAAACTTCGTTTGGTCGAGTTTGAAATGGGTATATGCTAAAGGCTTTGATTTGTAATCAGACCCAAAATCAGCCTTTGAACTTGTCAAATTCTCTCGAACCTTATCAGCACTCACACAACCCACAAAGGCCTCTAAAAATGCCTGTGTGGCATCAACCCTTTTATTAAATGGTTTTAGCATATGCGTTTCAACCGTAAATCCAATGGTGTGATTTAAAGCGGCCCAACCTGTTGCAAAACGCGGAGATTCATAAAAACCAACCAAACCACTGTCGGGAACTTCCTGCATTGTATTTACATATGGAGATGTTGGATAACCCATTTTTTTGAGGGACAATTTCAACATTGTATCAACCATCAAGGTATTCCTTACCAAATATTGTGGCAATTTTTCAACCCTTGTATGAAAGTAAGTTAGGGTATATTGGTAATCAGCCCCATTCGAAGTATGATTGTCAACAAAATAATCAAATTTCTCTTTCGCCATAAAACCCACCAAAGTTTTGGCATTGCGGCTATCCATTTTGATAAAATCGCGATTCAAATCTAAGTTTTTGGCATTACCCCTAAATCCGTATTCTATTGGTCCATCTTGATTGGCTCTTGAAGTTCCACTTCTATTGATCGTACCATCAACGTTGTATTGAACGATGATATAAATGTCGGTATTCCGATAAACTTCTTTCCCAAACCTCAATTGCTTTGATGAGAATGTTAAAAAATCTCTCGCAAATAACATACTTGCATCAGTTCCCTCCGGTTCACCAGGATGAATATTGTTGTTGATCAATATTTTAATTGGATTACTCTGTTTTGAAGGAATGGTTTTTCCGTATTCAATTCTGCCATCCGGAAATACATCCTGGGCAGTCATTCTAGGCAATATATGAAAACAATAAATTGGCAAACCCGCGTCGCTATTGCCAATGTTCAATAACTCGGTATTGGGAAAAGAACGGTGCAACTTCTTATACCAATTCACAGCTTCTTCATAGGTAGCGGTTTTTGTGAAATTACTTAATTCGTAAGGAGTTTTGTGATATTCTGGAGATTGATCGTCAATTTCACCAACATCAACAGAAGGAACAATAAAAACAACAGGCTCTTTTGTTTTTTGAGGGATGTTTTTCTTTTTTTTGGCTTGACCAAAAATACCGGTACATTGCAAAAAAGCAACTGCTAAAAACATCCACTTTTTCATCGGATTCTATCCATGCTTTGGACCAAACGTTCGTCGTGTCTAATTCCAAAATATGCCAATAATGAAAAAACAAACATAAGTAATGGCCAAACAATTTGATATCCCAATGTGGTAGATATGGAATTATTTACAAATTGGTTTTTGGTTATAAAATAATCTACCAATAAAATGGCAAAAAACACAAATGCGGACAAAACCAGGATTCCAACAGCCTTCAACTGAAGCTTTCTATTTCCAAATAGAAATATAATCACAAGCGAACCCAACCCTACCAAGACCAATAAAAACATATTCAACAACTTGTAACTGTAAACAGGAATTCTGCTTTCAGTGGATACTGAAAATTGGCTCCAATATTGCATTAAAACAGACTCCGGATTAAAACCATGTTTCATTCTAAATTCTGCATATATTGGATTTGAAAGCATCAACAACAATGCAATGGCAAAAATCAAAAATAAATAAAGTGTTTGGATGCGTTGTATCATAATTCAAAGATAAATTTTGTTTAAGTATTTCCTTCTAAAATTATTCTAAAAGTTGTTTTTACGAATGGATTGCTCTCCTTTACAAAGATTTGACCTTTGTGATAATCTTCAATAATCCGCTTCGCCAAAGATAATCCCAATCCCCAACCGCGTTTCTTAGTTGTAAAACCAGGTTTAAAAATATCGGTCATTTGATTTCTATGTATTCCCTTTCCATTATCAATGAAATCAATAATCACTTTTTGATTACGGGCATAAACTTTAAACAACAAATCACCTCTTCCTTCCATTGCATCGATGCTATTTTTTATTAAATTTTCAACTACCCAGTTAAATAAATTGACATTTATTTTGGAATACACATTGTGATTTGCAAGTTGAACATCAAAATGCACATTTACACCTGATCTAGTTTGCATATAGGTAATTGAATCGCGCAGAACTTGATTCAGTTCAACCTCTTCCAAAATAGGTTCGGAACCTATTTTAGAAAACCGTTCTGTAATTATTTTCAAACGGTCAATGTCTTTTCGCATTTCAATCGGTGCATTTTCAGGAATAATATCCATTTCTAAACACTCAACCCAACCCATTAAACTCGAAATTGGTGTACCCAATTGATGCGCCGTTTCTTTAGCCAATCCAACCCACACTTGATTTTGCTCACTTCTTGTAGAATACGAAAATGCAAAATAACTCACCAACATAAACAACGCTACAATACCCAAAACCACATAAGGATAATAAGCCAACTGCTTTAGAACAGTACTTTTGCCATAATAAACTTTGAATACAGTTTTTTCATCAATTGGAATGTCGATTGGCTCATTTTCCAATTTAAATTCTTCAATCTTCGATTTTAATATAGCTTCTGAAATTTTATCTTTCGGTTTGTCAGATTTTTCAAGATTAATGTGTTGAATTACCCGTCCAGTTTCACTCACTAATATAGCCGGAATAGTTGTATTTGATTGAATAATGGCTAAATGGAAACCCAGATCTCCTTCGCTATTAGGATCAGACAAAATATGCTCTGCATCGGCCCAAATCTGCATTTTTTTGGTTTCCTCTGCTGCAATTTTGCTTACCAATTTCTGCGATAAAACCAACGTGAAAATACTGATTAAAACAGCCAATAGCAATAAAATGATTTTTACTATTCGCTTTAATTTAAAGGCATTGATTTTTTGAAAACCTGACTTCATATGCCTTTATTAACTATTGAATTTATTAACCTATTAAAATCTTTAGAAACATGATATTCTTTGGCATATAAAAGATTGACATCACCTTCATAAATGGTATTTTTCCAGTTTCCACTTATGGAAAATACGCCATTTTTTAATTTTGGCAAATATTCAGAAGATTTTGAATTTGAATAGCTTACCCATGTTTTAAATCCAAACAATACACTAAATACATTTTTAATAATTAATTGAACCGATTCATTAAATATCGCAAAAATTAAAAATAGTGGTGCCGTTACAATGACCAAACACGAAAATAAAATATCAAATATTCTCTTTCTTCTTTGTTGATGAAGTTCGGCAAGTTCATATTTTACTTCAATGGTAAATAGTTCACCTGGGTCGTTTTTAGAACTTGATCCAATGATTGATTCACCTTTATCTGGTGCAATCTTCAATTGAATTCCTGATTTCGCAAACTGCGACATAGTTTTCATAATTTCAGAAGCTGCCACATCTTTACCACTGAAAATTACCAAGTTCGATTTATATATTTCAATAATTTCAGAAAGTTGGTGAATGCCACCCAAAAAACCTTCGGTTCTCTCTGATGTTGGCAATACCCAGCCCAACATTTGATGATTCACCTGGCTCCTATTTAAAAGCTGCTGAATACGTGTTGCTTCTTCTATGCTACCGACAATAATAATGCGCTTTTCCGAATTTGAAGTAAGGTTAATTTCACCGAGTTTAAAAAATTGAGCAACTAGCCTAATAAAAAACAAGATACCCAATGCCCAAGCCGACCCAAGAGCCAAAATTGCCCTTGAAAATTGCAAATTTTTCGGCATAAAACCATAAACCACAAACAACGCTATTGCTCCAATAACTGCGCCTCTCAGCAATCTTTTACCTTGAAATGGCTTGTCATATCCCCCCGAAATATAAACTGCCAATAAAACAGCCATTACATAAATGGGAATATGCACGGCATAATATATTTCAGGATAAAATCCCCTCACAAATTTGTGGTATAATTCCCAATACTTGGCAATTCCCAAATATCCCAAATAGATACAAAGAAAATCTAAAGCAGGCAAAAAAACTGAGTAAACACCCCTGAATAAAACCGCCAAACTTGCCCGTAAATAAATCGCTATTTTTATCCAAAAAGCAAACCAGCCAGCCATTCGCTGCGAATAGTGTTTTTGAGCAAAAAGAACCATTGCGTTGTAAAAAACTTTTACATAATTCGCTGATTTCTTTTTGGTGGATTCGCCTTTGTAATGAATAATAGTTGTATCTGCAAAATATACATTTTTAAATCCCCCCAAAGTAATACGATAACTTAAATCAATATCTTCTCCATACATAAAGAAGTCTTCATCTAACAATCCAACCTTATCTAGCACAGAGCAACGCATCATCATAAATGCCCCTGACAAAACATCCACCTCATGAGTTTCGTTTTCAGGCAAATATTTCATGTGGTACTTTCCAAAGTAACGTGACTTGGGAAACAAAGTAGCCAAACCTGTCATTTTGAAAAATGCTACTTTCGGAGTAGGCAACCCTCTTTTACTTTCTGGTAAAAAATTCCCCTTTCCATCAATCATTCTCACACCCAATCCACCAACATCCTGGTGGTTATCTAAATAATTCAGGCATTTCACTAATGAATCATCTTGCAAAACGGTATCAGGATTCAACAACAATACATACTCACTCTTACTTTCTCGAATGGCCTGATTGTTTGCTTTTGAAAAGCCAACATTTATTTTATTACAAATCGTTTTTACCCAAGGAAATTTATCGGCCACCATTTCCATGCTGCCATCAACACTATTATTGTCAACCACCCAAACTTCCGAGTCAATACTGCTTATAGCCTTTTCTACAGATACAATTACTTGTTCTAAAAAGTGCTTAACATTGTAATTTACAATAACGATTGAGAGTTTATGCATGAAATTAAATTGAGTAATTTGTTCGCTGAATTAAACTTCTTCCCAAGGTAATTTCATCGGCGTATTCAATTTCACCACCAACAGCAATACCTCGAGCAATACATGTAATTTTCACGGGAAGATGTTGTAATTTTTTTGCAATATAATACATAGTTGTATCACCTTCAACCGTTGCACTCAATGCAAGGATAATTTCGTTAATTTGATTCTGTGAAACGCGGTCAACCAACTTTGAAATACTCAAATCATCGGGTCCAATTCCATCCATAGGGGAAATCAATCCGCCCAAAATATGATATTGACCTAAAAATTGAGAGGTTGATTCAATAGCCATTTGATCGGAAAAATCTTCAACAAGGCAAATTATGTCTGATTGTCGCATTGGATTTGAACAAATTGCACAAACTGGGGTATCACTTACATTGCAACATTTTTCACACAAATGCAATTCCGTTTTCAACTTTATTAATGACTGTGCCAACACCGAAACCTCAGACTCTGGGCGCTTCAGCAAGTACATAACCAAACGCAATGCTGTTCGCTTTCCAATACCTGGAAAGCCCGACAATGACTCTACTGCTTTTTCAACAATTGACGATGTAAATTGCACAACTGCGAAAATACATCAAACATTATATGTATTTGATTGCGATTACATTTTTTAAATTTAACTTTGCACCAACATGT
>CANKVM010000012.1 GCA_947487175.1 Flavobacteriales bacterium | reverse complement strand
TGGTTGGAAAATTGTAAAAACCATGGGTACCAAAATTACGAAAGTAACTCCTTTAGAAGGTGTAGGTGCCGAAACTGCTGGTGCAATTACTTTGTTTATGACAGCGCAAATGGGTATTCCAGTTTCAACAACACATACTATTACAGGTTCTATTATTGGTGTAGGAGCAACAAAACGTTTAAGTGCGGTTCGTTGGGGAGTAACAAGAAGTTTATTGTTCGCCTGGATTGTAACAATACCTATTAGTGCTATTGTTGCTGGATTATCTTATTGGGTGATCTCAATGTTCTAAAAAATAACATTATTTTATACTTGAAGGACGGTCAATTGACCGTCCTTTTTTTTATGGCATCTCTACATTATCGTTAATTTAATGTTACCTGAATTAATGTTAGCATATTGTTTTAGTAATGAATTGAGCTCCATAATGTCTATTTATAAATTGAATTTATATTTAAATTATTGTTTTGTAATGTTTTATGTTGTTAATACTAATTTAACATAAGGGTAACTCTATGCTAATTTATTATTAATTCGTTAACAATAATTTTGCATTGTATTAATAAAAAACAAACGCAACAATAACATTAAATTAAAACATGAGAAATATTATTTTCATTTTGGCCCTATCGTTTGCAAGCAATATATTGTATTCTGCAATCGATCCAGCATTTACCGATTCATCAAAACTTGTAAAATCAACAACACAACCTGCTAAAAAGGAATGGTATCAAAACATTCAACTTAGAGGATACTCTCAAGTAAGATACAATCGATTTCTTGAAACCAATTCCAAATTAGTTTGTGAACAATGTGATAAAAGTATTGGTGATAATAATGGGATTTTTATTCGTCGTCTGCGTTTAATTTTTAGTGGCCAAATTCATCCTCGAGTATATATTTATATTCAACCAGACTTTGCAAGTAGTGCTTCAGCAACAGCTTTACATTTTGGGCAAATTCGAGATGCCTATTTTGATTTAGGTTTGAATGACGATAATTCTTGGAGAATTAGAATAGGTCAAAGTAAAGTGCCTTTTGGTTTCATTAATATGCAAAGTAGTCAAAATAGATTGAATTTAGATCGAGATGATGCAATGAACAGCATGGTGTCTAATGAACGTGATATGGGTGCATTTTTATATTGGGCACCGAAAGAAAAACGTGAATTATTTTCAAAATTAGTGAGCAGCGGATTAAAAGGTTCAGGTGATTATGGTTGTTTTGGATATGGTGTTTTCAATGGTCAGACTGCTAATAAACCAGAAGAAAACAATAACCTACACCAAGCCATAAGATTTACCTATCCTATTGAAATTGGTAGCCAAATTATTGAACCGAGTATTCAGGCAATCACTGGTAAATGGACCATGCCAACTTCGTTATTGTCAAGTAAAGTAAAATACAGGTCTGATAGAACCTATTTAGATGAAAGGATAGCAGCTACCTTTGTATTATATCCTCAGCCGTTTGGAATTCAAGCAGAATTCACAACTGGAACAGGACCTCGCTTTAATAAAAATACGGATTCAATTGAAAGCGCTAAAATCATGGGTGGTTATATTTTAATGAGCTATAGGTTTAATGTAAAAGGTCAAACTATAATTCCTTTTGTTCGATACGTGAAATATGACGGTGCTAAGAAATTCGAACAAGATGCTCGTGCTTACAATGTTGAAGAAATTGAGGTAGGTATTGAATGGGAACCTGTTAAGCAATTTGAATTGGTTGTTGCTTATAACAGTGCAACTAGAAGTTTCGAAGATTATGCAAAACAAAATAATCAACAAATTGGAAGATTTTTAAGAATTCAAGCTCAAGTGAACTTTTAATTAGATAGAGATTACTTTCAGAAAACAAAAAGAGGCGCTATTAGCGCCTCTTTTTGTTTCTAAACGAATTGCCTAATTCTTTTTAAATAGCAACTGATTGCCATCATAATCTATCACGATTTTATCGTTGATTGACAAATTGCCACTCAAAATTTGTTTGCTCAACTCGTCCATAACGCGTTTTTGTAATACACGCTTTAATGGTCTTGCCCCAAACTGTGGATCATATCCCAGTTGAGCCAACCAATCTATGGCTTCATGCGAAATTTCTAATGTAAATCCATTGTCTTCCAAACGCTTTTTCATTTGGGTGATTTGAATCTCTACTATCTCTCTAACCTCATCTCTTCCCAACGGTTCAAACATAATCGTTTCATCAATTCTATTTAAAAACTCAGGTCTTATGGTGCGTTTCAATAAGTCGTATACTTGAACTTTTGTTTTGGCAACAATCTCATCCTTGTTTGAATCTAGAATTTTTTCAAAATTCTCACGAATGATATCTGAACCCAAGTTAGATGTCATGATAATTATCGTGTTTCTGAAGTTCGCAGTTCTTCCTTTGTTATCGGTTAAGCGTCCATCATCAAGTACTTGTAACAAAATATTAAAAACATCTGGATGCGCCTTTTCAATTTCATCGAGCAATACCACACTGTATGGCTTTCTTCTAATTGCCTCGGTTAATTGTCCCCCCTCATCATAACCTACATAGCCTGGAGGAGCTCCAACCAATCTACTAACGGTGTGTTTTTCTTGATATTCACTCATGTCAATTCTTACCAAAGCTTGGTCGGAATTGAATAAGTAATCGGCCAAGGCCTTTGCAAGTTCAGTTTTGCCTACGCCTGTTGTTCCCAAGAAAATAAATGAACCAATTGGTTTTTTAGGATCTTGCAAACCGGCGCGACTTCTTCTAATTGCATTCGCCAAGGCTTCAATTGCTTCGTGTTGACCAATAACCCTTTTGTGCAATTCGTTTTCAAGCGTGAGAAGCTTTTCTCTTTCACTTTGCAACATTTTATTCACCGGAATACCTGTCCAACGAGAAACAACCTCGGCAATATCCTCAGAATCAACTTCTTGCTTAACCATGAGTTTGCCTTTTTCTGATTCTCCCAGATTGATTGATAAAGCAAACAATTCTTCTTCGTTTTGCTTTATTAAGCCGTATCTAATTTCAGCAACACGTCCATAATTGCCTTCTCTTTCTGCTTGTTCAGCCTCAATTTTCAAACTTTCAATATTGGCTTTTTTCTGTTGAATTTGCGATAAAATACCTTTTTCGTTTTCCCATTGTGCATTCAATGAATTGCGTTGCTCAGTGATATTCGCAATGTCAACATTCAATTTTTGTAATTTGGCTTGATCGTCTTCGCGTTTGATGGCCTCACGTTCAATTTCCAATTGCATAATTTTGCGGTTCATTTCATCGAGTTCCTCAGGAACTGAATCCATCTCTAAACGCAATTTACTAGCGGCTTCATCTAATAAGTCAATGGCCTTGTCTGGCAAAAACCTATCGTTGATATAACGCTGACTCATTTCAACCGCAGCAATAATGGCTTCGTCTTTGATTCTTACTTTGTGGTGAGATTCATAGCGCTCCTTTAATCCCCTCAAGATAGAAATTGCCTCTTGGGAATCTGGTTCTTCAACCAATACTTTCTGAAAACGGCGTTCTAATGCTTTGTCAGTTTCAATATACTTTTGATATTCGGCTAGGGTAGTGGCGCCAATTGCCCTGAGTTCGCCTCTTGCCAAGGCAGGTTTCAAAATATTGGCAGCATCCATTGCTCCTTCGCTTCTTCCGGCACCAACTAGGGTGTGAATTTCATCAATGAACAAAACAACATCGCCATCGGAAGTGGTAACATCTTTAACAACAGCTTTCAAACGTTCTTCAAATTCACCTTTGTATTTGGCACCGGCGATCAAAGCACCCATGTCGAGGCTATAAATGGTTTTTGATTTTAAATTTTCAGGTACATCGCCACGAATAATTCTATGTGCCAAACCTTCTGCAATGGCAGTTTTACCAACTCCTGGTTCTCCAATTAGTATTGGATTATTTTTAGTTCTACGGCTTAAAATTTGAAGTACCCTACGAATTTCATCGTCTCTTCCAATAACGGGATCTAACTTTCCAAGTCGCGCCAATTCATTTAAATTTAAAGCGTATTTTTTAAGTGCATTAAATTGATTTTCTGAAGTTTGGCTATCTACCTTTGTGCCACCACGCAATGATGCAATTGCTTTTTTCAATTCGTCGCGTTTAAAACCAGCATCCTTTAGAATATTTGATGCGGTTCCTTTGGTGTCTAAAATACCAACGAGTAAATGCTCATTGGTAACATATTCATCGCCCATTTCACGCATTGCCTTTTCGGCATTAATGAATGATTGGCTAAATTCGCTAGACGCATATACTTTTCCGCCTTCAACTTTGGGATATGTATTGATTTGACCATCAACGGTCTGTTGTAATCTTTGTAGGTTTATACTCAATTTACCCGTAATAAACTGCACCATTTCTGGATCTTCCTTCAGAATGGCCAACAACAAATGCGCATTTTCAACGCTCTGTTGTCCATTTGCCATCACCAAATTCTGTGCTTTATTTACAGTTTCTTGTGCTTTAATGGTTAAATTGTCTAGGTTCATAAACCCTAAATATCAAACAATATTCCAAAATTATAAAAACGGAAAAATTCAACAATTAAGAGACAAAAAACGCAATACGAATGACAAATTATCCGATTTGTTCGTTTTTTATTGCATTATTATGACATTAAGTCATTATTCAGGAATCAATTCTTCGTTTTCAATATTTTCAATGCCAACATCTTGAGGGACGATGGCGTCGGTTTTCGGTTTTCCTTTGAACCTACGAATGGCCCTTGGACTGAACTGTACGTTGAAAACAGAAGTATCGGCATTGGCGCTATCCATTGCCAATAACCTAGTTTTGAGCAATCTGAAATGACCAAATCTATCTTTTACATGGCCTGCACTGTCAATGGCCCAACCAGCTGACTTTGGAGAAGGAATAATACTTGCCAAAAATGCGGCTTCGCCTAAATTGATTTCTGAGGGATGTTTTTCGAAGTAAAAATCTGCGGCCTCGCCAATTCCAAAAATCCCAGGGCCCCATTCAATAATGTTCAGATAAACCTCTAACATTCTGGTTTTGCTCACAATATGTTGGTCCTCAATTAACCACACCAATAAGATTTCTTCAATCTTACGGGCCATGGTTTTCTTTCTACCCAAGAATACATTTTTAATGAGCTGCATGGAAATGGTACTCCCACCTCTTGCAAAACGTTTTAAACGATAATTGTGTGCAATACTTGCCCGAAATGCCTCGGTATAAAATCCCTTATGATAAAAGAAAGATGGATCCTCCGATTTCATCACGGCTTTTGGAACCGACGGTGAAATTTCATTGTAAGGGGTAAAGAAAGGATTTCCTCTTCCCACTTCAAATTGAGCAACAAGTGAACCTTTGTCGTAAAATTCATGAATGAATGCGGTATTTAATCTGTTAGGATTAGCCAATCCCCACTGTAATATTTTAAAATCTTTGCTGGTTTCCATTACACTTTCCAAAACGCAACTAGAAGGATGTTTGTGTTCCAATTCAAACTTGAGTCGATAAGCCAATGTACCTGAAGCTTTGATGGTTGAAGTATTTCTGAATAATCCAAACGGCAAACTTGAAAAGAACTGCTGAGCAGGAATGGTTGGAATGTTGAATTGCAAAGCATATTTTGGATTTGCACCCATGTCATAACGTGCAAAAAGCTTTGTTTTAATCCCATTCAATTGAATTTGACTTTGGCTGTCCAATTCTACATAGTTTTTTGCAAAGTAGGCTACAAATCGGCCCGAACAGTTTTTAACAGTAACCAATGTATCAGAAATACGTTTTGATTCAGCTTTGAGATCTTCAATCTCACCTTGTGCATCAAATTCAATTCCTTTATTGGTTTGATCTAAAGAGTTTAAAACGAAATGGGCTTTTTTGAATCCCATACCCCCAATCACAAAAGGCAATTCCACAAATTTCTTTTTGTTGGCACCAATGATGGTAATTTCACCGGTTAAATCATCTCTATCAAGTTCTCCATTGTAAGCAAAGCCTTTTGTTGAATTGGTTTGCACAAACACAGGAGAATTTGCTTTAAACTTTGCCTCATTCAAATAAGGGTTGGCACTTGTAAAGTTAATTTCACCAGAAATATCGCTGTGAACGTATTTACACAACGGAATGTTTAAAGTAATATGTCGAGCTGAATCTTGGTAATGGATATTTACGTCTTCCAAATCAACCCAAGCTGGAGCTTGTGAAATAATTTTCTTTACCTTTTTAAAAATGCTATTGGCCAAATCATCCTTTGATTTCGAGAATTCTTTTGGTTTATCGTCTGAAGCATATAAAGCCTTAAAATTATTGATATTGGCAGAGTCTATGGCGTTCACCACGAGTTTTATTGCCTTTACATTACCCAAACTTGGTCCATGCCAAATTGTTCTCCAAATACTAATAGAAACAGAAACTTCTTTTGCATTTAATAAGGGGTATTTTAGTAACTCAGATGAATCGGTATTGCTAACATTCAAATAAATATCTTTAAAATGAACGCCGAAAACACCTTCAAATCCTTTTTCTTGAACGGTTAAGGTATATCCTTTGGCTTTTAACTTGTTTTGAATTTTCGAGTAGGCTGTATTTAAAATCCAACCCCGCAAACTAAACCAAGCAACAAAAAATAGCAGCAAGATAATTCCCGCAACAATGCCGGTAACCTTACTGGTTTTGATAAATCTTGGCGATTTAACAAAATTCTGAAGAAACTCCAGTATAGCTTTGAGGGGAGATTTGTTTGAGCTCATTTTTTAATTCAGTGCTAATTTCTAAAGTATCAATAAAGGAGTGAATTGTTGATTTGGTAATTTTATTGTTGCCACGTGTCAATTCTTTCAAGGCTTCGTAAGGATTAGGATATCTTTCTCTGCGCAAAACAGTTTGAATTGCCTCAGCAACAACAGCCCAGTTATTTTCTAAATCGTTGTCTAAAGCTTCAGTATTTAAAATTAATTTACCCAAACCTCTTTCTAAGCTATTTAGGGCAATCATGATATGTCCAAAAGGAACACCAAGATTTCTCAATACAGTGCTATCGGTTAAATCGCGTTGCAATCGGCTAATTGGTAATTTACCAGACAAATGTTCAAGCAAAGCGTTTGCAATACCTAAATTTCCCTCCGCGTTTTCAAAATCAATAGGATTGACTTTATGCGGCATTGCACTTGAACCAACTTCGCCTTCTTTGATTTTTTGTTTGAAGTATTCCATAGAAACATACGTCCAAACGTCCCTGCTAAAATCAACCAAAATATTGTTGATTCTCTTCCAGTTGTCGAGATGAGCCGCCATGTAATCGTATGGTTCAATTTGTGTGGTAAATTGAATTCTATATAATCCCAATTGCTCGTTTACAAAATTGTTTGCAAATTCTATCCAGTTTATTTCAGGATAGGCAATTTGATGCGCGTTGAAATTTCCAGTTGCACCGCCAAATTTTGCTGAGTATGGTATGTTTTTGAGGGATTCTATCTGTGATTCTAAACGGCTAACAAATACCCACCATTCTTTACCTAAGGTAGTTGGAGAAGCAGGTTGACCATGAGTTTTCGCCAACATAGGTTGTTTTTCCCATTCTCTGGCTTGTCCTTTCAAAATATCAACAATCGAAATCAATCTAGGTAATACTTCATTATTTACCGCATTTTTCATGCTCCATGGAATTGAAGTATTGTTAATGTCTTGAGATGTCAAACCAAAGTGAACCCATTCCTTGTAATAGTTTAAGCCCAACGATTCTAATTTTGCTTTTACAAAATATTCAACCGCCTTCACGTCGTGGTTTGTGGTCTTTTCAATTTCTTTAACCGATAATATTTCTTCTAATGTTAATGAATTTGCCCAATTACGAAGCTCTACGGTTTTATCCATGAGCATACCAAAATCGGAACCTCTTAATGAAACATGCGAAAGCGCTATTAAATATTCAACTTCAACTTTAACGCGATACTGAATTAATCCAGATTCTGAGAAATATTGAGCCAAACATTGTGTAGCTTTTCTGTATCTTCCATCAATAGGGCTAACCGCCGACAATTCATTCAAAAACATACTGCAAAGTTAAGAAAATCCCTTGTTATATTTTTTGATAGTTTAATTTGGGGGGATGACCTATTTTTGTTGTATATTCAAAGTATGAAATATCGTTTTTTATTCATTTTATCCGTATTTTCATTGAGCTTAAATGCCCAAGACACTGCCAAAATCACACCAAAAGTTACCAAAATTGTAACAAATCATCCAGCGCAATATCAATATACCCGCGTTGCAAGTGATTATGTTGAAGATGTTGCTTTGGGAATTGACTATCAAGAAGAATCATTTGCCGAAGCTTTTGATTGGGATAAATCATCTATCTATCAAAACAATGGTGGGTTTAATGTGTACTTTATTTCAGGAAATAGAATAAGTAATTTAACTCAATTTGGATCTGGAAGTTGGGGTGGTGGTTTCTCAATGAATTTTTATGGAGATTCTAAATACCACAATGTAGCCATTAACACGGTAAATAAAGACAGTGCAAAAACCAGAATCAGTTTAATTTCTCCGGAATTATATGTTATGGGTCGATACGAATATAAATTCGGAAATATTTATCCATTCTTCGGCGTTCGTGCGGGAGTAAAGTGGTTCAGTACATCTCAAAATACAGAAACGTTAATGCCTTTGGTAGATTACGAAAATTCAACTTCAACGAATTTAACTTCTTCAGGTTCAATGTATGTTGCAACTGAAATTGGATTGAAAATAAGATTGGGCAAAACGGTGAGTTTTGTTACCTCTTACGGTATTGCGCGTGGTACTTCGGTGAATTTGGTTGATTTCGATAATACAACATTCAATAGTTGGCAATTTGATTTAAATAAAAAAGCAGCTTCAATGAATGTTAACCAATTGAAATTTGGCTTTTTGTTTGATTTGAGTGAAGGGCATACAAATAAAAAACTGATTAAAGAAGCGTATACTGATACAACTTTGTATACTGAAAATTCAAATCAACCTTGTCCGTGTTGCGACAAATGCAAACAAACAAACTCGTCAGACAATTACCAAACGAATCCTCAATATGAAAGAGAAAGATATAACCCAAGTCCATCAAATAGAAATGGAACTCCTAGCCCGAGTTATAATGGGTCAAGAAGTGGTTCAGGTACTCCAACTAGGAAACCAATGCCTTCAATTTCGCCAGGGCCTAGCATTCCTGCAAAGCCAAAATCATAATTTACAATTCTAATTTTAGGAATTTACCAGTATAGCTGTCTTTAAAGGCAGCTATTTTTTCTGGTGGACCTTCCACCAAAATCCTTCCTCCGCCTTTTCCGCCTTCTGGTCCAACATCAATAACCCAATCTGCAACCTTAATCACATCCATGTTGTGTTCAATTACAATTACAGTGTTTCCTTTGTCGGTTAGGATTTGCAATACGCTTAGCAATTGCTTGATATCGTCAAAGTGAAGTCCAGTGGTAGGTTCATCTAAAATGTATAAGGTTTTGCCAGTGTCACGTTTGCTTAATTCAGTGGCAAGTTTTACACGTTGGGCTTCACCACCGCTTAAAGTGGTGCTGCTTTGACCCAAAGTAATGTAACCCAAACCTACGTCGTTCATGGTTGTGATTTTACGGGCAATCAATGGAATAGATTCGAAAAACTCACCGGCTTGAGAAATTGGCATTTCTAAAATATCGGAGATACTTTTTCCTTTATACCTTACTTCAAGTGTTTCTCTGTTGTATCGTTTTCCTTGGCAAACATCGCATTCAATTTCAACGTTTGGCAAGAAGTTCATTTCTATCACTTTTCTGCCGCCGCCACCGCATCCTTCGCAACGTCCACCTTTTACATTAAAACTAAACCTTCCTGGTTTGTAACCCCTGATTTTTGCCTCAGGTAAATTGGTGAACAAGTTTCTGATTTCTTGGAAAACACCCACATAAGTTGCAGGATTGCTTCTAGGAGTTCTTCCAATAGGACTTTGATCAATTCGAATTACCTTGTCAATATGTTCTAAACCAGTAATTGATTTATAGGGTAAAGGACGATACTGAGAACCATAAACCTTGCTATGCGCCAAAGGATAAAGGGTCTCGTTGATTAAGGTAGATTTACCACTTCCACTAACTCCTGAAATGCATATAAAATTTCCAATTGGAATTTTTACGGATACGTCCTTTAAATTATTGCCTGTACAACCCTTTAAAACAATGAACTCATCGTTGTGCTTTCTGCGGAATTCAGGAACTGGAATGCGGTCTAACCCTTTTAAATATTTGGCAGTTACACTCTTGGATTCAATAAAGTCTTTAACTTCACCACTGGCAACAATTTCTCCTCCACGTTTACCAGCATGAGGACCAATTTCAACCAACCAATCGCTGGCAAGCATCATGTCCTTGTCGTGTTCAACTACCAAAACCGAGTTACCAAGGTCACGAAGTTCTTTTAAGCTATTGATTAACTTTTCATTATCGCGCTGGTGCAATCCAATAGAAGGTTCATCCAAAATATACAAAACGTTTACAAGTTTGGATCCAATTTGAGTAGCCAAACGGATACGTTGTGCTTCACCACCACTTAATGTTTTTGCAGGGCTATTTAATGACAAGTAGCCAAGTCCCACACCATTTAAAAAAGACAATCTATTGGCAATTTCTTTCAATAAATCGCTGGCAATGATTCTTTGCCTGGAAGTTAATTTATCATCAATGTCTTTTACGAACTCATAAAGTTCATCGATATTCATCATTGACAATTGGGCAATGTTTTTATCTGCAATTTTGAAATTTAAGGCTTCAATTTTCAAACGGGCACCGTTGCATTCTTTGCAAGTTGTTTGGTGAATAAATTCTTCTGCCCATTGACGCATTTTGTCGTCATCAGATTCATAGTAACTTTCAGAAACGATGTTCACAACACCTTTGTATTGCGTTTCCCAAGTTTTCTTTTTGCCATCTGAACCAGTTTGAGTAACAGGAATGGCATCTTCTAAACCGTATAAAACGGCTTTTAATTGTTCTTCTGTTAATTTATCAATTGCATCTGCAAGGCTAAATTTCATGTAAGTCGCCACTGCACGCAATTGTAAAAAAGTCCAATTTTCTCTTAATTCACCGATTGGAACAATACCACCTTTATTGATGGATTTTTTCTTATCAGGAATAATGAAATCCATGTTGATTTCTCCAATTTCTCCCAATCCTTCACATGCTTTACAAGCACCATAAGGAGAATTGAAAGAAAACATATTTGGCTGTGGCTCATCGTAAGAAATTCCACTAACCGGATCCATTAAAAATTTGCTAAAGGGAAATTCTTTGTCGTTGCCATCTAAAATTGTAAAATACCCTTCCCCGGCTTTCATTGCAGTTTTAATACTCTCTTGCAATCGTTGGGTAGAAACACTTTTTACATCCAAACGGTCAATTAAAATTTCAACATCGTGAATTTTATATCGATCCAATTGCATGTTTGGAGTCACTGCAATGATTTGTTTGTCAACCCTAACTTTGGTATAACCTTTTTTCTTGATTTGTTCGAATAGTTCGCGGTAATGTCCTTTTCTGCCTTTCACAACAGGAGCCAATACACTTACTTTTTGATTGTCGAATTTTTCAATAACGGTATTTAAAATTTGTTCTTCAGAAAGCTTCACCATTTTTTCGCCAGAAATATGGCTAAATGCTTCGCCGGCTCTCGCAAATAACAATCTAAAAAAATCATAAACTTCAGTAACAGTTCCAACCGTACTTCTTGGGTTTCTCGAAACAGTTTTTTGTTCTATAGAAATAACAGGTGAAAGTCCTTTTATTTTATCTACATCCGGACGTTTCATGTCGCCAATGAATTGGCGTGCATACGCCGAAAAACTTTCTAAGTATCTCCTTTGTCCCTCAGCAAAAATAGTGTCAAAAGCCAAACTGCTTTTACCCGACCCTGATAGGCCAGTAAAAACAACCAATTTTTGCCTAGGGATAATTAAATCAATGTTTTTGAGATTATGTTCGCGGGCTCCAATAATTTCAATTTGTGGTTCATCTTTTGAAGGAAGATGGATGTCTGAAGCCTCTGTTTTCATAAAAGTGCAAAAATAAGGAACAATTAAGCGTTCAGAAAGATTTAAAGAAAAATAACCAAGTTAATTTTATGATAAAATGCAAATTGCACCTCAATGTACCATTTTAAACTATTTTTGCAGTATGAAGTCGGCAATTTCTAAGTTTTATCAACAAAATCCATTAAATTGTATCTTGGCAATTGGCTTGTTTTTTCGCCTTGTAGCAGCCTTTTTTTCGGAAGGCTATGCCTTTCAAGATGACCATTTTTCCATTATTGAAGTTGCACAGCAGTGGTTAGATAATGCCCCAAGTGACTTATTACCTCATTTAGGAGCAAAGGTGCCCGGTGGTCATAGTTTCTTTTATCCTGGATTGCATTACTATTTTTTTAGTTTTTTGCATGTTTTAGGTATTGATAATCCAAATACCAAAATGCTTTTGGTGAGAATCATACATGCATTTTATAGCATGTCAATTGTTTTGTTGGGATACAAAATCACGTCCCTCATTTCAAATAAAAAGAATGCAGCAACAGTTGGGTGGATATTGGCGATTTTTTGGATATTCCCATTGATGTCAGTTCGTAATTTGATAGAATATGTGTGTATTCCTCCTTTGATTCTTGCAACTTATTTGATATTAAAGCATCAAAATTCTAACAAATGGTTCACATATGTTGGAATTGGATTTATAGCAGGAATCGCATTTTCATTTAGATTTCAAACCATTTTATTTATTGGAGGGATGGGCCTCGTTTTATTGATTCAAAAGGAGCTTCAAAAATCAATTTTATTTGGAATAGGCGCTTTGATATCTATTGTTTTGATTCAAGGTGTAGTTGACTATTTTATTTGGCATAAGCCATTTGCAGAGTTTATAGAATATACAAATTACAATTTACACCACTCTGGCGAATATCCCAATGGTCCTTGGTATAATTATACTTTGCTCATATTGGGCTTGTTCATCATACCACTGAGTTTTTATTTAATTTGGGGGAATTATTATGTTTTTAGAAAATATTTAATGCTTTCACTTCCTTGGTTTCTTTTCTTCCTTTTTCATTCTTATTTCCCGAATAAGCAGGAAAGGTTCGTACTTCCTGTTATGCCATTTTTTATTATTGTGGGAGTTGTGGGTTGGAATGAGTTTTTTAGCAAAAGTAATTTCTGGTTAAACAGGCAAAAAACATATAATGCTACAATTACCTGGATTTTATGTATCAATTTTTTTCTATTGTGTTTCTTGACACCCGCATCTACTAAAATTAGTAAAGTTAGGGTGATGAACTACCTTCGAGAAAGGGGAGATGTTTCTTATTTTGTATTGGAAACTACGCAAATGTGGGGATCAGTACTCATGCCAAGATATTATCATGGAGTCTGGAATTTACCTTATACCATAACACAGGAATTTAGTGCAGCGCAATTCTTTGATTCGGTAGCAGTTTTGAAAAAACCACGACCATCTCATGTTGTTTTCGCAGAACCTAAAGATCTAGAAAAGCGTGTTTCTTTGGTAAAAGGGAAGGTGAAGGATTTGATTTTTGAAAAAGAAATAGAATCTAGCTATTTAGACAAAACAATGACTTGGCTGAATCCAGTTAATGTAAATCAAACTTATTATATATATAGAATAGTCTACAAATAAGCGAGGTTGGCTTTACCAACTTCCTCCAGCGCCGCCGCCGTCGAAGCCGCCACCACCGCCAAAACCGCCCCAATCAGATCCGCCACTACCGCCACCTGAATTTCCACCAAATCCGCCCATACCGCCTAGCCATATTGGGGGAGTGTAAAATCCACCGCGATTAAATCCGCCGCCACCATTGCCTTTTTTACTGAATAAAAGAATCAAAAAGATGATGACAAGTGGAATTACAAATTTTGGGAATTTAGATTTTTTGCGTTTAAAGCTGCTGCCTTTGAATTCATCGGAAAGGGCATTTTGGAATTCACTTACAGTATTTAAAATTCCATTAAAATAATCTCCGTTTTTCAAAAAAGGAACCAACGAATTTCTTTGAATTTCACCGACCAATCCATCGTTTAATCTGGCTTGGGCTTTATTTGCAACTACGGTGTGATATTTGTGATCGTCGGAAGCAATATATAACAAAACGCCATTATTTTTTCCTTCTTGACCAATTTTCCAACCCCTTGCAACAAACATAGCACGGTCAAAAACGTCATAGTCTTTTGAACTTTTCTCAATTAATACGGCAATTTGAGTAGAAGTTGAATCTTCATATCGCATCAATAAATTTTCAATTGTTGCCAATTGAGATTGATTTAATACACCGGCATAATCGTAAATGTGTTTGGGAGGATTAGATATTGCAGGCAACACTTGTTCCCCCAAAATAATATTAAAAAGAAACCCAGTAAGAATGAAAATATAAAATTTTGAGTATTTAATCATGGGTTATTTCGTCTGAAAGCTCATTTGGATTGAGTCCGTTTGGAGGGAAGTGGATACTTAATTGCTTGCCTGAAAGTTCAATACCTTTAATAATTCCTTGGGTAATATTGGAAGATTGGATGGTTGAAATGATTTCTTCTTTAACAGCTTCCCAAAATTCATTTCCTACATGTTGGTGAATTCCAATATCGCCCAAAATGGCAACTTCTTTGCTTTTTAATCGTAAGTAAATTAAAATACCATTTCTCAATGCCGTCTCGTGCATTTTCAAAGATTCAAACGTTTGTTGCGCTTCTTCAAGTAAATGGTTTTTAGATTTTTTAGTGGTATAATGTACCCTAATTTCAGCAGAGGTAGTTATTTCAGCTTCTTTGATTGCGTCTACAATCAAAGAAGCTTCAATCTTTTCAACAGGACAAGAATGGTGAAGCCAAGGAAACATGAATTATTCCTTATCGTAAACCTTATCTAAATCAGGCGCTTTATCTGAACCTTCGGTAGCTTTGAATGCAGCTTTTTGTTGGAAGCCAAACAAATTTGCGAAAATATTGCTTGGAAAACTTCTAACACTCAAATTGTAATTCATAATAGTCTGGTTAAAGTCGGTTCTAGCTGTACCAATTCTGTTTTCAGTACCTGCGATTTCGTCATTTAATTTCGCAAATTGTGGAACAGATTTCAAATCCGGATATTGTTCAGAAACAACCATCAATCTACTTAAACTGCTATTGATGCTTTGAGAAGCTTTTGCTTGTGCAGCTTCAAACTTCGCCATGTTTTCTTCGGTTAAACTAGATGCATCTATTTTAACGCTTGTAGCTTGGGCTCTTGCCTCAATTACATCTTTTAAAATTTTATCTTCAGTTTTGGCAGCTTTTAACACAGTTTTTGCTAAGTTCTCGATCAAATCATAACGACGTTGATATTGAGTTTCAACATTGCTCCATGCTGTTTGTACTGTAACATCATTTCTTACCAATCCGTTATAACTTCCACGGATCCAAAGGAAGACAATCAAAATAATACCGCCTATAACGGCCCAACGAATATATTTACTGTTCATAGTTTTGTAATTCAAAGATATGTTTAAAATGGGTAATCAGTTTTTTATTTACTTCGAAAATATCAATTTTATCGTTTAATTCTTTTTCCATACTTGTTACACCTTTGTTCAAAATACCACAGGGCACAATGTGGTTGAACATATTCAAATCTGTATTCACATTCAATGCCAAGCCATGCATGGTAACATAACGGCTGCTTTTTATTCCAATAGCAGCTATTTTGCGTTCTGTTTTTTGTCCAATGTCAAGCCAAACGCCAATTCTATCTGGAATAATTCCTGCAACAATTCCATAATCCGCCAATGTGTTGATAATAGACTGCTCAATATTGGCAACGAATTTTTTCAAACCTATTTGCATTTGCTCAATATCGAAAATAGGGTAAACCACCAATTGCCCAGGGCCATGATAGGTAATGTCACCTCCACGCTCAATTTCAAATACTTCTGCGCCAATATTCTGTAAAAAACTATTGTTCACCAATAAATTTGCTTTTTCGGCATGTTTCCCAAATGTATAAACATGTTCGTGTTCAACAGAAATCAAATGATGTTGGGGAAGTACCCCTAAGTGTTTTTGTTCTATTGCATTTTGAAACAAATCTCTTTGAATATCAAGTGTTTGTCCATAACTTTCTCTTATTAAGTTGCGAAAAATGCAAAAGTTCATGGCGCAAAGTTAATTTACTGTGAGATAGCTTTTACAAAAAAATGATAATGTGTTGTAAATTTACGTTTGACATTTAAAATGACTATACAAGGAGAGAATGGCAGAGAAGGAGAGTACTTGGCTGCAAAATGGTTAAATAGGCAGGGATATGAAATTTATGCTATAAATTGGAAATCTAGCCATCAAGAAATAGATATAATTGCAACTAATTGTCATTTTTGGGTATTTGTTGAGGTCAAAACCAAAACAACATCAAATATTTTACAACCCGAAAATGCAGTTAATTCAGAGAAGCGTAAAAACATGATAAAAGCTGCGCGTAGATTTGTGTCTAAAGCAAATGATAATAAGAAGATAAGGTTTGATGTGATTTCGGTTTTTTTTGTATCCCATGGAATACAAATGCTCCATTTTAAGGATGCCTTTTTCCCAATAATTCGAAACAATGTGCATAGAAAATCAATAGGTTTTTTATAGTACCCTATTTAATGTGTTCAATAATTCCCCTTAATTTGCAGAAGAATGAAAAAGTTTTATACGATTTTAGCCATAGTATTTTCTTTGAACATTGCAATTGCGCAAACCCATCAGTGTGGAACAGATGAGTATTATAAAACGCAAATGCAAAATGATCCCTCATTACAAAAAGCAGAGCAAGAATTTAGAGACCTTGCAAAGGCATCGATTAATTCGAAAATAACAAAACGGGCAACCAAATATACCATTCCAGTTGTTTTTCATGTAATTCATACAAATGGTCCTGAAAACATTTCTAGGGAACAAATTTTAGATCAAATTCGAGTGCTAAACGAGGATTATAGCTATACAAATGCAAATAAAACCGCTTTGAGATCTCAATTTACAGGTGTTGCGGGAAGTGCAGATATTGAATTCAAATTGGCTAGTATTGATATAAATGGCAATTGCTTTGATGGGGTAAATAGGATTTATTCTTCTACAGGTGTTAATATGGATATGACAAAAGAACCTGTTAAATCATTGGCTTATTGGAATTATAAAAAATATTTAAATATTTGGGTTGTTAGTAATATTGTAGATGGAAGCGGAAGTGCTTCAGGTACGGTTTTGGGTTATGCCGTATTTCCTTGGATGGCAGGCTTCAAAAAAGACGGAATTGTTGTGAGACAAGATAATGTTGGAACAATTGGTACAGCTATTAATGGAGATGGTGGTCGCACAATGTCGCATGAAGTTGGACATTGGTTGGGTTTATTTCATACCTTCCAGGGAGATTGTGTCGATGAAGATATGTGTGATGATACTCCCCCAGTTTCTGGAACTTTTGTAAATGCCAGTTGTCCTGCAAATGGAAATTCTTGTAAAAATGAGGTCCCTGATAAATTAGACATGTGGGAAAACTACATGGACTATTCGAATGGTAAATGTATGGCTGCTTTTACATTGCAACAAATTGCAATTATGAGAGGTAATCTAGCGGCAGCACCGCGTAATAGCGTTGTGGCGGCATCTAATCTTGTGGCAACGGGTGTTTCGCCCCAATTGGTTGCTCCGGTTGCAAATTTCACAGCTTCTTCAACAACAATTTGTGCAGGTCAATCTGTAGTCTTTACTGATTTATCTTGTAAAGGAAATCCCACTGTGCGGTCATGGACAATTACAGGATCATCAACACCATCATCCACTTCTACAAGTCCTACTGTAATTTACCAAACACCTGGAACTTATAATGTTTCATTGAGGTCTCAAAATAGTTATGGATCAAACACATTAACAAAAACAGCCTACATCACTGTTTTGCCTGCTATTTCAAAGGGCGATCCTAATTTTGAAGAGGGATTTGAAAATGGTGATCCAACTGCAACCTCTGCAGGATTTACTCACATAAGTCCTGTAACCTCGAGGTTTGCGTTAACAAATACAGCTGCATTTACCGGTAGTTATAGTTACTTGGCAAAAATAACAACTGGTTCAACTCCAGGAAATGTATTTAGCTTCACAACAAAGAGTTTTGATATTTCTCAATTACCATCAACCGCTACCCCAAGATTTACTTTTTATTGTTCTTATGTTCAACCCTCAATTGACGTTGCTGAAATTTTAAGGGTATATATTTCAACCGATTGTGGTGGTACATTTAAGCAAATATTTGAACGTTCAGGTTTAGGATTAGCTTATTCAACGTCAGCAACATATGCATCTAATTTTGTGCCTAAAGCTTCAACTCAATGGAAAAGAATAGGAATTGGTTCACTTGTGCCATTGGGATATGAAAAATCTCAAAATGCTATTTTTAGAATTGACGTAGTGAGCGCTGGTGGTAACTCAATCTTTTTAGATAATATAAATATGAGTCCCAATTATGCTGGGATTAATAATATTACCCCAGAAAAAATAGGTATAACTTTATACCCAAATCCTGCCAAAACTTTGGCAACACTAAAATTAAATAGTGTTATCAACTCAAATAATTGTAAAATTTCGTTGTATGACCTAACTGGAAGAGAAGTTTCAGTCGTTTATCAAGGAATGTTATCTGAGGGAAAACAAGAGTTTGAAATAACACATCCAAACAATGAAGCGTTTGGATTGTTTATAGTTTCTATTAAAACAGAATTTGGAACTGTTTCAAGTCCAATAATATTTTCAGCAGAATAATGAAGAATTTAGTTATAGTAGAGTCACCAGCAAAAGCCAAAACCATTGAAAAGTTTCTTGGTCAAGACTTTTATGTTACCTCAAGTAGGGGACATATTAGAGATTTAGCATCAGGCAACAATGCAATCGATATCAAAAATGGTTTTAAGCCGAAATATGAAGTTTCAGATGACAAAAAAGCATTGGTCAAGGAACTCAAAAAACTTGTTTCTTCAGCTGAAACAATATGGCTAGCAACGGACGAAGATCGAGAAGGAGAAGCAATTAGTTGGCACCTTTTCGATGAACTAAACTTAAATACATCCAATACAAAACGTATTGTTTTCAATGAAATTACCAAGCCTGCAATTTTAAATGCGGTTGCTAACCCCAGAAGTATTGATAACTTTTTAGTTGATGCACAGCAGGCTAGAAGGGTGCTTGATAGATTGGTTGGTTTTGAACTTTCTCCTGTTTTATGGAAAAAAGTAAAACCAGGATTGAGCGCCGGAAGGGTTCAATCAGTTGCAGTTCGTTTGGTTGTTGAACGTGAAAGAGAAATAAATGATTTTACAAGCAAGAGTGAATATAGAATTACAGCAATTTTCAAAAATAGCGCCGGTAAATCTTTAAAAGCGGAATTAGCAAAACGATTTAAAACCGAAGCTGAGGCGAATGCATTTTTAGAAAGTATCAAAGGGGCAGATTTTAAAGTTGAAAATTTAGAAGTAAAACCAACATTTAGAAATCCAGCACCTCCGTTTACTACTTCCACGCTTCAGCAAGAAGCTTCTAGAAAGTTGGGTTACGATGTAACGAGGACAATGCAAATTGCGCAGAAATTGTACGAAAATGGTCACATATCTTATATGAGAACAGATTCGGTGAATTTGAGTTTGACAGCAATTAATGGAGCCAAAGAAGAGATTTTAAATGAATACGGTGAGGCATTTTCGCAAACAAGAAAATTCAGTACCAAAAGTGAAAATGCACAAGAAGCGCACGAAGCTATTCGTCCTACCTATTTTAATAACAGAAATTCTGGTGCAGATCCGCAACAAAAAAGATTATACGAATTAATTTGGAAACGCGCCATCGCTTCTCAAATGTCTCGTGCCGAATTGGAGAAAACAATCATTACCATATCCAATAACAAAAATGGCGAGATGTTTAAAGTTGAAGGTGAAATCATCAAATTTGAAGGATTTTTAAAGGTATATTTAGAAAGTACCGATGATGAAGATGAAGAGAATGACGAATCAGTATTGCCAGCAGTTGAATTGAATGAAGCATTAAATACGAATGAAATTCAAGCTTCTGAAAAGTTTGCCAAAAGCGCGCCAAGATATACAGAAGCCTCTTTGGTAAAGAAATTAGAAGAATTAGGAATTGGACGACCATCAACCTATGCTCCAACAATCCAAACAGTTCAAAAAAGAGGGTATGTGGTTTCTGAATCTCGTGAAGGATATAAAAGAAACATCATTCAATTAGTATTGGCAAATAACCAAATTGAACGTAAACTAATAGAAGAAAAATTCGGTTTCGAAAAGAATAAATTATTCCCAACAGATATCGGAATGATCGTAACAGATTTTTTGTTTGAAAACTTCCATGATGTTATGGATTATGGTTTTACGGCTTCTGTTGAAAAAGAATTTGATGAAATTGCCAAAGGTTTAAAGGGTTGGCAGTCTATGATAGCAGATTTTTACAGTCCTTTTTCTGAATGTGTAGTGAAAACATCTGAAACAGGATTAAGAGCTACAGGGGAGAGAATTTTAGGAAAAGATCCTGAAACTGGTTACGATGTTTTGGTAAGAATGGGTAGATATGGTGCATTGGTTCAATTAGGGTCCAAAGACGACACAGAAACGCCTGTTTTTGCAAGTTTGCTACCTAACCAAAGTTTAGAGCAAATTAACCTTGAAGAGGCTTTAAAGTTGTTTAGTTTGGCCAAACAAGAAATGACCTACAAAGACCAACCTGTTTCGGTTGGAAAAGGACGTTATGGACCTTATGTCAAACTTGATGGTAAATTCATTAGCCTACCAAGCGATACAAATGTATTGGAATTTTCAAATGATCATGTAATTGCATTTTTAGACGATTATTATAGTCGCCCACAATTGCCACGCGATATTGGAAATTATAATGACAATGTTTTGTCTGTGAACAAAGGGAGATTTGGGCCTTATATCAAATTTGGTGATTTGTTTGTTTCTTTAGCAAAGGCCGACGATCCATATACAATTTCGCTTGAAAGGGCCATTGAACTTTGTGAGGCGAAAGCAAAATCGGAAGCAAGCAAGGTAATCAAGTCATTTGAGCAAGATTCCAATATTCAAGTGTTAAACGGCAGATATGGTGCGTACATTAAATTTGGAAAAGACAATGTGAAAATCCCAGCAAATGTTGAACCTGAACAAATGACATATGAGCAAGTAATTGAAATTATAAAAAATCAAGCTCCTGCTCCAACTAAAGGGAAAGCGGCTCCAAAAGCAAAAACCGCGGCTCCAAAAGCAAAAACTGCTGCAAAGCCAAAGGCTAAAAAAACAACTGCAAAGAAAAAATAATAGGTGATAACCAAGAATCAATTGCGCGCCATGATTCTACTTCTTGATGATACAGATCAGGAAGTAGTAGACATTGTTGAAAGCAAATTCTTGGAGGAAGGAAAAGAAGCAATAACTGAATTGGAAGAGATTTGGTTGGAAAATGAATTTCCGGAATTGAATTTGAAAATAGAAGAAATTCTAAAGAAAATTCAACAACAAATTTTGTTTCAAGATGTAATGGATTGGATGGAATCTGATAATCCTTCAGCATTAGATGGGTGGGTATTAGCAAGTAGAATTCAATATCCAGGTTTGAAAATCGAATTGGCACGTCAACAACTAAATCAATTTAAAATTGATGCTTGGGTTATGTTGTCGTCTGTGCAAAATCCCATGGACCAAATTGCCATTTTAAATCATGTGTTTTTTGAGAAATATGGATTTAAAGGCAATCATAGCAATTACCATTCTCCAGATAATTCCATATTGCCTAGGGTTTTAGAAACCAAACTCGGCAATCCAATTAGCCTTGCAATTTTATATCAAGCAATTGCCCAAGATTTAGGTATTCCAGTTTTTGGAGTGAATTTACCTCAGCATTTTGTTGTTGCTTACTGTGCAATGAAAAAAGGGGTTGAAGCTTTGGGATTAAAAACGGGTAAGCAATTGGATGTGAATGAGGTAGACGAAGTAATATTCTACTTTAATCCGTTCAGTAAGGGACAAATATTCAACAGAGAAAGCATAGATGCATTCTTGAAAGTTATACATGTCAAAAAGCAAGAGCATTTTTATTGGCCATGTACATCTGTTGAAATTTTTAAAAGAATACTTAGAAATTTGCATTTTGCATACAGTGAACAACATCAATTTGATAAACAACAAGAAGTTTTAGATTTGATGAAATTCATTGGTATGATTGAAGATAGCGCTGAAGATGAGGATTCTTAAA
This sequence comes from Flavobacteriales bacterium, assembly GCA_947487175.1. Classification (GTDB taxonomy): domain Bacteria; phylum Bacteroidota; class Bacteroidia; order NS11-12g; family UBA955; genus VMCP01. Next base: position 20,293 of record CANKVM010000012.1, on the reverse strand, counting down.
TAGATAAATTGAATAGTTCATTTATTTAATTTGTCCAAGACATAAAAATAGACGAAATTTGCAGATTAAATAATTATGGCAGAAAAACCAATTCTTATGCCCAAAATGGGCGAGAGTATTGCAGAAGCAACTGTGATTCGCTGGTTGAAAAACGTAGGTGAAAAAGTCGAAAAAGACGAACCCCTAGTTGAAATTGCAACCGATAAAGTGGATAGTGAAATTCCTAGCACAGAAGCCGGAATTCTTGTAAAACAATTATACAAGGATGGTGATGTAGTGAAGGTAGGAGAAGCGGTTGCCTTTATTGATGCCGATGCATCAGCAGGGGTTGTAACTCAAGCTACTCCAACACCAGTTGTTGATGAAACAATTGCATCTCCCGTTGCAATGGCTCAAACCATTGAAAACGAAATTTCGCAATTAACTCAAAATCACGTAACGCAAATTGTAAATGCTGACGGAGGAAGATTTTATTCTCCTTTGGTATTAAACATTGCGCGTGCTGAAGGAATATCTATGGCTGTATTGGAAACAATTCCTGGCACAGGTAAAGATGGCAGAGTTACCAAAAGTGATATTTTGGCCTATGTTAATGACCCGAGTGCGCCAGTTCAAAGTGCTCCGGCTCCTGTTGAAACTGTTACAATAACACCTGTTGCTCAGCCTGTTGTCGAAGCGGTTACCTCAACTCCTAAAGTTGAATCAAAACCAGCAGTTTCAATGAACGCAGGCGATGAAATTATCGAAATGGACAGAGTTCGTAAACTTATTGCCGACCATATGGTTATGAGTAAACGTGTTAGTCCACACGTTACAAGTTTCGTTGAAGCCGATGTTACTAATCTAGTTAATTGGAGAAATAGAGTTAAAGATTCCTTCAAGAAAAGAGAAGGTGAGAACATTACGTTCACCCCAATATTTATTCAAGTAATTGCCAAAGCTATAAAAGACTTTCCAATGATTAATGTTTCTATTGATGGTGATAAAATCATCAAAAAGAAAAATGTGAATGTGGGAATGGCCGTAGCTCAAGCAAACGGAAACTTGATAGTTCCTGTAATTAAAAATGCAGATTCTATGAATTTGTTGGGCATTACAAGAACTGTGAATGACTTTGCTGCCCGTGCTCGAATTAATAAATTAACTCCTGATGAAATCCAAGGTGGAACATACACTGTAACCAATGTCGGTTCTTTTGGAAACGTAATGGGAACTCCAGTGATAAATCAACCTCAGGTAGCTATTATGGCTGTAGGTGCAATACGCAAGAAACCAGCTGTAATCGAAACTGAATATGGTGATGTAATTGCAATAAGGCATATGATGTATTTAAGCCACAGCTATGACCACAGGGTTGTAGATGGTGGATTGGGTGGAATGTTTGTACGTAAAGTTGCAGACTACCTTGAACAATGGGATATGAATACTGAAATTTAAAATTTCAGTATTCAATCTATATTTTAAGCCAATTCAATGATGGAACAAAATCTAACAAAATTGGCTAAAGCCTTTTCCATTTTATTTATTTGTGTTTCTGCCTACCATTCGGTGGTTGAATTTATGCCCAAGCAATCAGTTTTGTATAAGGTTGTGCAAGAAGTAATTTTGCCTGAAAGCACCACAAAACTCACAGTAAATAACGAAACTTTTTTCTCCGTTTTTGTTGAGGCAATAGATAAAAAAACAGTTGTTAATCCGGAATTGTATCAACTCAAAATAACCCAAGAAGATTATTTCAAATTGTCAGTTGGCGATTCAGTGTATATTTACTTTTCACCGTATAAACATGAAGTGAGAGGTTATTTATACGCTAAAATGCCACAATACAATTCAATAAAAAATCCTTTAGAAAGTAGATATTTACTTTCATTTGAACATATTGGATTACCACTAATTACCCTAATTCTTTCACTGTTAGTATTTTTTGTAAGCACCTTTGAAGTGAAAATTGCTTTGTTTTTATTCAATATTATATTTATTACAGTATTGCAATGGTTTAATGGATGAGAATTGTTTGGAAGTACACATGGGTGAAAATATATGTGCTTTTAACCATCCTAGCTGTGGTGAAGCAATTTTATTCATTTGCTGTACTTGTAGATTATTTCGAATATAAAAAAACCGCGCTTTATCTGTTTCAAAATTGGACATCTGAAAACGCGCCTATAGATCGTTTTTTAGAGCCAATGAGACGCACAATATTGTTTCCATTAATATGGCGAATTTCGAATTTTAACTGGCCAGTCATACTTATCATGCAAATGATATTGAGCTTGACTGTTCCTCTCGCTTTGTTCAGATTGGTTAACCACTTCAAATTTCATAGTAAATTATTTCCATTGTCAATGATCTGTTTGCTTACATATCCATTGCAATTTTTTTATACGGGTTTTATCATGCCTGATATTTGGAGCCAATTATTGCTATTGTGGTTGGTTGTTTTTTACGTTGAAGGGAAATACAATTGGGTGCCGTTTTTTTTGATTTTATTATGTCTGCTAAAACCGGTTTTTATTGTGTTTTTAATCTTCCCATTCGTATTGGCTATATTGAAAAAATATACAATTTCATTTTTTGATTTCATTCCAATATGCATTATCCTTTGCTGTTGCTATTTTAATTATCATTCGTATAAAGTTTTCACATACTCATCAATCACAACTACCAATCCATACGATTATAACCGAAAAATCTTGCTCAACTTTACAACCCAGAATCCTTTTGAAGTAGATCGAATTTACGAATTAGAGCACCAACATTTACATAGTTTTGGAACGGTTATGGTCCCTCAAAAAAATTACATGGATAGTTTAACCCAAAGTTCAATCAATGATAATTTGGGGTCTTATATTTTCCTTCATTTAAAGGGAATGGGCGCAACGTTTCTTGATCCAGGCAGATATGACGCCATGGTCTTCCTAAATTGGAAGAAATCCGCGGGAATGATGGGAGTAAATGACGGTAACAGTCCCTCAAAAATCCCTAATTGGCAATACGTTTATATGTTATTTTTGGGTGGATTTCAATTGTTAAAATTGGCATTTGCACTTTTTGCTGTAATTCAATTGAATCGATATTTTTACATTAAATTGTATGCATTAATTATCGTTTTATTGGCTTTTTTGGCAGGACCTGTTGGTTGTGCCCGATACATGTTGCCATCCTATCCATTGATGTCTCTGCTTTCTGCACTTGGTATTATTTGTTTCATCGTTAAGTTTCCTAAAATTGAAAGTTTTATTACTAAGCGATAATCACGGTTACTGGGACAAAGGCATTCTCAAACATGTTGAATGGGCCGATGAAGTTTGGCATGCCGGCGACTGGTTGAATTTAGCTTTACATAATGAGATTTTTAAATTAGGCAAACCCATTAGGGGTGTGTTTGGAAATGTAGATGGAACCGATGTAAAAGGTTGGTATTCTTTGCACAACCGATTTACTATTGATGGACTTAAATTTTGGATGACGCATATTGGGGGAAGGCCAGGAAAATACAATCCTAAAATCCTCCCAATGTTGATGCAAAATCCTCCAGATGTTTTTATTTGTGGCCATTCACACATTTTAGCAGTAAAAAAAGACAAGCAGTTAAATTTGATGTATATGAATCCTGGGGCATGTGGTTTACATGGATTTCATTTGGTGAGAACCGCAATTCGTTTTCAAATTATTGAGGGACAATTAACCAACCTAGAAATAGTAGAATGGGAAAAGAAATCTTCCAATTTCGATTTGTAAAATTAAATTTTAGTGTTATCTTTGCAGTCCCGTTCTGAAAAACAAGTTAGAATTTAAATGCCCAGGTGGCGGAATTGGTAGACGCGCTGGTCTCAAACACCTGTGAGCTAACACTCGTACCGGTTCGACTCCGGTCCTGGGCACCACAGTGAATAGAAAAATTTCTTTTCAGATCCAAACTATCGACGGTCATTCTTTGGCCGTCGATTTGTTTTTACCGGAAATTCCAGGTACAGAAAAATTATCAACTTTGGTGTATTGCCACGGTTTTAAAGGATTCAAAGATTGGGGATTTGTTCCGCATATCGAACAATTTTTGGTGACAGAAAATTTAGCCTTAATTACATTTAACTATTCCCATAATGGTGTAATTGCCAAAGATTTTGACGATTTAGAATCCTTTGCCGATAATACTATTGGCCAAGAACTTCGCGACATGGAATCCTTGGCACTATGGATTGTAAACGAAGGAGTAGAGTTGTACGGATTCAATCCAGAATCTATATCTTGGTTAGGTCACAGTAGGGGCGGAGGCAATGTTCTTATTTTTGCTAATTTATTTCCTGATTATGTAAAAAAACTCGTTACTTGGGCAGCCATAGATTCATACGAACATTTGTTTCAGTCAATCAATAAAATTGATTGGAAGAATAATAATCTTGTGAATATCGAAAATTCAAGAACCAAACAACAAATGCCATTGAATTATTTTATTTGGCAAGAGTATCTCGACAATAAACAAAAGTACGATATCATTGCAGCTGCGCATTCATTAACAAAACCATTGTTGGTTTGTCACGGAAAACAAGATGAATCGGTGGGATATTCAGCGGCTGAAAAAATTTATAAAGCATGTGCACATAGTATTTTGTACACAGTTGAAAATGGAAATCACACATTTGGGGTTTCTCACCCAATTAATGGTTTGCAGGATGTAAATAAAGATTTTTGGTTACTTCTCGACAATACACTTACGTTTATTGAAGACGAAGAGATTTAATCTCTTTTTGCCATTGCCCGCTTAAGTCGGTCGTTTATTGCCAATCCCAAACCTTCATTGGGTGCCCATTCAAAATAGACCTCCGAAAGTCCTTTTGCATCTAGGTCCCTTAAAATTGAAAATAAATTAGATGCTGCCTGAGTTTCGGTATTGTTTTCGGTAAAATAAAGCGCCTGAAAATTCAATATTTCTTTTTGACTGATAAGTTGCTGATGAATATTCGATTCTGACGAATAAAAAATGATTGTTGAATTTTGCAATTTTTCAGTATCGGCATTTTTTAATTCTTTTAATTTACAAAAGGGAGAATAATGCTGATCCAATTGACCGGGCGCTGTAGGATTGCTATTTTGATGAATATGCTCATTCACAGGCCCAATAATATTCTCGATTTCAATTTTTGTGATTCCCCCCAATCTCAGAATGCATGGAATTGATTCATCCATAAATGAAATGATGGTACTCTCTAATCCAACTGTACAATTTCCCCCATCTAAAATATAGTTAATTTTAGCACCCAATTGGTCAAACACGTGTGCTGCAGAAGTAGGGCTCACATATCCAAAAGGATTGGCACTAGGCGCTGCCAAAGGAAAATCAATCTGGTTTAATAAATTTAGTGTAGTAGGGTGGTTTGGCATTCTCACAGCAACACTATCTTGTCCTGCTGTTACAATATCTGGTACAATTGGGGTTTTAGGCAAAACAAAAGTGAGTGGCCCTGGCCAAAACGCATCCATTAATTTTTTAGCATTTTGAGGGACGTTTGATACCAGTTGATTCAACATATTCGGGTTTCCAATATGCAGAATCAATGGATCAAAAAAAGGTCTGTTTTTAGCAGAGAAAATAGAGGCTACTGCAATTTCATTCAAACCATTTGCAGCTAGGCCATAAACTGTTTCCGTGGGAATAGCGACTAAGCCACCATTGCGCAGAATTTCAATCGATTTAGGAATATCTGTTCCTATTTCGGCAGTCATATTATCGACGTTTTAGGCTATACTTTTCAATTTTGTTGTAAAGGTGACTGCGTTGAATATCTATTTCAATTGCAGTTTTTGCAACATTCCAAGAATTCTGAACCAATTTTCTTTCGATGAAAACTTTTTCGGCCCAATCTCTAAATTCTTGAAGGGTTTTATAATCATCTACAACACCAAATGGATCTGCTCCGCGTTGGGCAGGATTGCTATACATGTATACATTGTCGCCGGTAATGTTATCATCGCAAAGAATCACCAACCTTTCAATCACATTGCGAAGTTCTCGAATGTTACCTGTCCAATTTACTTCTTGTAAAGCACGATATCCATCAGGCGTAAATTTTTTCAAGTTCATTGAATTTTCATTGCAAATTTCTGTCAAAAATTTATCGGCAATCAAAGGAATATCTTCAGTCCTTTCGTTTAGGGTAGGGACATGAATTAAAATAACAGATAAACGGTGATACAAATCCAATCTGAAATTTCCCTTTTCAATTTCTTCATTAAGATTTTTATTCGTTGCAGCAACTACACGAACGTTTACCTTTATTTCTTTGTCACCGCCAACTCGGGTGATTTTTCCTTCTTGAATGGCGCGGAGTACTTTTGCTTGAGCAGCCATTGACATGTCGCCAATTTCGTCTAAGAAAAGAGTACCACCATGTGCTTGCTCAAATTTACCAATGCGTTGTTTTATTGCAGAAGTAAAGCTGCCTTTTTCATGTCCAAAAAGTTCACTTTCAATTAATTCCGTTGGAATAGATGCGCAGTTTACTTCTATCAGTGGCATTGCAGCGCGGGTAGATCGTTCGTGAACCCAACGTGCAACTAATTCTTTACCTGTGCCATTTTCCCCCGTAATCAATACACGTGCTTCAGTTGGAGCAACTTTATCGATGGTATCTTTGATTTTGTCAATTGCCGGTGTTTCACCTATAATATCAAACGTTTTGGCAACTTTTCTTTTTAAGACTTTTGTTTCAGAAACTAAGTTGTTTCTGTCTATGGCATTCCGAAGCGTTATAAGTAATCTATTTAAGTCTGGTGGTTTGGTAATGAAATCGTAAGCTCCTTTTTTAGTGCTATCAATTGCCATTTCAACATTGCCATGGCCAGAAATCATAACCATAGGAGTTTCAGGTTTGTATGCTTGAACTTTTTCCAACAATTCCATGCCATCTATGCCTGGCATTTTTACATCGCACAGAATTACGTCGTAATCATTCTTCTGAATAAGATGCCAAGCCTTGTCTCCATTATCAGCTAAGGTTACGTCAAATTGTTCATATTCAAGAATTTCCTTCAGTGTTTCTCTGATTGGAGCTTCGTCATCAATTACTAATATATGGGCCATGTTTGTACAATTAATGCTACAAATATTGTGAATTATTTATTAGACAGCACGATTATTTACCACCATATTATCCACGTTTATAAAATTGGATATGCACATAGTTTGAATTCAGTTTAAATAGATTTTTAAAAAATAGTTGCTTAATTGTTCTATTTAATGCATCTTTGTTATTAAGTGTTAGAAAACAGCCGTTACCTAATGAGAAAAAAACTACTCTGGATTGCAGTATTGGGATTGCTTGGAGGCTCTGATTTGAGGGCGCAACAAGATCCTTCTTATACGCATTTTACCTACAACAAATTGATGTACAACCCCGCTTATGCTGGAGCGTCAAATCAATTTTGTTTGAATGCAATTACGCATCAACAATGGTTAGGTTATGAAGACCAAACAAAATTATTAAAAACACAAGGAGGAATGCCTATTGGTGATAATTTGCCGCAAAATATTGCGCCAAAAACAACAGGATTGGCTTTTAGCGCACCAATTTCTATTCCTACCGCTAATGGTAAGTTAAATATTGGTGGCGTTTTTGCTTCCTTTATTAAAGATAAAATTGCATATGAAGACAATACTTTTTTTAGAGGTGGACTATCTGGTGCATACACTACGGCTGATGGTGTATCATATAGAATCGGATTTGAAGTAACTTCATTAACAAAATCTTTAGATGGAGCAGGTTTGCGTTATCACGACCCTAACGATCCTAATATTCCAACCGATATGTCAAGCGATACAAAAACATCTTTTGGTGCAGGATTCTATTATTCTAACCCTAATATATTTAATGGCATGTTTGCAGGTTTGAGTATGACGCACATGGTGCCACAAACTTTTGCCTACGGTAATAGTGGTGCAATTAAGATTACAACTGCGAGACACATATATATGGTAGCTGGATACAAACAAGATAATTTCATGGGAAATCCTTCATTATCTATCGAGCCAAGTATGTTAATTAAAACAGTTATGGGAGAGAATGGTGGCTTTGTAAAACCTGAATTAGATTTACAAGGTATGGTTACATACAATGATCTTTATGCAGGTGGTTTAAACTTTAGAAGTTATGGTCTAGGTGTAGATGCAATTAGTTTTATGCTGGGATATTATCCTCCATTATTAAATGGTGGAGCAAATTCTAGACAGAAATTAAGAGTAGGTTATTCATATGATTTAACTACTTCTTATATACGTACTACGAGTTATGGTACTCACGAACTACAAGTGAACTATTGCTTTACGTTTGAGTTACCTCCACGTCCACCAAAAATTTATCGCCACCCTCGCTGGATGAAACGTTCACCGGTAAACGATTAATTTATTATCCACATACAATAAACATATAAAATTCACGTTTAAATAATAAGAAAATATCAAAAGACTTGCATTTTCGGATGTAATCTTTATTTTTGCAATTCATAATAATACCTATAAACGAAACTAAAACACAAAATGAAAAGTAAAGTGATGGGTTTCTTCTCTAAAGGGAGAATGACAAAAGGAATCAACATGATATTAGGAAACAAGCGTTTGCGCTTTGTATCAATAGCTGCTGTTGTTATCTTTATTGCTTGTGGACCTGGCGACACTGGAGACCTTATTGGTGTTCAGGGTAGAAGTCCTTGGTTCCATCCTGAGCCTCCAGGAACTGTTTATGTAAAAACAGGAACCTTCCACACCGGACAAGGTGGTCAGGATGTATTCCAATCTTACTTGCAACCGAACAAACAAATGTCCGTTCTCGGATTTTGGATGGACGAAACAGAAATTACAAACAACGAGTATAGACAATTCGTTGCCTATGTAATTGACTCAATTGCCCGCATGAAATTGTACGAAGACGACGATATTAAAGAGAAAATCGTTCCTAGTGCAGATAAAAATGGTGGTGGGAAATTGGTTGCTGAATTGTTCAAAAAACCGAATCCTGAGGATGAAGATGCAGAAGATTACGATCCAAATGCACCTGAAGTGCCTTTTATCAACCATGATGAAGCTATGGATTGGGAGCAAAAAGAATTGCATAAATTGCTATATTCTGAAATGTATTACCAAGGTGAAGAGCGCTTTAGAGGAAAACGTCAAATTGATGTTTCTAAATTAAAGTATCATTACCAGTGGTTTGACTTGGTTTTGGCTGCAACTTCTGACAAAAACAGAGATAAATACAAACCTCAAAACAGAAAAGATTTCATCAAAGATGAAGATGTGTTAATTTATCCAGACACTTTGTGTTGGATTAGAGATTTCACATATTCATTTAATGAACCAATGGCTAGAGTATATTTTTGGCATCCACGTTACGACGACTATCCAGTAGTTGGTGTAAACTGGGCACAAGCTAGAGCTTTTTGTCATTGGAGATCTTATCAAAAAGACGCATATTGGGAAATGAATGACCACATGCCAAATACCGAAATGTTCCGTTTACCAACTGAATATGAGTGGGAATATGCATCTCGCGGTGGTAGAATTGGTAATAAATATCCTTGGGGTGGTCCTTATGCCCGTAACGGTAAAGGTTGTATGTTAGCAAACTTTAAACCAATGCGCGGTGACTATGGAGCAAGCGATGGTGGTGTTTATCCAGTAAGAGCGGATAGTTATTTCCCTAATGACTTTGGTTTGTACAACATGTCTGGTAACGTATCAGAATGGACACAAACTAAATGGGATGAAGGAACAAACGCATTTGCACATGATTTGAACGGTAACTACGATGTTTATGTGAAAGAACATAGTGATGATGCTCAAGAACAAGCAAAACTGAGCAAAACTCCAATCACTCAAAAGCGTAAAGTAATTAGAGGCGGTTCTTGGAAAGATGTTGCTTACTTCATTGAATGTGGAGCAAGAACATACGAATACCAAGATACAAGTAAATGTTATATCGGGTTTAGATGTGTACAAACATACATTGGCCGTTCTAACATGGATAAAAAATAATAAATCAATCAATCAAAAACAACAAAACAAAACTAAATAAAAAAAAACATGAGTAAAAGTTTCTTTGAATCGAAAAAGTGGAAAACATCCATGAATTTTGTGTATGGTTTCGGTGCAGCTATTGTAATTGTAGGAGCCTTGTTTAAAATCCTTCACTGGCCTGGCGCAAATGCCATGCTTACTATTGGATTGTTAACAGAGGCAGGTATTTTCATTATTTCTGCATTTGAACCTGTTCATATGGATCCAGATTGGTCATTAGTGTATCCTGAATTAGCAGGTGGCGAACCAACAATGAAAAAAGACAAATCAGGTGGAAGTGTTTCTCAACAGTTAGATTCTTTGTTATCTCAAGCTAAAATTGGTCCTGAATTGATTGAAAGTCTAGGTACTGGTTTGTTATCTTTGAGTAACAATGTAAAAGATATGTCAAGCATTTCTAATGCTGCAGTAGCTACAAAAGAATACGCAGACAGTGCAACTAAAGCTGCTCACAACATGAACGAGATTGCGAATAGTTCTGCTGTTGTTTCTGATTCATTGGGTTCTTTCTCTAGTGGTTTAAGTGGCGTTTTAAGTAACATCGCTGCAACTGAATCTGCTACAGGTGAATTCAAAGATGAAATGGTACGTTTAAACCAAAACTTGAATAATTTGAATTCAATTTATGGTAACATGTTAAGCGCCATGGGCGGTAACCGTTAATTTACATTTATACCACATTATAAAGGAAAACAAACATGGCAGGTGGTAAATTGTCGGCAAGGCAGAAGATGATTAACATGATGTATCTCGTGTTAACAGCGCTTCTCGCATTAAATGTTACAAAAGAAATTTTATTGGCATTTACAGTTTTAGATAATTCTTTGAAAAGATCTACCAGCAATATTGAAGTGAAAACTAGCAAGATTGTTGATAATTTGAAAAAAACAGCTCAAGATAACAACTTAGGTGCAAAAGCTGCCTTAGTTTATTGTACTGATGCAAATAAGTCTACAAAGTCATTTGTAGACAATATTCACAGAATTAAAACTGAATTGTTAAGATATTCTCAAGGTTCTATTGATCCAAATACTGGTGATCCTAAATTAGCCTTCAAAATTGACGAAGAGCATAAAGCTGATTACGTTGAAACAGCACAATATCCTTGGGTTGTTAAGAAAAACGGCGATATGCCTGAATTGATTTCAGGTGATAATTTAGATGATCACGTTCGTTATTTTAATGAAGAATTGGCTGGAAAAAGAGGAAAAGATTTAGAAGCTGATATCAATAGAACACGTGTTGAATTATTGAATTTGGTAAATAAAGCAATGAAAGATCCTAATTTGGCTAAAAACAAGGAAACAGTAGAATTCTTAAAAAGTCGTTTAGGAGACATCGCATTGAAGTCTACATTAACCGCAGGTACAGTGAAAGATCCTTTCAATGCCGCATCTGGTCCAGTAGTTGATCATGAAGGTAAAGAATTATCTTGGGCTGAGGTATATATGCATAGTACTCCACTTGCAGCAGTATTTGCAATGTTGAGTAAAATTGAAAACGATGCTAAAATTCTTGAAACAGAAATTTGTCAAGTATTGGCTGAGTCTGTAAGTGCAGCGGATTTTAAATTTGACGCTATTATTCCAGTTGTATCTGCTAAAACAGGTGCCGTTGTAACAGGTCAAACATATGAAGCGGATATCTTATTGGCTGCGTATAATTCAAAAGCTGAAATGAGAATTACAGTTAACGGAGCTTCTGTTCCAGTTGAAAATGGTGTGGGTAAATATAAAGTTACTCCTCAATCTGCTGGTACTAATCCTTTGAATGTAAAAATCATTGTTCCTAAACCAGGCGGTGGAGAAGAAGTGAAAGATGCACAAGCTGAATTTACAGCGTTTGCACCTTCTGCTGCTATTTCTGCGGATGCGTTAAACGTTGTGTATGAAGGGTTAGAAAATCCAATTTCTATATCTGTTGGCGGTGTTGATCCTGCAAATGTTTCTGCTAGAATCGTTGGTTGTGTTATCAAAGGTGATGGTTCGGTTACTAATGTTGGACAAGCTACAAACGCTGTTATTACTGGATCAAAAGGCAAGTATAAAGTTACAATTCCTAAGAAAATGGGTGATTGTCAAATTCAAGTGGCTGCAAAACTTCCAGACGGAAGAATGAAGCCTATGGGAACTAAAAACTTCAAAGTGAAGCCAGTTCCAAAGCCACGTTTCAAATGCGGTGCTATTGAATTTGCAGGAGCTATTTCTGTAGAGGCATTAAAATTACAACCTTCTGCTTCTGCTGTTTTAGATAACTTCGTTTACGAAGGTGTTCGTTTCCAAGTTTTAAGCTATAAGTTTACTGCTTTAGGCAGAAGAACTGGTGGACCAAAAACTATCAATGGAAATAGTTCAAGCTTAGAACCAATTAGATCTATTTTAGGTTTATTAGGATCTGGAGACTTTGTTCAATTCTCAGATGTTAGGGCAGTAGGACCAAACAAAATTCCAGTATTGCTTGAAAATGCTGGTGCTCAAATTAAATAAAAACTAAAAATATGAACCGAGTAATATTAATCGCTTTTAGTACGCTACTTGTTGGGTCAGTTTCGGCTCAAGATTGGGGTGGTGGATGGGGTTCTTCATCAGAACCAGCGGCGGCACAAGGTAAATCGAAAAAGCCAGGTGCTACGGCTACCGTAAATGTGAATTCAAAAGGTAAAGGTACTACTGCTGAAGTAACTACGCCTGGTACAACTGCTGCTGCACCAGCTGCTGTTGTAGCTACAATTGGAGTCCATTATAATGATACTGCGAAAGCTCATTATGAGCCAGAGTATGTTAACCAAGACACCAATTTAACACTGCTAGAAGGTGAATTTGTTCCTCGTCCATATTTGCGTCATGCTGATATTAAATTCAGTAGAAGAGTATGGCGTATTATTGATTTGCGTCAAAAATTAAACAAATCTTGGACATGGCCTAGAAATCCAGTGACTCAAATTTTTTGGGATCTTGGAACAAAGGGTTTGTGCAGGGCTTACTATTCAGATTCATTCAGATCTTTAATTACTCCAGAAGGAATTATGAGTTCTACAAGTGAAACTGAGTCGGTACCGGTTTTGAATTCAGATGTTGATATTAATAACTATGATGCATCTGATGAATCAAATTATCACGATTCTTTGGTTCCTATTATTTTCAAATGGAATGATATTCGTAAGTTTGAAATCATGGAAGACTGGGTGTTTGACTATAAACACGGTGAAATGAAACCAATTATTATTGGTATTGCCCCGGTACGTGATAAGAAAATGACTATCAATGGTGTTACTATATCAAGCCCACAAAAACCTTTTTGGTTGAAAATGGATGATTGTAGACCAACATTGGCTAAGTCTCAAGTATTTAATCGTTACAATGATGCAATGCGTTTAAATTGGGATCAACATATTAACGTTCACAGATTGTTTGATAGCTATGTTGTAAAAACAACTGACTATGACAATGCTTATTTGGCTGAAAAGAATGAATATAGAGAAGACCCTGTAGCTTTGTTACTGGAGTCTGATAAAATCAAGAATGACCTTTTCATCTTTGAGCACGACCTTTGGGAGTATTAATAGTTAATATTTTATAAAATGAAAAGGGCTGTTTTTACAGCCCTTTTTTTATGAAGTTCTCATAAAATTCGAATATATAATTGGATTTTATTTGAAAATAATGTACTTTTGCAGTTCGTTTTAATAAATATGTCCTTTGATATTGAATATTTAGCCGTAGAGTTTGTAAAGCTACAAGATGGGCAACATCAATTCGATTATCAATTAGACAAGACGTTCTTTGAGCATTTTGACAATCACGATATACAAGAAGCCGATTTAAAGGTAGAAATGGATATCGTAAGAAATGGCAACCTAATGATAGCTGATTTATATACGTCAGGTATTATTTCAGATAGTTGCGATAGGTGTTTGTCAAAAATTGGTTTACCTATAGAGGCTGAATTTAAAATAATTTACCATTTGAATTCAAATCATGAGAATAATGAAAATGAAATCAAAGATTTGACAACAGATGTTATTTATTTAAATACAGTTGAATTCAAAATTAACATAGCTCAAGCTGTTTATGAATCTTCATTAATGTCTTTGCCTATGATAAAAAATTGCGATGATTTAGAAGTTAAACCTTGTGATCAGGAAATGTTGAAAAAATTAGAACACATTAATCAAGGAGAAACGCAAGTTGATCCTAGATGGGAAAAATTGAAAACAATAATAAAATAATAAAGAGAAAATAGAATATGGCACATCCTAAACGAAAAATATCCAAAACACGCCGCGACAAACGTCGTACACATGACAAATTAGAAGTTCGTCCAATGATTGCAGATCCTGTAACAGGTGACGTTTCTTTGTATCATCGTGTTAACCTACTTACCGGTACTTACCGTGGAGTTAAGGTGATGAAGGGCCGTAACGACGCATAATAATGAGAATCGGTATTGACGCAATGGGCGGTGATTACGCCCCATTAGAAGCAATTAAAGGAGCTGTTCTAGCGAAAGCTGAATTTCCATCTGTTGAACTAGTGATGTTTGGCGTTCAATCCGATATCGAAAATATCGCTAGCCAAGAAAATTTAGATTTATCTGATTTAACAATCGTTCACTGTTCTCAAGTAATTGAAATGAGTGAACATCCTGTTAAAGCTTTAGCAGGAAAGCGTGATTCAAGTATTTCTGTTGGATTTGAATATTTGGCTGATAAAAAAATTGATGCCTTCTTTAGTGCTGGTAATACCGGCGCAATGTTGGTTGGCTCAATTCAAATATTAAAACCTATTGAGGGTGTTGATCGCCCTTGTTTGACTTCTGCAATTCCACGACCTAGTGGAAAAGCAGGAGTTTTATTAGATGTTGGAGCAAATGCCGATTGTAAACCTGAACATTTACAACAATTTGCAATTTTAGGTTCTCTGTACGCGCAAGCAGTAAAGAAAATAGACAATCCATCAGTTGGTTTATTAAACATTGGTGAAGAAGATGAAAAAGGAAGTATTCTTTCTCGTGCTTCAAACCAATTACTCAGAAACACACCTGAAATTAACTTTTCTGGAAATATTGAAGGTCGTGACATTTTTAGCGATGAAACCGATGTGATTGTTTGTGATGGTTTTTCTGGTAATATAGTTATCAAATTGGTAGAAGGTTTTTATTACCAATTGATGAAACGCGGTGTAGAAGACGAATTCTTAAATCAGTTCAATTTTAAACATCATGGTGGAGGTCTTGTTTTAGGCGTTAAAGCTCCAGTATTGGTGGGACACGGAATCTCTAAAGCAGATACCTTCTTAAAAATGGTAGAAGTTTGTAAAAATTCTGTGGAATCAAACTTCTGTGCTCGTGTTGAATCTGCTTTCCAAAAAATTGCAAATCAACAGAACGCATCAAACTAAACATGAAAATCAACGCTGCGATTACTGCTGTTGGAGGATATGTTCCTGATACTGTCCTTACAAATTTCGATTTAGAAAAAATGATCGATACTACCGATGAATGGATTAGAACCAGAACCGGTATTGAAGAAAGACATATTTTAAGAGAAGAAGGTAAAGCAACCAGCGATTTGGCTGTTGGAGCTATTCTTCCTATGCTTGCAAAAAAAGGCATTGATCCATTAGAAATAGACGTAATTATTTGCGGTACAGTAACAGGAGATTATATTTTCCCTGCAACTGCAAATGTTATTGCCGATAAAATTGGCGCCAAAAATGCTTGGGGCTTTGATGTTTCTGCAGCTTGTTCAGGTTTTCTTTTTAGCTTAGAAACTGCTTCTAAGTTTATTGCTTCTGGTGTTTATAAGAAAATTATTGTTGTAGGGGCAGATAAAATGAGCGCAATTGTTGACTATACCGATAGAAATACGTGTATCATTTTTGGAGATGGTGCTGGTTGTGTTTTGATGGAACCTAATACAGAAGGATATGGAATTCAAGATTCTATTCTTCGTGTGGATGGAAGTGGCCGTCAATTCTTGATTCAACATGCCGGTGGTTCAATGAATCCGCCATCCCATGAAACAATTGATAAAAAAATGCACTACGTGTACCAAGAGGGTAAAACGGTTTTCAAATTTGCAGTGACCAATATGGCCGACGTGAGTTATGAAATCATGGAACGCAACAATCTTACTAGTGACGACGTTGATTGGTTGGTACCACATCAAGCAAATTTGCGCATTATTGATGCTACCGCCGAAAGAATGGGCCTAGACAAATCGAAAGTACTTGTAAATATTCAGAAATACGGAAATACCACTTCTGGAACTTTGCCATTGTGCATGTACGATTTTGAAAAACAATTTAAGAAAGGTGATAATCTAATCTTGAGTACTTTTGGAGGAGGTTTTACCTGGGGAAGCATTTATTTGAAATGGGCATACGATCCCGAACAATAATTTAAATTCCTTAACAATATTAGAAAGCTTCAAGAAAATTGAAGCTTTTATTTTTTCTGCATCAAACACCCATAAATGATGTCAGAGTCAATTTCTGATCCTCCAAAATACTCCTCAAAAACAATTTGATATTTGTTTTTAACCGCAAATGATTTGCTATTGGTTTCATTTTCTTGAGAAAACACAGAGCATGTCATGTAGAATATGTATCCATTTTGCATTACAAAGTCATTTAAGCGATTCAGTATGCTTTCTTGTAACGTTGAGTAGGTTGTGATTTTATCGGGGGTAAAAAAGGCCAAATTCTCTGGATTCCTTCTCCAAGTGCCACTTCCTGTACAAGGCGCATCAGCAATAATGAGCTTTTGGTCGTAAAAACCATTATTTAAACCGGTTAAATCTTTTAACAAATCTATTTCTTGGGTTTGAGGGACATTTAGTCCCAAAGTTTTAAAACGCAATTTTAGATTTTCTAAGATAGTTTGACGCATGTCGCTGCAAAACAACTTTGTCTTTGGCGATTTTAACATCAAGTCAATGCTCTTACCACCTGCACCAGAACAGCAATCCCAAACGAAATCTAAAGGCGCGTTTTCTGACAATTTTTCCATTGCCAATTGACTTGATAAATCTTGGATATATCCATATCCATTTTCAATAAAATGAGTTAAATCAACTTGAGCCTGGAATTTATAAACCTTATTGAATACCAATTCGGTTTTAATATTCAACGAATTAATTTCTTGTATAAAATGCTTTTCAAAAGAATCTAATACCCTAAAAAATACAGGAGCTTCACTAATAAACGAGTTGTTTAATTGATTTTGATCTATTGATTTTGAAACAAATGCATCAAGTTTCCCATAGGCCTTGGTCTGAATTTGTGATGATTGAATTTCGCCAGAAATAAAGTCAAATAAGAATTGTTGTTTACTTTCAGTAGAAAGTGATTCTAATACATCAAAATAGCGCCAGTAAGTATAACAGATATTTCTATAATTCTTTCTGTCTTTGCTTCCCCAGTTTTTGTTTTGTTTGAAAATGCCTTTTAAATACAGATGAAAAGGTTCAATACCTTGATATTGTGTAACAATATTTAAGGCATTGCTTATTTGAACGTTAAGAAATTTCAATTTGTAAATAATTTTTGATCGTGATTTCCCAATGAAATCAATCGAACTCCTATGTTGTAAAAGCGTTTGCCAATTCTATATGGACGAATGGTATTTATGAAACCTACACAGTTTGAGTTTGGCAACGCGGGTAAAAATGAATTTCCACCAAACATAAGTCCGTATCCAAGAAATAACATTTGATCATATCCTTGATAAGCAAATCTACTCGGCTCACCAAAGTTTTTCTCAACATACAATCTCGTATATTCAGCCGTGCTGCTATCGGCTTGATTTAAAAAATTAATAGCGGGATAAATGATTTTATCTTCGCTTGCGTCTTGAGAAAGACTCAAGTTTTCATACCAATTAAAATGACCAACGATAAACGTAGAATTTCTGTGCGGTGCATTATTTTTGTCGTTTACTTTACCCGAAGCAAATTTTACCAATTGAATTTTAGCAGTTTGATTGCTAAATGTGTTAATGCAAATTACACTGTCTTTCATTGGTAATGGGGGAGTAAACTTCGTGCCAGAAAATTGGTGGATGCTAATTTTTCTTGATTTAGATAAACTCTGCAATACAAACTTTAGTGTGCTGGCATCTTTTTTAGATTGGGAAGACCCATCCGTAATCAAACAATATTTATGAAATTTGAATTGATCAGATAGGGCATATCCCAAACCTCTCATCCTTAACGAATCAGGAGAGAAGAAGTTTAAATTAAACTGTGAATTTGGTAGATTTAATGATTTCAATGGCGAAACCCAACTGGTGCTTGAGTTTTTTAAGCGTTTTGAAATTTGATTAACATATTTTTGACTTATAGGGCCAATCAATAAATCTAAAGCTTGGAATTCAGGGCTTTTAAAAAGTTTCTCTAATTCAAGTGAGTCTTTATTCAAGTCCCAAACCTGAACTGTAGATTTAAATCCTTCTTTTTCTAACTGATTCAAAGCCAATTTTGCACCTTGGTAATAATCAAAAATTGCTTCAGCATTTTTGTTTTCTTTATCCGATCCGTTTGTTGAAAATGGAAGCAGAATGCCAATTTTAAAATTGCGATCATTTCCTTGGGCATACAAATTTGCCAACGGACATGAAAATACAGCTATAAAAAGCAAGGTAAATCTATTCATATTATTCCCATTCTATGGTTGCAGGTGGTTTAGAACTTATATCGTAAACAACCCTGTTGATACCACGAACTTGATTGATAATGCTGTTGGATATGTCTGCTAAAATTTCATATGGAATATGAACCCAATCGGCGGTCATGCCATCGGTGCTGGTAACAGCGCGCAATGCAACAACCTGCTCGTAAGTTCTTTCATCGCCCATTACGCCAACACTTTGAATTGGAAGTAAAATACAGCCAGCTTGCCAAATTTTATCATACCAACCATATTCATGTAGTTTGTTCATGTAAATGAAATCCGCTTCTTGAAGCAATTTTACTTTTGCTTCTGTAATATCTCCCAAAATACGAATACCAAAACCCGGTCCTGGGAAAGGATGTCTATTTAGTAATTTATCTGGCAATCCCAAAGCGCTGCCCACTCTGCGAACTTCATCTTTGAACAAACTTCTCAAAGGCTCAACCACTTTTAGGTGCATTTTCTCTGGCAATCCACCTACATTATGATGGCTTTTTATAGTTGCTGAAGGACCTTTCACACTCACACTTTCAATAACGTCGGGGTAAATAGTTCCTTGAGCCAACCATTTGGCATCTTTTATTTTAAGGCTTTCCTCTTGGAAAACTTCAACAAAAACCCTTCCAATGGCTTTTCTCTTTTCCTCAGGATCAGTAAGTCCCTCAAGAGCATCATAGAAATTTTTAGATGCATCAATCGGAATAATATTCAAATCCAAACCTTGATATGATTCTTGAACCAAATCAAATTCGTTTTTACGCAATAATCCATTATTGATAAAAATGCAATGGAGTCTATTTCCAATTGCTTTGTGCAACAGCAATCCAGCAACGGAAGAATCAACACCGCCCGATAGACCTAAAATTACTTGGTCGTCTGGTCCAATTTTATTTTGTAATTCTAAAACAATTTCATCGATAAAATGACCTGGGGTCCAATCACCAGAACATCCGCAAATATTGTATGCAAAATTCTTCAACATTGCAGGGCCTTCGGTAGAATGAAAAACTTCCGGGTGAAATTGAATTCCGTATGTCAAATGTTGTTGCCCTGTTACTTCAAAAGCAGCAACGGGTATGCTAGATGTTGTGGCAATTACTGTAGTATTTTCAGGGAGTTTCAAAATGGTATCACCATGACTCATCCAAACTTGACTTTCGTAGCTTAACCCATCTAACAATGCATTGGTTTCTCCAGTTTGTTGCATCATTGCACGGCCATATTCTCTGTGCTTGCTTTTTCCAACTTCACCACCCAAAGCTTTTGCCATGTACTGAGCACCATAACAAACGCCCAATAAAGGTGCTTTCGAAAATAGGTGTGTCAAATCAATTTCAGGTGCGTCACTGTCGTTTACAGAGCAAGGACTTCCTGATAAAATAATTCCTTTTACAGAATCGTCTATTTCTGGAATATGATTGAATGGGTGAATTTCGCAATAAACAAACAATTCGCGCAGTCTACGCGCAATCAATTGCGTGTATTGCGAACCGAAATCGAGAATTAAAATTTTTTGACTCATGAATCTATTTACAAAGGTAAATCAATCGCA